>DATGUZ010000058.1:0-22223 GCA_035300865.1 Sporosarcina sp.
AAAATTTGTTGGTATTTTTATGATTGTTGATTCATGAAAGAAAATTGTAGGTATCGGGGAAAAATTTGTAGGTATTAAACAGTAAGTTGTTGATAGCTAGGATTAACTTGTTGGTATTTCCAGCTTTGTTGATTTTCAGAAAGAACTTGTTGATTTCAGGAGCAGATTTGTCGGTATCAAGCAGTTCATTGTTGATAATGCGAAATGATTTGTAGGTACTTAAAGTGATTGTTGATGAACAGTAAAAAGTTGTTAATATTAAATGATTGTTTGTTGATTCCGAACAGAAAGTTGTTGGTAATACCGGCAGCGTTGAAGGATCATGATGATTTGTTGATAACACCTTTTTGTTTGTTGATTTGAATAGAATAGTTGTTGATAGCGCGAGCGAAGTTGTCGGTAATTTTTAAGTTTGTTGATTCTCAGAAAGAATTTGTTGATTTCAGGAGCAAATTTATCGGTATCAAGCAGTTAATTGTTGATAATGCGAAATAATTTGTAGGTACTTAAAGTGATTGTTGATTCTTGATTGAAAGTTGTTGATATTAAATGATTGTTTGTTGATTCCGAACAAAAAGTTGTTGATAGCGGACAGAAAATTGTAGGTATTCCCCAAAATACTGTCGATTGTGCCTAGCGCGTTGGTGGTACATGATGTTTCTTCCTAAAATTTGTCCATTATGTTCGCAGTGCTGGGCGTATACGAGTTTTTGAAAATCTTCATGACAAAAAAACCTTACTCATTGCCGAGTAAGGTTTTTGCGTCATCATGATTGTTACATTCTTTCGGGTGCGGAAACGCCGATGAGTTTTAGGGCGTTCGCTAATGTTGTGCGTGTCGCTGTGATGAGTGCTAAACGTGCTTCTGAACGTTCTCGATTTGTTGGATCTAAGACTTTTTCAGCGTTATAGAATGAGTGGAACGTTGCTGCTAATTCTTGAATATAGTTTGCGATACGGTGTGGTGCACGTGCTTTCGCTGCATCAGCAATCACTTTCGGGAAGTCGCCCACTTTTTTCAATAAATCAATTTCATGTTCTGCTGTTAATAATGCTAAATGTTCTAACGATGCTTCTAAATCAGACGCTGCTGCTTGACGTAAGATTGATGAAATACGCGCATGCGCATATTGAGCATAGTACACTGGGTTTTCATTAGATTCAGATACAGCTAAATCTAAATCGAAGTCCATTTGTGTATCGCCAGAACGCATGACGAAGAAATAACGAACAGCATCTAATCCAACTTCCTCAACGAGTTCGCGTAATGTGACGGCTTTACCTGTACGTTTACTCATAACCATTCTTTCGCCGTCTTTGTACAATTGAACCATTTGTGAAACGATGACTTCTAATGTATCTTTCTCATAGCCTAATGCTTCAATCGCTGCTTTCATACGTGGGATATACCCATGATGGTCTGCACCCCAAATATTAATGAGCTTATCAAATCCACGTTGAATTTTATCTTCATGGTATGCGATATCTGGCGTGATATATGTGAATGAACCGTCTTTTTTAATTAACACGCGATCTTTGTCATCACCGAATGTTGTTGAACGGAACCAAGTCGCACCATCTTCTTCGTATACATGACCATTTTCACGCAGTTTATTAAGTGCATTTTCAATTTTTCCGCTACCATATAAAGTTGTTTCAGAGAACCAGTTATCAAATTGAACGCGGAAATTTGCTAAATCTGTTTTTAATTTATTTAATTCGACTTCTAAACCGTATGAACGGAAGAAGTCATAACGTTCTTGCTCAGAGACGTTTTGATATTTGTCGCCATATTCTTCCACCAGTTGTTTACCAATTTCGATAATATCTTGACCGCGATAGCCATCCTCTGGCATATCCATTTCTACCCCTAACGCTTGGAAGTAACGTGCTTCTACTGAGCGTGCTAAATTATCGATTTGATTACCAGCGTCGTTAATATAATATTCACGTTCAACATCGTAGCCTGCAAAGTCTAGAACATTGCAAAGAGCGTCCCCGAGAGATGCGCCGCGTGCGTGTCCTAAATGTAAGTCACCAGTTGGGTTCGCCGATACGAACTCTACTTGAATACGTTCATGTTGGCCTGCATCTGATCGACCATATTCCGCGCCTTTTTCAAATACTGTGCGTACGACATCTTGCAAATAATCTTTTTTCAATGTGATGTTAATGAAACCTGGACCTGCAACTTCGATTTTTTCGATAGAAACAGCTTCTTTGTCCAATTGTTCAATAATCGCTTCTGCCACATTACGTGGTGGCATTTTGGCTAATTTTGTTAAACGCATAGCGATGTTTGTAGCGTAGTCACCATTTTCTTTTTGGCGTGGTGTTTCCAAAATAATGTCTGGAACTTCCCCTTCAATGATATTGGCTTTAATGACTGCGTCATGTAGTGCATCTTTTACTTGTTGTTGAATTTGTTCAACGATATTCATGATTGTCCCTCCACGTATGTAATTGATAATTCGTATTTCCCTAATAATGAACCATCTGCATGCAATTCATACTGAACTGTAAATGAGCCAGATTGTTCGTTTTCTTCATATTGAAGTTTTTTGGTTTTCACAATTAATGGCAATGCCATATGTTCATTGTTATATTGTCCATTACGCGTTTCCCCTAGCGCGAGCGGCAACCGCATTTTCACTGCTCCAGAACGCATAATTAACGCTTCATCATGTCCTAACTTAATCGTTGATTGGATTGTTTGACCGTCATGTTGTTCTTCATATTGTAAATATGACGTACCGTTTTTAACGATTTGTTGCCCAGCTACTTTCAGTTTTACACTGTCCTTTTTTTGTCCAGGGTGTTGAATTGACGAATGGAGCTGAATTTGTACATGTTTTGTATCATGTTTTGACCCCATTTTGTCACCGTCCTCTTCTTGAAATATCTATACATTATACCCTTTATTGTATAGACATTCCAATACCCATCCTTCATTTTCTCTTAAAATCGTTTAATTTTCTTTTGATTGTCACATACTACAGCTAAATTGACGGACAGGACGTGGTGTCAATGCGACGGACAGTTTATATGCGAAAGAAAAAACGTCTAAAATGGGTACGCACAGTGACTTTCTCCTTGATCACAGTTCTCTTTGCATTGCTCACGATGTATGGAGGAATGCTGATTTATGCGCAAATCGCAGGTGCTCCTTCCTTAAACGTATCAAAAGCTTCGGTCTTTTTAGATGCGGATGGACATGAAATTGGTGATTTAGTCGGGAATGAAAAGCGTTATTGGGTACCACTCGACGACATTTCCCCTTTTTTAAAAGATGCGGTAATTGCAACGGAAGATCAGCAGTTTTATGAACATAGTGGGTTTAACTATAAACGGATTGCGAGTGCTGTATTAACGGATATTAAAAATCGTAGTAAAGTAGAAGGCGCAAGTACAATTACACAACAGTACGCGCGAAACTTATATTTGTCACATAAGAAAACGTGGCAACGAAAGTTTGAAGAAGCACTCATTGCGTTTAGATTGGAGCGCTTTTACGATAAGGATACGATTTTAGAAGGCTATTTAAATACGATTTATTTTGGACATGGCATGTATGGCGTTGAAGCTGCTACAAATTTTTATTTTGGAAAATCAGCCAAAGACGTTACGTTAGAGGAAGCTGCGGTCATTGCAGCTATTGCAAAGGGACCGTCACTCTATTCTCCTGTCAATAATTATGAACGTTCAATGGAGCGAAAAAGTCTTGTGTTGTCATTGATGGAACAGCAACAGTTCATTTCAGCAGAACAGCATGAACGAGCACAAGAGATGCCTATTGTTTTACATGAAAATGATGCAGAAGCTGATACTTTTGCTTCCTACTTTTTAGATGCTGCATGGAAAGAAGCAGAAGACATTTTAACGAAACAAGGCAGGTTTGTAGATGGTGGGGGCTGGACGATTCGAACGACATTAGACACTACCCACCAAGAAATTGCGGAGCAAGCGGTCGAAAATGGCTTGCCTGACACTGATTTAGAAGTCGGATTTGTTTCCATGATGCCTGAAACAGGTGCTGTTACTGCACTTGTGGGGGGCAAAAATTATACAGTAAGCCCGTTTAATCGTGTGACACAAGCAAAACGTCAACCCGGTTCAGCGATGAAACCCATTTTATATGCAGCTGCATTAGAAAATGGATTTTCGCCACTAACCTTCTTATTTCCCGAAGAAACCGTGTTTACGTTAGATGACGGACGAGAAACGTATGAACCGCAAAATGTGAACGGAGAATTTGCCGATCATCCCATTTCACTGGCGCAAGCACTTGCGATTTCAGATAATGTATTCGCAGTAAAAACTTTAGAAGAAATTGGCTTTGCTCCTTTTCAACAAATGATTGATCGACTTGAGATTCGCACTAAAACGCCTATGACGTTAGCAAGCGCGTTAGGAACTGCGGAAGTATCTTTACTGCAGATGACGGGTGCGTATAATGTTTTCGCTGCAAACGGGCAGAATCATTTGCCGTATACCATTATTTCGATTCAAGACCGTAATGGGAAAACCGTGTATGAGCGAGAACCTAAACAAAAACAACTGGTCGATGAAAAAGATGCTTTTGTATTAAGTCATTTAATGACAGGCATGTTTGACCCTGTTTTTAATGATTATTTACCAGTTACGGGGATGTCTATGCGTCAACAGCAAACACGACCATACGCTGCAAAATCAGGTACGACGCTTTCTGATCAATATTTGATCGGCTATACGCCCTCTTTAACAGCTGGTATTTGGAATGGCTATGATGATGGACGGAAAATCGAGCAAGTGATAGATCAAGGGGTCACAAAGAAGATTTGGATGGAATTTATGGAAACGGTTCATAGTGGCAAAACACCAGAGCCTTTCATTCCACCAGAAGGGGTTGAAAGTGCCATTATTGATATCGAAACGGGTGGACTTGCGGTAAGCGAGTGTCGTAAACAACGGGTCATGTATTTAAAAGAACGAGACGTGCCTGTTAAGCTTTGTACAGACCGCTCCTTACAACAAAGAAAAACGACAGAAACAGAGGAGAAAAAGTTCAACCTTTTCCCTTTTTCATTTTTCGATTAACCATTGTTTTTCATATTTCTCTATTCAAAAAACCTCTTTCTTCTAATTGGAAGAAAGAGGTTTTTTACCAGTTGTTACAGCATTTAAAAGAGAGTTGTCATGCTTGGGTTGGATATGACGTTGCTCAATTAAGATGTCGCCACTTCTGGTTGTCCTAGCTTTACATGTATAAGCTATATTATATAGTTTACTTCCTTTTCTTTCGACATTCAACAGTACAAGCAAATTTTTTATAAGTTCATTATTGAAAATATTTTAAACGTCTAATGCTTCATGCAATTCCGCTGTACTACGGTTCCAAAACGCCTCATTATGGTCAATTAAAAATTCCTTTAATACACGTTTTGAATTGTCATCCATTTCATCCACAATGATATGACGTTTTAATGATTTATCCATTTTATTCACATGGTCAACGAAGTTTTTATATCCGCGACGTGCTTGGCGATCAATGACCATTTCACAAGCGGTTACACCTGCATAATAAGGACCATCTTCTTTATATTCTACGGTTACCCAATTAATCCAATATTGTTTCCCGTTTTTAGATTCTTCCCGCGTCGGTAAAAACTTTAGACTACGCTCTAGTTTTGTTTTGGCGTGCATCGCGGCCATGTCAATCCAAGCCTCTTGCGCTTCAACGTCGATGATGACAGGAGTAACGTTCTCCAACGACAAAGAACCGACGCCAAAACCTTTATCGCCATCTAGTGGATCATTTTTTATAATGGTAAATTCCATTTTAGGTTTCTTTTGCTCATTCCCCATCTTTCTTATCCCTCCAACATCAATAATACATTTAGTATACTGGATTTTTCGTCATAATGCCGAATTACTGTTTATCCATGATACTGTTACGATAAAGCCAATTGTTCTAACTCGTCAATGAAATGAAATGCATCTTCCATTTCACGCGTTGAAAAATTGAGTTTACTTTTCACAATCTGAACCTTTTCGATTTGTTCTTCTTTCTCATATTCATCAAAATACAATAAAGTAGACACAAGCTCTAAAAAACGCGAAGACTGCTGTTGCATTTGTTGGATAAACCCTTGTAAAGCACCTGCTTCCGCTGACATTTCCTTTAAGAAATGTTCACCTTCGTCAGATACATGGTATTGATATTGTACATAAGCTCCTTGGTCAATACATTGCTCTTGTAAAAAGCCCATCTCACATAATTCTTCTACGCGCAATGTTAATTCCTCAGAATACGGACCGTACATATGCAAACGAAATTTTTCCTGAAACGGAAACTTCATCTTCTTGGCAATGAAAATCATCTTTTGTAATTTTTTTCGTCCTGTTATCTCTTCTGCAAGTGAAATAAACTGAACGAGTTTCGCGTGTTCTTGTAACAAAAATGGCCACCCTCTCTATTCATATAAAAGCGCTAAAATCTCTTGATAAATCGGATTGTCTCCGTCTTGTAATACATCTTCTGGAAAATATAATTTATGGTCTGTTCGCCGTTTGCCAGAAATGGCATCAACGATATCAGACGAACGTGATAGCTCACTTAATTCATCATTTGGCAATTGTAAAAAAATCGGTAATGTTTCATTTTCCTCACCAGGACGATAAAAATCATAAGGCAAATCCGATGATGAATCAACGACTAAATAATATTCTGGGTCAATTCCCGCTTTTGCAAATAAATCTTCCAATTGTTGTAATTTTTTATACTGTGTAGCAGGTGTAATTTCCACATATTGAAATAGTTTTCGATTTAAAAAACGACGGCTTAAATCACGTAAAACCGCGTCTTCTTCTGTCGACCACAATTGGAAATACGTCATCACAATTCCTTCGTCCAGTGTGATATAAGCGTCAAGATTAATATTTTGATTAAAAAACGCATGTAAGTGAACAGGATCTTGCTTAAATGCATAATTCGATTCGTATAAATGTTTCGCGCGGTGGAAAATTTTCGTCAAAATAACTTCTGCGCTACGTGAAACCGGATGAAAGTATACTTGCCAATACATTTGGTAACGGCTCATAATATAATCCTCAACTGCATGCATGCCACTTGATTTCACGACAACTTGCTCTTCAGATGGGCGCATGACACGTAAAATCCGTTCCATATCAAAATGCCCGTAAGAAACGCCTGTATAATAAGCATCTCGTTGTAAATAATCCATGCGATCCGCATCAATTTGACTAGAGATTAAGCTGACGACAAGCTTATCTGGATAAGTTTTCGCAATGACATCTGCTACTTTTTGCGGAAATTGTGGAGAGACTTTACGCAATACTGCATTCACTTCAGTATCTCCTAATAAAATTTTCTGTGTAAATATTTCATGATCTAAATTAAATACTTTTTCAAATGCATGCGAAAATGGACCGTGCCCTAAATCATGTAATAATGCTGCACACAATGTGACGAGACGTTCTTCTTCATCCCATTCTGGACGTTCACTAAATCCATCATCAATAATGCGTCGAACAATTTCATATACACCTAAAGAGTGCTGAAAACGACTATGTTCCGCCCCATGAAAGACGAGATAAGTCGTTCCTAATTGTTTAATGCGCCTTAGCCTTTGAAATTCTCGTGTGCCAATGACATCCCAAATGACACGGTCGCGCACATGTACATAACGATGGACGGGATCTTTAAACACTTTTTCTTCTTGCAACTTCTCATATTGATACCCCATTTTCCGCCTCCTTCGTTGTTGTCGTTCAAGGTACTCAAGTATCGTCAGAAAACGAACTTCTCTTTATCTTTGGAAAACGAGCACCTTGGACATTTATTGTTTTTTCATCGTAATTGTTTAGCATTGATGCAGTTTTACACTGTTCATCTACCCGATGATTATAAGAATCATGTTGTTCATTGATCATCAAAAACAGTTGCGAATACATAGCCACTTATCGACTATGCGGGATTGTCCATTGACCTAATAACCGCGAAAAAGTCCTGCGATTACCACAAGTTCCGGCATTTAATGATGATTGCATCAACAATCTTTATAAAATGGACTCGCTTATCTATCAGTTTACCATTTTTTGTTGCCTAGAAAAAGAAAGTGTAAAGATTGATTGAAGTGGAGATGTGGTGACGCTTGTGGGAACAGCACGAGCTGAAGACCCACAGGCGTGTAGCGACGTGGAAGCTAAAGCCGTGCCCACGGCAAGCACCACCATCGAAAAGGAAATCAATATGGGGATTGGTTGTTACATTTTTCCCCCATAAATATTTTACTCATACTAAAAATTGTTCTCGTGTGAATAAATTCAATGAAGTTGTACAAACTGTTACTAGAAAAAGAATACGAATATTGTAGGAGGAAATTTTATGGTTAAAATGAGACAAGATGCATGGCTTTCAGAAAATGATATTTTATTAGCTGAAACGGTCCTTCGCCATGTGCGCGAAGGAAGTACACAATTAAGTGCTTTTGAAGAAGTTGGCGATCAATTAAATCGAACTGCAGCGGCTTGTGGATTTCGTTGGAACGCAGTCGTTCGTAAAGATTATGAGGATCAATTAGAAGATGCAAAACGAGAACGTAAACAAGCAATGCGCATGCTTGGAAATGGGTTTAAGCGCCGCGGACAACAATTATATTTACCAAATGCTGATAAAAACGAAGAACAACAGCAAGATATTCCCCTTTCTAGTTTAACGTTAGAAACTGTAATCGCCTATCTCGTACGCTTACATCATAATGGTGGAAATGATATGGAAACGCTTCGTTGGAAACATACCGCACAAGCTGCGACATCGAAAATCGAAACGCTAGAACGTCAGATTGCTACTTTACAAGAAGAGAATGAAACGCTTCGTGCGGATTATGATCAATTCGTTCAAATTATGAATCGGGCACGCCGTCTCGTCACACTAGATGATGATCATGAACATACAGCACCCATTTTTACAATGGAACCAAATGGGAATTTAATCGCAAAAGAGCCACCTCTTCAATGAAGATGGTGGCTTTATTTGATTATGATTGTTTCGTTTTTCGTGCGAGCATTTTTTCGTTACGCTCAAAAACACGTTGTAAGTAAAAGGAATAGAGCTCCATTTCCTCTTCTAAAAAACTTTCGATTTTTACGTTTCGCGTTAAAATATGCAATACTTGTTGTGCTCGAATGACAACATCGCTCACTGTTAAAGGCATATTCAATAATTCCGCTAATGACGCCATAACTTCAGGACGAATTTTCGGATATTCGAACTTCGTCTGCTCTTGTTTTAATCCAATGCGATACATATCACGAATTAATTCAGCACGTTTAGAACCGCTGCCTTCCACGCATAAATAGACTTGCACCGCAATGCCTTGACGCAATCTTCTTTGAGAAATTCCCGCAAATTTTTTGCCATCAATGCTTAAATCATAGGATCCTGGACAATACGATCCGACAATTTCATATGCCTCAATGCGGTCTTCTGCTTCTGGAAACATTAAACGAATGAGGCTCAGCATGACTTCATAACCTGTGTCAATATCAATCGACCCTTCACGTTCTGAAATCACGAGAGATAAGTTTAAAACGCCTTCGTCAAGGACGACTGCAAGCCCCCCTGAATTCCGAACGATTGATTGATAGCCTGCTTGTTCAATATGTTTCACTGCATCTTCTACATAAGGTAGACGGTGATCTTGTATCCCAAGCACGACCGTTTTGTTGTGCACCCAAGCACGAACAGTAGGTGCACTCATTTGTTGACCGACAAGATGACAAAGTGTATCATCCGCCGCAAAAGATTCTAATGCTGAACGGTTTCGTGCGCTCATCGATTCATCAATAAAGCGCCATTCAGGAATTTGTAAATAAGATTCGTAGTTTGTCATCATTCGTTACTCCTATTATGATAAGCTTTGTGCTGCTGTTATTAAGCTTAATTTATACACATCGTCTGTTGAACAGCCGCGTGATAAATCATTTACAGGTGCATTTAATCCTTGTAAAATCGGACCAATCGCTTCATATCCACCGAGTCGTTCAGCAATTTTATAACCGATGTTTCCTGCCTCTAAAGATGGGAAGACAAACACGTTCGCATCTCCTTGAATGGCAGATTCAGGTGCTTTTTTCGCCGCAATTTCTGGCACATATGCCGCGTCAAATTGAAATTCACCATCTAAAGCTAATTCAGGTGCTAATGTCTTCGCAATTTTCACTGCTTCTGCTGCTTTTTCAGTTTCTTCAGTGACTGCTGAACCTTTTGTAGAGAATGATAACATCGCTACACGTGGATCGATGCCAAATGATTGAGCTGTATGCGCACTTTCCACCGCAATTTCAGCCAACTCTTGCGCATTTGGTGCGACTGTAATTGCACAGTCCGCGAAAACAAGTTTTTCATCGCCTTTCATCATAATAAACGCACCACTCGTACGAGATACCCCTGGTTTTGTTTTAATAATTTGTAAGGCAGGACGAACTGTATCTGCCGTCGAATGAACTGCCCCACTTACTAAACCATCTGCACGTCCTGTATATACGAGCATCGTTCCAAAATAGTTCACGTTTTTCAGTAATTCACGTGCTTGTTCTTCCGTATTTTTCCCGTTACGACGCTCGACAAAGCTTTCAACAAGTTCATCTACATAAGGAGCTGTCTCTGGATGAATGATCTCGATATCATTTAATGAAACAGATGCTTTTGTAGCCGCTTCTTGAATCGCTGTTTCATCTCCTAAAAGGATTGGTTTTACAAGGCCTTCTTCTGCTAAGCGAACTGCCGCTTGTAAAATACGCTCGTCAGTTCCTTCTGGTAAAACAATCGATTTTTGTGTTCCTTGTAACTGTTGCTGAATGGTGTTGAATAATTGTGCCATTTCGTGATTCCTCCGTTAAATTTTCTCCCTTTAGCATACACTAGAAGAAGGTTTAATTAAAGAACATGAACTTCTGTCAATTTCGTGACAATAGAGGTCCGCAAAGGTCAATATTTTCTGAATATGTTACACTATTCTCGGCATCAAAATTTTTTAAAGGAGTGTCAATCAAATGAATGAAGCAGCAGTCACATTAGATGGATGGTATGTATTACACGATCTTCGTTCCATCGATTGGGCATCATGGAAATTGATCTCAAACGAAGAACGTCAAGCGATGATCGAAGAGTTCCAACAATTTTTAACCGGCCTACAAGAAGCAGACGACGCAAAAACGGGCAGTCATGCTTTTTACACAGTTGTTGGACAAAAAGCAGATTTCATGCTGATGATTTTACGACCGACAATGGACGAACTACAGCAATTGGAGACCGCTTTTAATAAACTCGCAATTGCAGATTTTACAATTCCGGCCTACTCATACGTTTCCGTTGTGGAATTGTCAAATTACTTAGCGAAGGAATCCGATGAAGATCCTTACGAAAACCCTTACGTACGCGGACGCCTCTATCCCGAATTACCAAGAACAGATTATATTTGTTTCTACCCGATGGATAAAAAGCGCGATGGCGACGATAACTGGTATATGCTCGATATGGATACACGCAAAAAACTAATGTATGACCACGGAATGATCGGTCGTCAATATGCTGGAAAAATTAAACAAATCATTTCTGGCTCTGTCGGTTTCGATGATTATGAGTGGGGCGTTACATTGTTTTCAGACGATGTACTCCAATTTAAGAAAATCGTATATGAAATGCGCTTTGATGAAGCGAGTGCGCGTTACGGCGAGTTCGGCTCATTCTTTGTCGGAACCCTACTCGACAACGAAAAAGTCGCTTCATTTTTAGAAATTCAATAAATGATCATCATGAAAACCTGCCAAACAGTTGGCCCAGCCGACTGTTCAGCAGGTTTTTTACATGACGTTGTCGTGTCTGGAATTCTCCAGAATACATCTATAAATTTTTTTTGGGGGGTTACAAATCTTATGGGATATCGACAAATTCTATCGGGATACCTACAAATTTTTGCTCAGTATCTACAACTTGCTTTCGTAAATCAACAAACTGGGATTTACCTACAAAGTCGCTCGCGATATCAACAAATTCCCCGGTGATATCTACAAATCCTCGCTCAGTACCTACAACTTTCTTCCGTAAATCAACAACCCCAGGATTTACCTACAAATTCTCTTCCGATATCTACAAATTCCCCGGTGATATCTACAAATCCTTGCTCAATACCCACAACTTTCTTTCATGAATCAACAAACTCAAGATTTACCTACAAAGTCGCTCGCGATATCTACAAATTCCCCGGTGATATCTACAAATCCTTGCTCAGTATCTACAACTTGCTTTCGTGAATCAACAACCCCGGGATTTACCTACAAATTCTCTTCCGATATCTACAAATTCCCCGGTGATATCTACAAATCCTTGCTCAGTACCTACAAATTTCTTCCGTAAATCAACAACCCCGGGATTTTCCTACAAATTCTCTTCCGATATCTACAAATTCCACGGTGATATCTACAAATCCTTGCTCAGTACCTACAAATTTCTTTCGTAAATCAACAACCCCGGGATTTACCTACAAATTCTCTTGCAGTATCTACAAATTTCCCGGTGATATCTACAAATCCTTGCTCAATATCTACAAATTTCTTCCGTGAATCAACAACCCCGGGATTTACCTACAAAGTCTCTTGCAGTATCTACAAATTCTCCTGTAATACCTACAAATCCTTGCTCGTTATCTACAACTTGCTTTCATGAATCAACAACTCAAGATTTTCCTACAAAGTCGCTCGCGATATCAACAAATTTCCCGGTGATATCTACAAATCCTCGCTCAGTACCTACAAATTTCTTCCGTAAATCAACAACCCCGGGATTTACCTACAAAGTCTCTTCCGATATCTACAAATTCCCCGGGGATATCTACAAATCCTTGATCAGTTTCTACAACTTTCTTCCGTAAATCAACAAACTGGGATTTACCTGCAAATTCTCCTTCGATATCAACAAATTCCCCGGGGATATCTACAAATCCTTGCTCAATACCTACAACTTGCTTTTGTAAATCAACAAACTGGGATTTACCTACAAATTCTTTTCCGATATCTACAAATTTCCCGGTGATATCTACAAATCCTTGCTCAGTATCTACAACTTGCTTTCGTAAATCAACAAACTCAAGATTTTCCTACAAAGTCTCTTGGGATATCAACAAATTCCCCGGTGATATCTGCAAATCCTTGCTCAGTATCTACAACTTGCTTTCGTAAATCAACAAACTCAAGATTTTCCTACAAAGTCTCTTGGGATATCAACAAATTTCCCGGTGATATCTACAAATCCTTGCTCAATACCTACAACTTTCTTTCATGAATCAACAAACTGGGATTTACCTGCAAATTCTCCTTCGATATCTACAAATCCTCGCTCAGTACCTACAACTTTCCTCCGTAAATCAACAACCCCAGGATTTACCTACAAATTCTCTTCCGATATCAACAAATTTCCGATTCAAATCAACAAACTTAAAGCTCGTATCTACAAATTTCAGCCTGCTATCGAGAACACATTCTTTATCGACAAATGATTGGGAGATACCTACAAATTTTTGCTCAGTACCTACAACTTGCTTTCGTAAATCAACAAACTCAAGATTTTCCTACAAAGTCGCTCGCGATATCTACAAATTTCCCGGTGATATCTACAAATCCTTGCTCAATACCTACAACTTGCTTCCGTAAATCAACAACCCCGAGATTTTCCTACAAATCCTCTTCCGATATCTACAAATTTCCCGGTGATACCTACAAATCCTCGCTCAGTACCTACAACTTTCTTCCGTAAATCAACAACCCCAGGATTTTCCTACAAATTCTCCTTCGATATCAACAAATTTCCCGGTAATATCTACAAATTCCCGATTCAAATCAACAAACTTAAAGCTCGTATTTACAAATTTCAGCCTGCGATCGAGAACGGATTCCTTTTTCGACGGTCGCTACCTTTTTCCATGCGGCCGGCAACTTTGTTCATTGATTTTGTTTAGCATCCGTTTGACTTCTTCTTTTGTTTGTTCATAAACTCGGAAAGGTTGTGCATATACTATCACGAGGAGGTTGTTTTTTGGCTGTTATTGCGCATAATGAAGCAGAAGTTGAATTATTAGCGCGGCTCATGCGTGCGGAAGCTGAAGCAGATGGTGCTGAAGGAATGTTAATGGTCGGCAATGTTGGTGTGAATCGCGTACTGGGTGATTGCTTGGATTTTCAGGACATTCGCTCCATTGAACAAATGGTTTTTCAGCGTCCCGGTGGCTTTGAAGCGACGTTAAAAGGATATTTTTACCAACGCGCACGCCCCGAAGAAATTCAGCTTGCTAGACGTGTATTGGCTGGCGAACGTTTTGAACCAGCAGACCGAGCATTATGGTTTTTTCGTCCAGAAGATGCTTGTCCGGCGCAATGGTATGGACAATGGAATACAGGACGCTATAAATCGCACTGTTTTTTCGCCCCTTTAATCAGTGTTTGTCCGAGTGTCTAACCTTGTCAATGCATATATCACGTATTTTTCCAGCCTCTTATGTCCTCGAATTTTGATGAATGAAAGGATGAATTGATGGTCCAATATTATTGGAATCCAACTACGCAGCAACCCTATTTTTACCCTCAAGGAAATCAACAAGTATCACCACCGCAAGCTGCAGTTCCCGGTGGGCAACCTTCTGGCTTACCAACCGGTGAACGTTCTTTTATTGAAAATATTTTGCGATTGAATATCGGAAAACCTGGAACGTTTTACTTTTCATTTTCCAATGTTGTCGGCGAACGATCGAACACACGAAGTATCGTCGGCTCCGTGAAAGCTGCCGGACGGGATCATGTCATTGTAACAGAGGACTCGACAGGTCATGACTTTTTATTTCCAATGATTTACTTCGATTATGCCGAGTTCGATGAAGCAGTGGAATATTTTCCACAAACGATTGGGACGCGTGAAGTATAAATTACAAGACATAAGCTTAACGATTGAGGTGACGTATGATCAATGCGTCGCCTCGTTTATTTCGTTCTATGTCATACACCACAAGCCCTCTATCACTATATGTCACACAAATAGACAAGCCCATTTCCCCTTCAAAATCCGACCATAATCTTCTCATTTCACTAGGTTACGAATTCGCTATTCCTGTTGTCATCAAATGTCTTATTTCAATCACTGAAGATATCAACATCTTTTTTCCGTAGAATCAAAAAAACAACCACTCATCATCATAATGAATGGTTGCTTGTTTCATGTTCGTTAGCGTTTTAATGTCGCAATGATTAAGAAAATCCAACCGATAATAAAGGCAACGCCGCCAATCGGTGTAATTGCGCCTAATACGCCGATTCCTGATAAACTTAATACATATAAGCTTCCTGAGAAAATAATAATCCCTGCTAAAATGAAATAGCCCGCTTTTTTCAATGTTGGATTGTCCCCAAAAATGGCATCGCTTGCGAGCACGCCAATGATTAATAAGCCAACTGCATGGAACATTTGATATTGAACAGCTGTCTCCCAAATGGCAATATATTTTTCCGTTAACTTTCCTTCTAATGCATGCGCACCGAATGCGCCTAATGCAACGGCTAAAGCAGCATTAATTGCACCAGCAATTATAAAGAATGGCATCTTGAAACCTTCTTTCTATCGTCATTAATTTATCTTTCAGTATAGCACGAACCTGTCAACATCATCGTGTAGATTGTGTTTCGTCTTGAATTTGTCAAAAGTGCTCAAAATTTGTTCATTTTTTTGGAATGAAGAACCATCTTTCATTCACACTAAAAATCAAATAAAGAATCGCCGTTAGCCCCATCCTCTTCTTGTAACCGTGTACCGTCCATTTGATCGAGTGATTGAACAGACGATGCTGATTGTTGCTGAAGCGGCAAAACATGTGGTGTAATTGGCGCTCCTGCACGTGGCGGCATTGGCGTTTTTGATGATGTAGATGGCGTGTTCGATTGAAGCGCAACAGCCGATAATGAATGAATCGCCGCAAAGACTTCTCGCATCTTTCCTTCCTCATCGGTTATTTTTGCGTTTTGTACTTGTTTGTCGATTTCCGCTAAAATATGTTCGTATGAAATCATCGTGATACTCCTTCCTTTCGTTGAAATTTTAAACAATCCATTCCTGAAGATTGTTTAACGACAACAGACGGCATCGCTTGTGATTTGAATTGATAAGCTTTACAACCACGTGGTGTCGCTTGGTCCCATGTGATATAAAAATGTTTACATTGAAAACAGTTTACCATTTTATCCACCTCAAATGCTTTGTTTCACTTCTATTCAAATCGAATGAGGTACATCATTTGTTTCGCACCAACGGATTGGTTCTTTTCCCCAAGCGATGAGTTGTGCATTTGTTGTCGAATACGGTGCACTGCCAAAAAATCCACGATGGGCACTTAATGGACTTGGATGTACAGATTCAACAATGGTATGTTTTGTTAAATCAATTAACGCTTTCTTTTGTTGTGCTGGTCTACCCCATAAAATAAAAACAAGTTGTTCGTGTTGTGCAGATAATTGCTGAATGACGGCATCTGTAAATTGTTCCCATCCTTTGTTTCGATGCGAATGTGCTTTACCTTGCTGAACTGTTAAAACTGTATTTAATAATAAAACACCTTGTTTCGCCCAACCTGATAAATTCCCAGATTGTGGCATTGGACATCCCATATCAGTCGTTAATTCTTTAAACATATTACGCAAACTTGGCGGAATCCGCACGCCTTCATTGACAGAAAAACTTAAGCCATGTGCTTGTCCTTCCCCGTGATAAGGATCTTGACCAAGTATAACAACTTTTACGTCCTGAAATGGCGTCAATCGAAAAGCAGTCCACAATTCATCCATCGGTGGATAAACGATTTGCTCTTTATAAGCAGTCTTTAAAAATGCTCGTAATTGTGCATAATAAGGTTGTTCAAATTCATGTTGTAATTGGTCATCCCAATCATTTTGAAAAAATTTCTTTGGCACAATGGGCGCCCCCTCTTCTCTCTTGTCTTTTCATTATAACAAGTAAGCGGAACATGTTGCTAGGTGGAGCTATGAACAGCCCATTAGAAAATGATTTTTCGCTACAATTATCGTGTTAGGCGCTAACGGCTCGAGACAGCGTCACTTCGTGGTTACGGCAAGACTCCGTGAACACGTCTTATGCCCATCGCAGTTGAACGAGCGCCTTTTGCGTTCCAGCTTTTTGCGTCACCGTTTCATCTCGCACTGCTCCTCTCATCTCCACTTCCATCAATGTGTAAATGAAGATCACCAGTTTCATAAGCTCCAACTTAAAATGAACGTACAACTCATACGTGGTCATGATATGATGAATAGACGAGGGGGATGCTTATGTCGAATATGCAAATGAAGGAGAAAATTCGAGCGTTAACGATTGTAGCAAAAGATGGAACGCAAATTGAAGAATCTTCCAAAACAATTGGTATGCGGATTTTTGCGGTCTTTTGTCATCTTGCCATTATTGGCCTTTTCCTATTTGCGGTTTCACTGTTCTATTATCAGCATATAATTGCCGGCATCATTACAACAATCATTGCTTGCCTCATTACCTTTTTCTGGTATAAAATATGGTTAGCAGACGATTTGCCGAAAGATGTACAATAGTGTGCAATTCATTTTCAGTCTATTTTTTTAATTCCAACTAAAAGGGGTTTATTCACATGACATTAAAGAAGACATTGACGATTGCCGGATCAGATACTTCGGGTGGTGCAGGGATTCAAGCAGATTTAAAAACATTTCAAGAACATGGGACATATGGCATGACAGCGTTAACAGTTGTCGTAACAATGGATCCAGACACATGGAGCCATAATGTGTATTCGCTGCCGGTTGATATTTTAAAAGCGCAAATTGCAACCGCTTTATCAACGGGCATTGATGCGATTAAAACGGGCATGTTATCTACGGAAGAAGTCATTCAAACAGCTGGAGAAGCAATCCAACAATCAAATTTAGCGAATATTGTCATCGATCCAGTAATGGTTTGTAAAGGGGAAGATGAAGTATTAAACCCTGGTACAGTCGATGCCATGATTCAATATTTATTGCCGCACGCACTCGTCACAACACCAAACTTATTCGAAGCGGGTCAACTGGCAGGTATGAAGACGCCAAAAACGATTGAAGAAGTGAAAGAAGCGGCGAAAAAGATCCATGCACATGGTGTGAAAAATGTCTTTATCAAAGGTGGCAAAGCGTTAAAATCAGAAACGGCTTGTGATTTGTTTTACGATGGTGAAACATTTACATTATTGGAAGCTGAAAAAAGCGACAACCATTTCAACCACGGTGCGGGTTGTACGTTAGCTGCTGCCATTACAGCGAACTTAGCAAATGGACGGGCTGTTAAAGAAGCAGTGATCGAAGCGAAGAAATTTGTCACAGCTGCCATTGCAAACGGTTGGCAATTAAATGAGTTTGTTGGTCCCGTTGATCACGGTGCCAAAAACAAATTTGGTGCCCCAAACATTACAGAAACAACCATTTGAAGTTTGAGATTCATGATGAAAAGCAGCGCTGCATATTCATAAAGATGCAACGCTGTTTTTTTCTGCTTTTTTAAGCGTTGTGAAAATCGCTCATCCTTTATTCGCTACCGCACTGTAACTGTCCAACCATTTTAAGCACCATCATACTTTTCATTTCAAAGATTGGCTTAAACAATCCTACATCAACATGCCTAAATGAATAAAAGCAGACAAATCGCCAACGACATGAAAAAACGCTATACTTATGATGGAATTGTTTTTGAACAGGAGGATTTTGTATGGACATTGTAAACGTAGAACATGTACAGGAAGTCATTACATCCTTTGCAAATAAAGACGTGTACATTCATTTAGAAACGACAAATGGATCATACGCGACACATTTTAATGCAAATTTTTTAAATGCTGGGGCATTTATTCGTAATATTCAACTCAACTATGAACTTGGTAAAATTGTTGGAGAGTCGCCACATCGCGTCGGCTTAAAACTGCCACATGGATGGGTATACGCGCAAGGCATTACGCATTATAAAATCGATGAAGAAAATCGATTAATTCTTCATGGCTTAGACAATGAAGGAAAATTATCTGTAGCGCTTCAAATTAGCGAAACACCGTTTAGAGATTAAGGAGGAATCATCATGCTTGAAAAAGAACGTCATGTACTCATTATATTGCCACATCCAGATGATGAAGCATTTGGGATTTCCGGCTCTATCGCAGCATATCGTCAAATGAATGTACCTGTTACGTATGCATGTTTAACATTAGGCGAAATGGGACGTAATTTAGGCGATCCCCCTGTCGCAACACGTGAAACATTACGCGATATTCGTAAAGCGGAATTACTACAATCTTGTGAAGCAATGGGCTTAACCGATTTACGTATGCTTGGATTCCGTGATAAAACTGTAGAATTTGAAGATGATGAGAAGATGGTCCAACTTGTAACAGATTTAATCGATGAAACAAACCCTTCGCTCGTGATTTCATTTTACCCGGGCTATTCTGTACACCCTGATCATGAAGCAACAGCACGTGCAGTCGTTCGCGCCATTCGTCGAATTCATGAAGAAGATCGTCCAAAACTGTATGCTGTCGCATTTGCGAATGATACAGAAGAGAATCTTGGCGAACCAACGATTATTCACGATGTAGAAGGAACGATTGAACAAAAATTAAATGCATTGCGTGCACATATTTCTCAAACGATTTGGATGATGAAAGAAACAGATGAAAAGCTCGCTGCAAATGATCCCGAAATTACAAAATGGCTACGTTATGAACGTTTCTATGCGTATGACTGGGCCAATGATTTCGAGGCATCTTTTTGAATCAATACACACACGCCCCCTACTTTCCTATTGAAATGTAGGGGTTTTTATTTTCACTTCCTCCCAAAACTAATATTTATGCGTTTTATACATTTTTTATGCAAAATTTCGGAATTCTCCTGTTTTCCCCACCTTACTTCTCGATCCTAACCGACAAATTCCAACAACCGCCGAATAACAGTAGTTTTTTAAAGTGATGTACAGTATAATACGAAATGGGACGAATTTTGACTGAATATTGTATGTAATATGTCATCAGACACAATATGGACATATTTTATAGATGATAAGGGGGTATCATTTATTTCTATTTACAAATGAGTTAAAATTCGTTATCATGTATAAATATTCATATACATGTAATTGCACTCTAGGGGGAGAAATGATGAAGAAACATTCACTTTCAACGTGGTTTTTATTTTTAGTCCCATCGATTTTAGGGATTTTATTCTTTATGGTACCAATCAAATTAACAGGTGATTGGAAAGTGCCAATTGCAACATTTGCAGACCTTTTATCGACTGCAATCGCACCGGTTATGCCTTGGGTAGCGACAGTGATATTAATCATTGCTGCGGTTGGATCCATCATCTTTTTATTCAAACCAACAGAAGATCAACAACCAAGCTTTTTTGTAAACTTATTTAAAGTGTCCGGATTTTGGACCATTACGAGAGTACTTGGTGCCCTATTCGCGATTTCAACAGTGACACACTGGGGTCCTGAATTTTTATGGGGGGAAGATACAGGCGGACTTTTATTAAGTGAAGATGGTTTAGTGACCTTCTTATTCACTGTTTTCTTATTCGCGGGTCTTTTATTACCGCTATTATTAAACTTTGGATTGCTTGAGTTTTTCGGTACGATGATGGTAAAAGTCATGCGTCCATTATTCAAATTGCCAGGTCGTTCATCAATTGATGCGTTAACATCATGGATTGGCGATGGAACGATTGGCGTTTTATTAACAAGTAAACAATATGAAGATGGTTATTATACTAAGAAAGAAGCGGCGATTATTGGAACGACATTCTCCGTTGTATCTATTACGTTTGCGATTGTTATTATTGAAGAAGTGGGCTTAGGCTCTTATTTCTTACCATATTACGGAACAGTTATTTTAACAGGCATTATTTTAGCCCTCATTATGCCGAGAATTTATCCTTTACGTGGTAAAGGTGACGAGTATATTGACGGCAGACCGTTCACAGGTGAAGAAGAAAAATTACCTGAAGGGTATAATGTCATATCTCACGGATTAGAAAATGCGCTCGACAAAGCAAGTCAAAATCGTTCATTCACAAAAACATTCGGTGAAGGGTTAAAAAACGTCATCGACATGTGGATTGGCGTCATTCCAGTCGTTATGGCTTTTGGGACAATTGCGCTTGTATTAGCAGAACACACATCGGTTTTCACAATTTTAGGGAAACCATTTGAACCATATTTAGCATTATTAAACATTCCACAAGCAGCAGATGCAGCTCAACTCATGGTGGTCGGATTCACGGATATGTTCCTCCCTGTTATTTTAGCGAACGGACTTATTACGTCTGAATTAACATTATTTGTTGTTGCGACGATTTCTGTAACACAATTAATTTTCTTAGCTGAAGTCGGTGGATTACTATTAGGATCAAAAATCCCTGTAAACTTCTTTGACTTAGTCATGATTTTCTTACTACGTACAATTATTGCATTACCAATCGTTGCAGGAATTGGACACCTTATTTTTTAAGTCACCTATTAGCTTTATTAAAAACCTGTAGACCATGTCATAGGAAACCCCCACTTGAAAAACAGCACGTTTTAATTGGGAGAGGTTTATTTAAGAATCAACGGCAGATACGCATCTGCCGTTTTTTCATGCTTTTTTTGAATAAAAAATAATCGTTGGAAAATTGAACTTTTTATTGACATTGAGAATGATTCTCATTATCATTATATGTAGTTGAGAAGTATTCTCACTAAATAAAAACGATTTATTCCAAGGGGGAATTTTTATGTATATCGTATCCAATACAGCAATTGTTACCAAAGGGGAAGGTCATCAATTAATCGGTCGCTTTAATAAAGTTGGTGAAGTAGAAAAGATGGAGGGTTTTTTAGGACTAGAAGTGTTTGAAGGACAGCGTTTGAAAGATCATGATGAAGTAACGATTATGACAAGATGGACAGATGAAGATTCCTTTAAGAAATGGACACAAAGTGATGCTTTTAAAGCTGCTCACCGCCATCGAGGTGGAAAACCGGATTATATCATCGATAACGTCATCTCCTACTATACAGTTCCGATTGTTCGCCAACCGATTACGGCGATTGCAGAATCATAAACATTCGTTCCAACACC
>DATGUZ010000059.1:0-4944 GCA_035300865.1 Sporosarcina sp.
AAAAAAACCTGCCTTCTTGAATGTGAAGAAGGCAGGTTTTAGGATTTATTTATTTGCGAGTTTAGTTTTTAGTTTTTCTAGCATGTCTGCGGTCATTTTGTCTAGGTCGTATGTTGTTTTGAAGCCCCATTCTTCTTTTGCTGCTGTTGCATCAATCGCATCTGGCCAGCTTTCTGCGATAGCTTGACGAGCTGGATCTACGTCATAATCGATTTCAAAAGTTGGAATATGTTTTTTGATAGAAGCTGCGATTTCGCTTGGCTCGAAGCTCATTGCTGTTACATTAAATGCATTTCGGTGTTTTAATGTGGCAGGATCTGCTTCCATTAAATCAATAATCGCTTGTAGCGCATCAGGCATGTACATCATATCCATATAGGTACCTTCTGCAATATATGATGTGTATTTTCCTTCTTCTAGCGCTTTGTAATAAATGTCCACCGCGTAATCTGTCGTGCCCCCGCCTGGTTTTGCGACGTTTGAAATGAGCCCTGGAAAACGAACACCGCGTGTATCAACCCCGAAACGTTCAAAATAGTAGTCACATAATAATTCACCAGAAACTTTATTAACACCATACATTGTTGTTGGACGTTGTAATGTATCTTGTGGGGTATTTTTCTTCGGTGTTGATGGACCGAATGCGCCAATTGAACTTGGTGTAAAGAATTGGAGGTTTAATTCGCGTGATACTTCTAACGCATTTACAAGCCCGCCCATATTTAAATTCCAAGCAAATGCTGGATCTTTTTCCGCAGTTGCAGATAATAATGCAGCCATATGCATCATCGTGTCTGCACCAAAGTCTTTTGCAAGTGTGTACATTTTTTCTTTATCCATCACGTCTAAAATTTCAAATGGACCTGTCGTTGTGACGTCCGAATCAACATGACGAATATCTGTTGCTAGTACATGATCTGCCCCGTAAATATCACGTAGCTTCATAATAAGTTCAGAACCGATTTGACCGAGTGCTCCGGTGACCATAATTTTTTTCATCGAAAAATTCCTCCTCAGAGATATGTTTGTATTTTTGGAGAGTACATTTGTTTTTAATTAAACAATAAACCGCTTTAATATAACTATTATTCATTATAAAATGTTTTTACTGTAAATACAATGATATTCAGATATTTCATACAGTAGATTTTTAGGATCTTCCTTAGAGCACATAACTCGCGCTTAGCATGGTCATTCTATTGGGATTTATCGGCATAAAAAAATCCGAAAAACTCATACAAATTGTACAAGTTTTCGGATTTGCTCATTTCTTATGTGAAAAATTAAGATAGAATTCCTAATTCTTTTCCTACTTTTTCATAAATTGCAAGTGCATCATCTAGCATTTCTTTCGTATGTGCTGCTGTTGGCATATTACGCACGCGACCTGTTCCACGTGGTACTGTTGGGAAGACGATTGCTTTTGCGTAAACGCCTTCTTCCATTAGACGTTTAGAAAATTGTTGCGCGAGTTTTTCTTCACCGATAATACATGGTGTAATTGGTGTTTCAGATTTACCAATATCGAAGCCTAATTTTTTTAGACCTTCTTTTAAATAACGACCATTTTCCCATAGTTTATCGTGTAATTCTGTTGAATCGATAATTTTTTGTAATGCACCGATTGTTGCTGAAGCATCTGCTGGTGTTACTGCTGTTGAGAATAGGAATGGACGTGAGCGAACTTTTAACCAGTCAATGAGGTTTTGTTTACCTGCTACATAACCACCAACTACGCCAACTGCTTTTGATAAAGTTCCCATTTGCATATCGATTTCTTTTTCAAGACCGAAATGTTTAACAGTTCCTTTCCCTTTCCCCATAACACCTGATCCGTGTGCATCGTCAACATATGTGATGAGGTCAAATTCTTTTGCAATTTCAACGATTTCAGGTAAATTAGCAACGTTTCCATCCATTGAGAATACACCATCTGTAATGTACATGACTTTGCCATATTGGCCTGATTCAGTTGCTTCTTTCGCTTTTGCGCGTAAATCATCCATATCTTGGTGGTTTACACGAATAATTTTTGCCCCTGATAAACGGCAGCCATCAATAATCGATGCATGGTTTAATTCGTCTGATAAAATCGCATCGTTTTTATTCATCACTGCTGAAATTGCTGCCATATTACAGTTAAATCCTGATTGGTAAGAAATTGCCGCTTCTGTTCCTTTAAATTCAGCGATTTTTTCTTCTAATGCAACGTGTAAATCTAATGTACCGTTAATCGTACGAACTGCCCCTGCACCAACGCCGTATTTATCTGTTGCGTCTTTTGCAAGTACTTTTAAATCTTCATCTGTTGCAAGTCCTAAGTAGTTGTTTGAAGAAAGGTTTATTAACTCTTTTCCTCCTACTTTGATCACCGCACCATTTGGACCTTCAACAGGATCGATTTCGTTATATAATCCTGCCTCTTTTAGTTCAGCTAAATTTTCATCTAAAAATTGATCTAGAATTTTTGACAATGCAATCTTCCTTTCCAACAATATGTATATTCATTTTAACATATTGTGCCCTTGCCTGTCAGTTTTCGTTCGAGTATTCGATCTATTCATAATGCGTCTCATTTTAGATGAATGAAGGGCTTCGCTTCATGTCAAACATTGTGTAGCAATTTCTTCAAAGATGCCACTCTTTTATGGAATCAATTGCTCACATTTTTCTTCAAACAACCCATGGTTCATCGATTGATCCATTAATATTTTAATTTGTTTTTCGGCTTTAGCAGCTGTCAGTAGATTTCCGGTTGCGTCTAAAATATGTTCTTTATAAACAATTTCTAGTGGTTCAATGGCCGTTAATTGCGCTTCTGTTTGTTGACACATTGGGACAAGATCGAGAATTTCATCTCCAGGACGTTCCGGGTTATACACATGTGGGTAAGTTGCATCGATAAAAGCTACTGATAATTCTGGGATTTGGACAACATCTACACCTGTTGGATCTAGCCCACACCAGCCATACAACACATCAAATCCACGTCGTTCTGCCTCTTTACCAATTGCTTTCATCAATGTAGATTTCCCAGTTCCTGCTAGCCCTTTGATCATATACCGTTTTTGCATGCGATACGTAATTTGATCGATAAAGTTGATCGCACCTGCAGCTGTTAAAGAACTGACGAGACGATTCGTTACAACGGCCGTTTTATTTAATGAGATGGAGTCAAATAACGTTTTTGTTAAGCGGTCAATAAGTTGTTCATGTTGAGGCCAATCCATTACTTCAATGTTAATATGTTCCCATTGATCATGTGTTTTTTTCGCTTGTTGTAATGCTTGTAGTGCACGATGTCGTTTTTGTTCCACGGTTTTTAATTCACAAGCAATCGCTTGATGGGCTTCTTGCAATTTTCGTTCGTCATACGCATCATAAAAACTGATGACATGATGGGTTCCGCCTAGATGAATCGGTTCTAATGATGTCGGATGGGAAGCTTGCACGTATAAATGATTCACGTCATGAATGTAGATCGCTTCTGTTTCGTCTATGTCCATGGCGCTTTTGAATTTGTCGATATCATAGCCACGTTTAATATAGTAGGCGGCCGTTTTATTTAATGTTGTTGAAAGAAGTGTTGTTGGAGGACATTTCAAAAACGTAGTTTGGTCGGCTTGTTGAACTATTTCTTTATATTGATGGTGTAAGCCTTGACCTGTATACGCTGTACCAATGTAGTTTGTAATCGTTCCGTACATATTACTCATCCTTTCTCACCGAATGATATTACAATATGCAAGTGCTGAACGATTCATCACTAATTGTGCATCAGATCGTCTAAAACATTCCATGATAATGGAGCAACTCAATCTGGGTTAATGAAGACTCTTGGGGTTAAATTCGCTCTTTACATGTTCACTCATGATGCTCACGACAAGCTGTTCAAATTTTTGCATGTTCTAATGAATAGCCCCAATCACTTACAACTTTTTACTGCATCGTTTTATATAACAAAATGGTTGCGTAGCACAATGACCCGCAACCATTTTCTCCTTATTTTTTTCGTTTTGTTGACATATACAATGCGATTTATACATATAAAAGGCGTTTGTTGCACACGAGATGAGATGATTTATGCCGCTGCGGCTTATCATTGCACCTGAATCAACAGCTTTTCTTTTTTCATTACCACGAGATGGACTCTTCAGTTTCACCTGCTAATTTTAATAACAGTGCTTTTGCTTGCGGTAATGTAAAATGGACGAATTGACCGATAAGCAGTGCGATAATGACTGTACCAATGCCGACTGGTCCACCTAATAACCATCCGACGATTGCGACGATCACTTCGATAGATGTTCGTACTCTTTTAATGCTGAAACCAAATTTTTCTACGAATACGAGCATAAGTGAATCACGTGGTCCTGCACCGATATTGGGCGACATATAAATGCCAACGCCATATCCCATAATAATAACACCAAGGACGAACATGATGAATTGGATCCAAAATGTTTCAATGTCTGGAATGATAAAATTAAAAATATCGATAAAAATTCCGAGCAATAACATATTTAACCATGTTCCAATTTTCGGAAGTTCTCTAAAAATGATCGCGGTTGATCCAATAATGATCAGGCCTGCAATAATACTCCATGAACCAATGGTTAGCCCGAATTTTTGATATAAACCTACGTGGAACACATCCCACGGGCCAATCCCTAGTTTATAACCTTTAATCGTTAATGAAATGCCTAATGCGACGACGACGAGCCCGCCCATATAAAAAATCCAACGCCATTTCGTTGTGTTTGTCATGATGACCCCTTCTTTCTTCAAACTATGTTCCATGTTCTTTCATTTAATGAATGGAACGTAAAAGGGAATTCTGCTGAACTTCCCAATTGAAAAATCATTCACACGTGTGTGAACGACTTTTTTCATCATTGTTGGCGCCGTCGATCTGTAGGAACGGCAATTTATTTAAGCGTCCGT
>DATGUZ010000060.1:0-3091 GCA_035300865.1 Sporosarcina sp.
TTACGAAAATATATGGTGCCAGCAAAAGCAGGAATGAAAAAAGCAGTCGTCGAGAAAATCAAAATGTGTATGAGTGACGGTAAAGCTTAACCAAAAGAACCAGCTATCGATTGGAGATAGCTGGTTTTTATGGGTGTTAAGGATAAAAAACATTTTAAACGCTTGAAAACTAAAGTGCTTACAATTATGATGAATATAGTTATTGAATTTGTTTGTCGGATAAACTAATGAAGATTAAGGATGAATTGAGTATGAAAACATTTATTACAGAAGACTTTTTGTTGTATAACGAAACGGCAAAAGTACTTTATCATGAGACAGCAAAAGAATTACCGATTATAGACTACCATAATCATTTGAGTCAGCATGAAATCTTGGCGGATAAAAAGTATGAAAATATTACAGAAGCTTGGTTAGGTGGAGATCATTATAAATGGCGTGCGATGCGTGCAAATGGGATTGATGAGGCGTATATTACAGGAGATAAAAGTGATTATGAGAAATTTATGGCATGGGCGAGAACAGTACCGAATACATTCGGTAACCCGCTCTATCATTGGACACATTTAGAGTTACTACGTTATTTCGATATTGACGTTGTGTTCAATGAAGAAACTGCTCCTGCAATTTGGGACGAAGTAAATGAAAAACTAAAAACAGACGATTACTCTGCACGTGCATTACTATCCAAGAAGAAAGTTGAATTTGTTGGGACGACGGATGATCCTGTAGATGATTTGAAAAGTCATATGGCAATTCGTGAAGAAGGAATTGGTTTTCAAGTATCTCCGTCATTTCGTCCAGATCAAGGATTAAATATTGAACGTGAAAGTTTCATGCCTTGGTTAGTGCGTATGGAAGAGGCGACGAATCGCTCGATTAAAACATATGATGATCTTTTAGCAGCATTTGAAGAACGTGTGAATTTCTTTGATGAGCAAGGGTGTCGCAGTTCAGATCACGGAATCGAAAGAATGTTTTATAAAGAAGCAACGAAGGAAGAAGTCGATGTGATTTTTGTAAAGAAGTTAGCAGGTGAAACATTAACGGCTGATGAAATTGAACAATATAAAACGTATACGCTTCTATTTTTAGGTGCACGCTATGCGGAGAAAGATTGGGCAATGCAATTACATATGAGTCCGCTTCGTAATAACAGTTCAAGAATGTTTAAACAAGTTGGACCCGATGCTGGATTTGACTCAATGGGGGATTATTTAATCGCTGATAAATTATCAGGATTTTTAAATGCACTAGACGAAAATAATCAATTACCTAAAACAATTTTATACAGTTTAAATGCAAATGATAATAATATACTTGCAGCAATGGCAGGTAATTTTCAATCATCCGAAATTCCAGGGAAAGTACAATTTGGAACAGCTTGGTGGTTCAATGACACGATTGATGGTATGGAAGACCAAATGAAAATGTTAGCGAATATGGGATTAATTCGTCATTTTATTGGGATGTTAACAGATTCAAGAAGTCTACTATCATTTACACGTCATGAATATTTCCGCAGAATTTTATGTAACCTACTGGGAACATGGGTAGAAGAAGGAAAAGTGCCAAACGACTTACCATTGTTAAAACAATACGTTTATGATATTTGCTATGGTAACGCTAAACGTTATTTTGGTATTTCATAGTAATTAATTCGAGAAAAGAGGAAATAATATGGCAAAACAACAGTTTGGTGTAATTGGATTAGCTGTTATGGGAAGAAACTTAGCATTAAATATTGAAAGCAGAGGGTATTCTGTTTCAGTTTTTAACCGAACAACAGCTAAAGTAGATGATTTTTTAGAAAATGAAGCAAAAGGAAAGAACTTTTTCGGTGCAAAAAGTATTGAAGAATTTGTTCATTCTTTGGAATCGCCACGTAAAATTATGTTAATGGTGCAAGCAGGTCCCGCAACGGATGCGACAATTGAAGCATTACAACCTTATCTTGAAAAAGGCGATATTTTAATTGATGGTGGGAACACATTATTTGAAGATACAAACCGTCGTAATCAAGCATTAGAAAAAACAGGTATTCATTTTATCGGTACTGGCGTTTCTGGTGGAGAAGAAGGTGCATTAAACGGTCCTTCTTTAATGCCAGGCGGTCAAAAAGAAGCGTATGAATTGGTTGCTCCGATCTTTGAAGCCATTTCAGCGAAAGTCGATGGGGAGCCATGTGCAACTTATATTGGCCCAGAAGGTGCGGGACATTATGTGAAAATGGTGCATAATGGCATTGAATACGGGGATATGCAATTAATTGGAGAATCGTACTTCATGCTAAAACACGTCCTTGGTTTAGATGCAGATGAAATTCACGATGTATTTTCAGCGTGGAATAAAGGCGAGTTAGATAGTTATTTAATTGAAATTACAGCTGATATTTTCACAAAAGTAGACGAAGAGACAGGTAAACCACTTGTCGAAGTGATTTTAGATAAAGCTGGTCAAAAAGGGACGGGTGCTTGGACGAGTAAAAACGCATTAGATATTGGTGTACCGTTACCACTCATTACAGAATCAGTATTTGCACGTACGATTTCATCAATGAAAGATGAGCGTGTGCGTGCAAGTAAAGTGCTTGTACACCCAGAAGTGGCACCGTTTGAAGGTGATAAGGAAGCATTCATCGAAGAAATTCGCAAAGCGCTGTTTATGAGTAAGATTTGTTCTTATGCACAAGGATTTGCACAAATGCGTGCACATTCTGAGGAAAACGGTTGGGAATTACAATACGGAGATATTGCTATGATTTGGCGCGGTGGATGTATTATTCGCGCACAATTTTTACAAAAGATTAAAGAGGCATACGATCGTAATCCGCAGTTAGAAAATTTATTGCTAGATCCTTATTTTAAAGAAATTGTAGGTGATTATCAGTCTGCATTACGTAAAGTGGTTGCGACTGCAGTAGGACAAGGCATTGCAGTTCCATGTTTCTCAAGTGCAATTGCATACTATGACAGCTATCGTTCTGAAGATTTATCCGCAAATCTAATCCAAGCACAACGTGATTATTTCGGTGCACATACGTATGAAAGAAAAGACAAAGAAGGAAAATTCCATACACAGTGGTTTTAAT
>DATGUZ010000061.1:0-12182 GCA_035300865.1 Sporosarcina sp.
ATAAAAAGCCGTTCCCAATCGTTAACGGCTTTTGACTAATAAATCTACTGCTTCTTTTACGACTTCTTCATGCATATCGTCATGATCGACGTCCATTTGACGAATACATGCTACTAAGTTTTCACTTACAATCACACCGATCGTACGATCAATTGCTGTACGAGAAGCTGATAATTGTGTAATGACATCTTTACAATCTTTGCCTTCTTCCATCATTTTCAAAATGCCATTAATTTGTCCTTGTACACGCTTTAAACGATTTTTGACATTTGTACCGTATTCCACGACTCAACGCCTCCCTTACACACATTTAGTCCATCTATTATATACCCCGTGCGGTAAATCAGTCAATGATTGTGCCAAAATGACAGGAACATTTAGCATAATTAGCGGTCATCTTTCGAGTTGATCTAGTCAAAAGTCACAGCGTTTATTCATCACATGATGTTTTCCTTATTCTCTATCGCGTTAGGTAGAAGATCGTATGAGTACAATATTTGTGTGGGGGGAGAGAATGTAACAGCCAATTATAATATTGATTTCCGTTCCGATTGTGGTGCTTGCCGCGGGCACGCTTCAGCCTCCTCGTCGCTACGCTTCTGTGGGGGCTTCAGCTCGTGCTGTTCCCGCAGGCGTCACCGCATCTCCACTTCAATGAATAGGTTAGCGGTCATCTGTTGAAGACTAAGTTATCTAAACATGAAAAAAAGGACTCTGCTCTTGTATCGTGAAGTTTGCACACAACCACTACAGGAGTGAACCCGTATGAATACAAATACTCTGAAATTGCCTACATTGAAAGAGATATGAAACTCCCTTTTTACTCGATTTTATGGTATACTTGTTCTGACAAATTTATGTATAAATAGACAATTTGTCTTCTTATCTTCCACATGATCACACTTCATAGAAGGTAACAGTATATAGTTGGGGGGATTCAAATGGCTTTTCCACGTAAGGATAGACCAATTTCGGATTTTGTTGCAGCGCGTCAAATTGATGAGAAAATCTCATTCGTTCGTAATGACCATGAAGTAAGCGGGACAATTTACAAGATCCTCGAAAACTCCGTAATTGTTCAGATTTCAAATGAAGATGCAGAATTAATTGGTGCAGCTTCGAACCTGACAGTTGTCGCACATAAAAACTATTCAGTTGTAGAATAATCTTCAATCCACGAGAAGTTCTTTTCTCGTGGATTGTTTTTTATATGACATATCTTTTCCTACAATGCGATTTTCCACCAATCGCCCCTCTCTTCCATTTCAAGTATTCCTTTATTCTAAAGAATCTGATAAAATAACAAGATATCTATAAGGGGGATTTTATCAGATGAAAGAACAACTAATTGAACGACTTATACGCTATGCAAAAATTGATACACAATCAGATGCGGAAAGTGCAACTTGTCCATCTACAGCTGGCCAATGGGATTTATTACACGCTTTACAAGATGAATTAACTGCACTTGGTTTAGAAGACATTTCACTCGATGACTACGGCTATTTATTCGCAACATTACCTGCGAATACAACGAAAGAGTTGCCGACAATTGGCTTTTTAGCACATGTTGATACGGCAACAGATTATACAGGGAAAAACGTCAAACCTCAGCGCATTGATCATTATGACGGTGAGGATCTTCAACTGAATGAAGACACAATCATGTCTGTAAAAGATTTCCCGGAACTTGCAAACTACATAGGGCATACATTAATTACAACAGATGGAACTACATTATTAGGGGCTGATAATAAAGCAGGCATTGCTGAAATTATGACAGCCATTGACTATTTAAAAGAAAATCCACAAATTCAACACGGAAAAATTCGAATCGCTTTTACACCAGACGAAGAAATTGGCCGTGGACCGCATAAATTTGACGTTGAAAAATTTGGTGCAACCTATGCATACACAATGGATGGTGGACCGCTTGGTGAACTGCAATATGAAAGTTTTAACGCAGCAGGTGCCAAAGTAACTTTTCATGGAAAAAGTGTTCACCCTGGATCTGCCAAAAACAAAATGGTCAATGCGATTTTATTGGCAAATGCTTTCCAACAACAAATGCCACAAGATGAAATTCCACAAGAAACGGATGGCTATGAAGGATTTATTCATTTAATGCAAATGAACGGTGATGTTGAGAAAACAACTTTACAATATATTATTCGTTATTTCGATCGTGAGACATTTGAAGCACGCAAACAACTAATGAAAAACGTTGCAGCCGACTTACAAAAAACATACGGCGATGAAGCCATTGATTTACAAATCGAAGATCAATATTACAATATGCGTGAAAAAATTGAACCTGTCATGGACATTGTCGACATTGTTGGAGAAGCATTTGAAGCACTAGATATTGAACCACGTATCGTTCCTGTTCGCGGTGGAACGGATGGTTCACAGTTATCTTTTAAAGGGATGCCGACACCAAATATTTTTACAGGTGGCGAAAACTATCACGGGAAATATGAATATATTTCTGCAGACAATATGGTCCTTGCTACGAAAGTCATTATTAAAACGATCCAATTATTTGAAGCAAAAGCATAAAGTTTTCACAATTTTTTAGGAGGAGTGAGCGATTTGAAGGAAATTGGCATTGGGATCGTCTCTTCGATGTTTTTTGCAGTAACGTTTATTTTAAATCGCTCCATGGAATTAGACGGAGGAAGTTGGCTATGGAGTGCTTCTCTCCGCTATTTCTTTATGTTGCCCTTTTTGTTTGCAATTGTATTTGCACGTAAAGGGCTCAAGCCAATGAATGAAGCGATTAAAAAACAACCGCTCCCACTCTTTATTTGGAGCACTGTTGGCTTCGTCCTTTTTTACGCACCGCTAACATACGCGGCTGCATTTAGTCCTGGATGGCTTGTGGCAGGCACTTGGCAATTAACCATTTTAGCCGGTGTCCTCGTAACACCATTATTTTTTATGACAGTTCAAACAACGGAGGGGACGCGTCGTGTGAGAAAGCGTATTCCGCTTGCTTCTCTTATCATTACATCTTTAATTTTAATCGGTGTCCTACTCATTCAAATTCCACAAGCACAGACAGTTTCAACAAAAACATTATTACTCGGGATTCTCCCAATTATTATTGCGGCTTTTGCTTACCCACTCGGTAACCGCAAAACAATGGAAGTGCTCGATGGCAGCTTAGATACGTTCCAGCGTATTTTAGCCATGACGCTTCTTTCTTTACCTGTGTGGATTATGATGGCCATCATTGCCTTCGTAACGGTCGGACCACCTTCTACTAGTCAACTTATTCAAACATTTATTGTTGGGGTTTCTTCAGGTGTCATCGCTACAACGCTCTTTTTCATGGCGACGGATCGTGCCCGTCATGATCAAGGTACTTTGGCTGCAGTAGAAGCAACCCAGTCTACACAACTCATTTTTGTCATTATCGGAGAAATGCTTATTTTACATATTCAACCACCGACATGGATTGCGATTATCGGCATGGTTGTCATTATGATTGGCATGTCCTTACACAGTGTTCATACCGCAATCGGACAAAAAAAGACGATGCACATTTCAACAGAATGAAAAAAATCGCTGATGTCACCGTATCATCAGCGATTTTTCTATCTAATCTTCTTTCATCGACAGCTTGATCACTGTTCATATTCCCCAATAATCTCTAATGCTCGCTCTACCATTGTCGTGTCGATGGCTTTCTCTAAATCCACCTCTCCACTAATCGCTCCGTTCGCTTTATACGCTTCGTATTGTTGATAAATATCATCAATAAACATTTTGCCATCAGGATGTAATCCCGTCACATAAACTTTCTTCCATAACTCAGCATCTTTTAGTGCGGTATGTTCGGTCATAATATCAATGATTTCATCTTGATTAATTCCTTTTACAAACGCATCATTATAATCACGAACCCCTTTTAAATATGCAGCCATAAAACGTAACGAAACATCCTGTTCGACTGTCATAAATTGTGGTGATCCAAGTACAAGTGCAATTTGTGATTCAGGCGCATAATCGGTTGCATCTTTAAACCGCTGATGAAAGCCATTTTCGATACCTTGTGTAATTAACGGCTCAATATTGAGCGCTGCATCAATCGTACCGCCATCAATCGCGCCAAGCATACTGCCAAAATCACTCATAATAACGAGCTCTACATCATCTTCCGTTAACCCACCATGCTTCAACATTTCTTGGAATATAAACCCGTCAATTGAGTTATGGGAAGAGATTGCAATCTTTTTCCCTTTAAAATCGGCATAGTCTTGAATTTCATCTTCCATATGATTCCCGATAACAAAGGTGAAATACGATTTCCCAGGAATATTATGCCCTTTATCAGCAATAATTTTCACATCAATTCCTTGTGCAATCGCATTGAAAAATGATGCAGTTGAAACGCCTCCCGCAATATCGACTTCTCCAGCAGCAAGCGCTGGGAGCATTTCATCACTGTTATTAAATTGAGCAAATTCTACTTCGATATTGTATTCTTCAAAATACCCTTTTTCTGTTGCGATATAAAATCCAGCACCCGACGCCGCACCATCTTCAGCAATGACAACCGTTACTTTTTCATCCAGTGGCTCTAAATCACCCGATGTCGATGGTTGTTCCGTCTTTTTTTCCTTTGAAGTTTGCTCTTTCCCCACTGTACAGCCACCGAGCAAAACAATCAGTGCACAGATTGGTATAAGCCATCTTAAGCGAAACATTTTTCGCATACCGTCTCTCCTTTACCCTTTATCTTTTCGTGATCGTTGTACTTCTTCTTGCAAATGTTGCCAAATCGCAACGAATTTTGCAGCCATTTCTGGATTTTGGCGAATATCTTCCACTTTTCGCGGACGTGGTAAACCAACCGTCACTTCTTCAATAATTTCGCCTGGTTGGGAACTCATTAACAAAATGCGATCGCTTAGTAATAACGCTTCATCAATGCTATGTGTAATAAATAAAACCGTTTTTCCGGTTTCTTCCCATATCGATAATAATTCCTCTTGCAAAATAAACTTATTTTGTTCATCAAGAGCTGCAAAGGGTTCATCCATTAATAAAATTTCAGGGTCATTTGCAAATGCACGTGCAATACTCACCCTTTGCTTCATCCCACCCGATAATTCTTTCGGATATAACGTAGAATACGGCGCAAGTCCTGTTTTCTTTAAATAATATGCCGTGCGCTCTTCAACAACCTTTTTTGGCAATTTACGCATTTTCAATCCAAACGCAACGTTTTCTTTCACTGTCAACCATGGAATCACACCATTCTCTTGGAATACCATCGATTGTAGCGGACGCCCTTTTTGTTCTGTCGCAATTTCAAAACGCCCAACACTCGGTGTTTCCAACTCTGCTAAAATCCGCAGCAATGTTGTTTTTCCACAACCACTTGGACCGACGAGACAAACGAACTCTCCTTCTTTAATCGTTAAATCAATACTTTTCAGTGCGGTCACACTTTGTTGTTTTTTATAAAAGGCTTTTGTTAATTGATGGATTAAAATTTTATCTTTTCGCTCCATGTCATCACCTCCATGGCACTAACTTCTTCTGTAAACTTCGGAGTAAGAGGGAAAAAATATAGCCAAAGAAAGAGATGAGTATGAGACCCACGTACATTTCTTTCAATAAAAACGCTTTGTATGAGGTCCAAATGAGAAAACCAATCCCCGATGTTGCACCCATCATTTCAGCAGCAACAATCGTTAATAATGCAATCGCCTGCCCCATTTGAATACCTTCTAACATCACTGGCAATGCCCCTGGCAAAGCAATTTTAAAAAAGAACTCTTTTTTTCCAGCTCCATAATTTTTTGCAACGTCCAAATAAATCGAATCAATATTCATGACACCAGCTGCGGTATTAATAACGACCGGAAAAAACACACTTCCCGCAATTGTGATTACTTTAGATAAATCCCCAATACCGAATAAAATGATAATAATCGGCATGAGCGCAAGCGTAGGAATTGGCATAAAAGCCATCACGATTGGCGACATAAAATAACGAATCGGTCCATACAATCCCATTAAAAGCCCAATAATAATGCCAGGAATGACACCTAATAAAAATCCTCCGATAATACGATATAAAGAAATTGAAATATGGTCTAATAATGTACCCGAAGCAATCATGTCAATAAATGTTCGAATAATTGCTGTTGGCGGTGGAAAAAAGCGAATATCCAATACGCCAGTTCGAGAAAATACTTCCCATAACAATAGAATAAAAATTGGTGAAATAATTGTTAACATTTGCTTCAAACGCTCTTTCGTTTGAATCATTCTCCACTCTTGTTTTTCAATTTCTAACGGATGATTATGTGTCTTTTTATTCACCGTCACCACCTCTTCAACCACATCATATGTCGCGAGTCAGCAAAAGCGTTAGGCAATTACATAAAAGACTCGCCCGCTAACCATGATGTACACGTAAAATGTTTGTAGCTAAAGACCTTATCAGCTCACAAGCAAATTGCGTTTCATGTCGCTTGCGGTGCTCATCTAGTGCAAGATACTTACTGCTCGAGTGATTGGTCCATTCACGATGTGGTCAATGCACCCCCACAGTGAACGCGCCCCTTACACTGTTCGCAACTGAATGAGCATTTTTCCACAGCCACGGCTACAGCTGCTTCGTTGATCCTACAGATTCTATCATTTTGATCGTGCACTGTTTCATCAGGTCTGCTCTTCAATCAATAAAAGGAAAAGTTGAACAATTATTTCATCTGTAGTACAATATGGGTAACAGAATCTATATCCTTTTATAGGGTACAGACGGAGGTGTCAATGATGTTTATTCGATTGTATGACGATGACGAACGCGACTTATATGTACAATTGGCAGATGAAATCATCCGTCTCATCGCTGAGGGGACATTAACAGAAGGTGATGAATTGCCTTCTATTCGAAAATTAGCAAGCCGTTTACAAGTCAATACCAAAACCGTGCAAGCCGCTTACCAAAAGTTGGCGGATGAAGGATTTATTATTTTACGGAAAAAAGCGACGGCAATCGTACATCAAGCCCAATTTAATGAACAAGAATGGCTACAACGTTGGCGCAACGTGCTAACACGATTTCAGTATGAATGCAGAGCAAGAAATCTATCCGAGCAAGAGACGATGGATCTTGTCCACCAATTATTAACGAAAGAAGGTGAACGTTTATGATGCTTTTCTTATTCATATTCATTCCACTATTATTGATTGATTTATATACACCGCATATTATTCGTAAAACAACGGTTTTTGGCGTTTCTATACCTGAACCATTCATCGATGATCAGCAACTTGCTTCTTTTAAAAGAGGCTATACATTCACCATTGCTCGCTACCAAATTCCACTCATTATTCTTTTATGTGCACTTGCTGTTTGGTTAAATGATGTAGAAGAAGCATTTCTGATGATTGGGGGCGTTTTTTGCTATTTATTCATCAGTATGATTGTTTATTTAAACTACCATCACAAAGTCGCAGCGTATAAAAAGGAACAACAATGGGAACAAGAATTAAAAATTGTTCGGGTATCTGCTTTTGAAACAAAATTCGAGAAAAAAGGGCGACCTTTTCCACATATTTTATTTATCCCGTCGTTTTTACTAACGATTGGCTTAACCATTTGGCTTATCTCGATTTATCCGACATTACCAGCAGTCATTCCAACCCATTGGGGAATAAACGGTCAGCCAGATGCATGGAGTGACAAGTCATTGTTTTCAGTCTTTTTTCTCATCGGAACTTTATTATTTACACAAGTGTTAGTTTATGGAATGTCCTATGGCACGTATTACTCTTCTGCACAATTAAAAGCACAAGACACTGCTCGCAGTTATGAACGTGAACATGAAATGCGGAAATTAACGGTTTTCTTCATGGCATTAACAAATTTACTTGTGACATTATTATTAAGTTGGCTTGAAGTTCAATCCACACTAAATATTTTGAATCATGATCATACATTATCGATTACGTTCACATTACCAGCATTTTTACTATTAACATTTGGCGTTATTTTTTGGTATATGAAACGCGCTAAACAATTAAACGAACAATTTAAAGAAGAAAAGTCATTAGAATCTGTACCAGACGATGATAAACATTGGAAATGGGGCCTTTTTTATTTCAATCGGAATAATCCTGACTTTTTTGTGGAGAAAAAATTTGGGGTAGGTTGGACAGTGAACTTTGCACATCCAGGCGTATGGATTTTCCTCATTCTCACCCTTGGCGTTCCACTCATTCCATTATTTTTCATTTAAAAGACCATGAAAAAACCGTTCAGAACGTTTGAAAACAAACACTCTGAACGGTTTTCCTATTCAATCATCCCTTTAAGAAAGTTGCGCAGAAAACATTAGATTCAGGAAAATGAATCGATTCCCTGAACGAAATGTTTCATACTTATAAAATATCTCTTTGAATCATCTGAATCGAATTGTTCGTAAAAAGAAATTCGTCACTTGTTCGTCTATATACCTTAAGATTTCCAAGCACTCATGCCGCCTTGCACATTTGTAATATTCGTAAAACCCGCGCGGTGTAATTGTTTTGCCGCTTGCATACTGCGCATGCCACTTTGACAAATGACAACAACCTCTTGATTCCGATCAAGCGTATCCATTTTTTGAGATAGCTCATTCAACGGGATATTATGAAATTGCTTAATATGACGTGCTTTATATTCCGCTACTGTTCGAACATCAATAAATTGTTTCGACTTATCATCAACCATTGTTGCTAATTGATCTGTTGAAATCGCACGTACGCCTTTTGGTGGCATCATACGCCATGCAAAAAAGGCAACAATTAATAAAATCACTAACCAAGTCATGTTTATCTACTCCTTATCTAAAAAAATTGTAGCATATTAGATAAGAATGCCTAATTTTTTAGCTTCAAACGATAATGTTTCTCTAAACTTCGGATGAGCGATGCGAATTAATTCTTCTGCTCGTTTTGATAAACTTTTCCCATGTAAGTGGGCAATTCCGTACTCTGTTACAACATAATCGACATCATTTTTCGACGTTGTAACGACAGAACCAGGTGATAACTGCAGTTGAATACGTGAGATTTCATCATTTTTCGCAGTCGATGGTGTGCAAATAAACCCTTTTCCATGTTCTGTAAATCGAACACCACGTGCAAAATCAGCTTGCCCACCTGTGGACGAATAATACTTTCCTGCGACTGTTTCAGAAGCACATTGACCATATAAATCAATCTCTGTCGTCGCATTAATTGATACTAATTGTTTTTCTTGCGCTAATATTCTTGGGTCATTCACAACACTTACTGGTAGCATCTCAATCGATGGATTATTATGTACAAAATGATATAAGCGCTGCGTTCCGTATATAAATGACGACACCACTTTGCCTTTATTCGTATATTTTCTCGTGCCGTCAACTGCACCTGATTCAATCAAATCAACAATACCATCTGGCAACATTTCCGTATGAATCCCTAAATGTCGGTGATTTTGCAATAACTTCATAACCGCATTCGGTACAGAGCCAATCCCAATTTGCAACGTATCACCATTACGAATTTCATTGGTTACGTATTCTGCAATAGCCAGATCTTTCTCACCAATCGGCGGATTGCTCAGTTCGCATAGCGGCGTATTATGAACGATATAACCTTCAATTTGGCTGATATGAATTTGATTTTCCCCAAATGTTCTTGGCATATGTTCGTTTACCTCTAATACAAAAGGTACTGTCCCGATAAATTCTGATACACAGTCTGCTTGCGTTCCGAGTGAAAAATAACCGTTTTCATCCATCGGCGAAGCAACTGCTAATATCATGGATAATTTTGTATGTTCTTTGAAAATACGTGGTACTTCGTGAAACACGTTCGGAACAAGATCAACATGTCCTTCCGCAAACGCTTTTCGATTTGCACCGCTTAAAAAATAGGACATTTGTGAAAGATGGCCTTTCATTTCCCCACGAATATATGCTCTTTCTCTTAATGTTAATAATTGATGAATACGCACATTGCGTAGCTGTTCATAATTGGCTTCTAATATATTGAGTAACTGCTCTGGTTCTCCGTTTGCAAGCGGCAAAATCAAATCCGCTTCCTCTTCGATTAAAGCCATAAATTGTTGTTCAGACAATAACTTTGACACACAAATTCCCCCTTTATCTCCCACTCTCAGTATACAGTAGACTGAGCGCTCGCTCAATATAGAATATTTCCTTTATTTCAGCAATTTCAAAACGTATAATGAAGATATGACAAAACTTACAAATGAACAACTTCACTACTTAAACATGTATAGCGTTTATATTGAAAAGCCTAAGCAACCATTATGTAGTTTGCACGATGTTACACAGTGTACAGATGAGCAAATCACACACTTATTAGCGACAATCCAACAAGCAAGTGGCTGTCCAAATCAAACCGTCACAAGTTCTTTCTTCACAAGACGATATGGTTTGTTCATTTCGATGCAATTTTATTTTCTTACACAATATGATGAAATTTGGGAGGGAAACTTTAACGATTTCTATTTTGGGGTTGTCGAAGAATTTGGTAATCAAACAATCAGTATGTTTACATCTCGCGAATATTGGCGAAATGTTTCACGTGAAACGCGAGAAACGACAATTCGACATATTTTACATGAACAATGTGCACCATTCATTCAACAAATTCAGCGCGTCTCCAATCTAGCAGCATTAACGCATTGGGAGAATTTCTTTGGGTATTTATTATGGCATTATCACGTACTGCTCGAGCAGGAAGATACACATGCGCAAGCGATCGTCGATTTAAACATCTTACAAAGTGATGCAGTTTGGGAAGGCATTGCGGATCACTCGTTATTCGCTTCCTATACACGTGGCTTGTTGCCATCTGACTTACTCAATACAACCGTCCGTACGACTTGTTGTTTTTCAAAAGATGTCCCAGGACTTATGCAATGCGGATTTTGCCCATTAAAAAAATCGAAATCAAAAAGGAAGTAGCCATTCAAACGGCACTTCCTTTTCTGATGATTAGACATCCTTTAATGCGGCTGCTTTAATTTCTTTGCGGCGCTCATACACGTTTCGAACGATTGCTTTCCCAACAGCATACGCTGGGATTGCTAATAAAATCCCCATAAATCCAGCAATATTTCCTGCTGCCAAAATAATCGTAATGACCGTTAATGGGTGAATGTCTAATGTTTTCCCCATCACATTCGGTGTAATTAAGTTACTATCTGTTTGTTGTGCAACGAGTGTCACAATACTTACCCATATGACCATCATTGGATCTTGTAAAAATCCTATAATTAGGGCTGGTGTAAACGCAATCCATGGACCGATAAATGGAATAACGTTCATAAAGAATGCGAATATAACAAGCAATAATGCATATTCTAAATCAATAATGATATATCCGATATACATAATTATCGCTAACAGAAAGCTGATTAATAATTGTCCTTGAATATATGTTCTAAGAACTGTATCAATATCACTTAATGTTTTCTTCACCCATTGTTTACGTTCTCCACTAAAAAACTGCGTAATAAACGGTGAAAACTTTTCATGATCTTTCAATAAAAAGATAAAAAAGAATGGAACTAATATCAGTGTGAATGCTGCTTGGAAAATCGACTGGAAAAATGTGACCAATAATTTCCCGAAAATCATCGCCACAGATTGAATCGAGTCAATCGCTTTTTCAATCCACTCATCAACTTGTGGTGGCAAGTTATCACGATGTTTCAAAACATATTCCGTACTATTTTGAACTTCCTTCGCCATCGTCGGCATTTTCTTTCCAAGGTTTTCCACCTGCTCTATTACCGGCGGACCAATAAATGAAATGAACAGCCAAATCGCTGCAACACCTGTCGCTAAGATGGTTAAAATACTTGCCCATCTTGGAAATTTGTACTTCTCCAATCTCCTTTGAAGAGGCTCAAAAATATAAAATAATACCGCTCCTAACAGTAAAGGAACAAAAATCGTTTTCGCAATAATGAATAATGGATCAAATATCCATTTAATCTCCACAAAATATTTAATAATGAGCAACATTAATAATAAACCGACGCCTACTTGAAACCATACTTTTCTTGTCATATTTCCACTCCTCTCCGACTAAGCTATTGATAATAAGTATACGTTGTTTTACGCAAAACTTCGAGGTTAGTTTCATCTTTTCGC
>DATGUZ010000062.1:0-18661 GCA_035300865.1 Sporosarcina sp.
TAAAACAATTGATGCGAATATGATTATGAACCAACTCTATACAAGCCTAAATTTATTAATTACTCGTGAAGCTCCACCAAACCAAGAAGTCACATTCTCAGTTGGGGCGATGAATGGTGGAACAGTGACAAATGTTATTCCTGAAAAAGCAGTATTAAGTGGGAACATGAGGAGTTATCATCAGGAAACAAGAGATCATTTATGTCAACGCATTCCAGAAATGATTGATCACGTTGTAAAAGCATGGCGTGGAAAATATTCTATAACTGAATTTCATACACCAACAACTTATAATGACCCTACATTTATCGAAACGATTATGCCGTATATGACTCAAGTAATGGGGCAGGAAAATATGACGGATACAGGTGTTATGAGCGGTTCGGAAGATTTCTCATACATCTCACAACACGTTCCTTCTGCTTTTGTTGTGTTAGGAACTGGAAAAGAAGGTCAGGCACCCGTGCATAACCCTCGCATGGAACAAAATGAAGATATTTTTAAATACGGTGCAGCACTTCATGCTAATGTGGCACTTGGATGGCTAGCAAGTCAGAAAAAATCTGAAAAGTTTTGAAAATGGCATGTAGAAAATACTGTAAATTCTTGATTTAAATGATTCTATTTAATATATTGATTCGATACAAAATTTTTAGTTTTTAAAAGTAATAACTATCCTTAGTTATAGATGACTATTGCTAGTAGGTAATTGGATAGGAAAGTTACTAGAGTTGCAAATTGTTACGGAGGAAGAAAATGCTTTACATTTTAAACCTAATCAGGGTTATAGTGGGTTAGTCAAAGATGGGAAGTTGAATTTTTAAGTGACGGAATGATTGAAGTAGAGAAATTTATCAGTGATCAACATTTCTATGATGAACGTGAACTTGAAGGATTATTTAAACCATTTAGCAATGGATAACAAGGATATCTCACAAACTATGTAAATAAAGTTGATTTGTCCATAGAAAAGCATCGTAACTCGAAGGAACAAAAAATGTTCTCTGTACTTCTATACAAAAAAGAGATTGGCACATCACTCAATAGCTTATGCGCCAATCTCTTTTTGTTGTTACATTCATTTAGGAATACTGCTTACGTTCCTATTAATAACTCGGTTTTACAAATTTACCGAATAAAAAGCGGACGAGTGGTCCCATTATAATAATTTGCAAAGGTAAAGCTAGTAGTAAGTTCATTTGAAACACTTGGACATAATCAGTGAAAAATGATGAAGTTGAAAAGGCTCCGCTACTGACATAATGTGCGAGAACACCATAAATGGACATGAAAAATGCCATTCCTAAAACCATACATATGGAAATGGTTAATACTTTAATAATGATTTTTTTCGATTTTGCAGTTATTTTCATTGCAATTTTTTTGGCAATTGGACCTACAAGATACATATCCAATGCAAAAGCGATGACAAAAGCGATGCAAAAATGTCCAATGCTTTGCATAAATGTCATTGTGCCAAACATATCGTTAAAATAAAAATTATAAATGGTCATCACAAGTACCATGCCAAAACACATCATAAATCCAAATTGTAAATTTTCTTTTCTCGTAGTAGGCAATTCATTCCCCTCCTTTTGTTAATGAAATTTCATTGTATCACCCTAATTTTTTCTTCATAAGTGAACATTGTGTGAAACTTCTACAAGACGTTTAGGGGAGACTTTCTTTGATAAACAAGAAGTTTCATTATCAATAGAAGTAATGATTGATTAGTAGAATGTGAAGGTGTAATTATAGGTGAATCACGTCATGCCAATCATTTTTCCTTCATTCGATAGTCGATATAATTCATGCAATAATCTGATAAAAGATTTGTGATTCTTCTAGCTGTTGTTATAATAATATGGGGGAGGGTGTTTACATGATCAAACAATCAATTATTGAAAATGTACTAGAAGCCGCGCTTTCAACTGGCGGAGATTTTTCAGAAGTGTTTATTGAAGATCGATTTGTCAACTCGATCGGTTTACAAGATCAGAAAATTGAACAAAGTATTTCAGGTCGAGATTTTGGTGTGGGAATTCGAATCTTTTCAGGGTTACAAAATGTGTATACATACACAACGGATTTTTCAGAAGAAGGTTTATTGAAAGCGGCAAAGCGTGCAGCATTAGCGATACAAGGTGGTAAAAGAGGGACGATTCATCCTTTACAAAAAGAAATTGTTCAACCAATTCATCAGATTCAACAATGGCCGAAAGATGTTGCACATACAGCGCGTGTTGCTGTAATGAAAGAAGCTGATGCCATTGCAAGAAACTATGATCCACGTATTCATCAGGCAGAAGTTCGCTATCTTGATGAAATGCAACATGTACTGATCGCTAATTCAGAAGGCAAATTTGTCGAAGACACTCGTGTTAGAAGTCGTTTAGCAATTCAAGCAACCGCTTCAGATGGAACAGCGATGCAAACAGGTTTTTATGGGCCGGGTGCTTATGCAGGATTCGAGTTTATCGAAAATTTAGATTTAAATCATTATGCAGGGGAAGCTGCACGTATTGCAGTAACGATGCTTGAAGCAGATGAATGTCCAAGTGGGAAATTCCCAGTGATTATCGACAATGAATTTGGCGGTGTTATTTTCCATGAAGCATGTGGACATGGCTTAGAAGCAACAGCAGTCGCAAAAAATAATTCGGTTTTCGCGAATCGAATTGGAGAACGTGTAGCACCTGAAATTGTCACATATATTGATGACGGTACGATTCCGAATGAGTGGGGATCGTTAAATATTGACGATGAAGGTGAAAAAACACGTAAAAATATTTTGATTGAAAATGGTATTTTAAAAGGATATTTAATTGATAAATTTAATGCACGTCGTATGAAGACAGAAGCAACAGGCTCTTCTCGCCGTCAGTCATATCGTTTTAACCCGACATCTCGCATGACAAACACGTATATTGCGCCTGGTAAATCTACACCAGAAGAGATTATTGCTGCAACGGAAAATGGCATATATGCAAAGTATATGGGCGGTGGTTCAGTTAATCCCGCAACAGGAGATTATAATTTTGCAGTGTCAGAGGCGTATTTAGTAAAAGATGGTAAGATTGAGCGTCCAGTACGCGGTGCTACACTTATTGGAAATGGGGCACAAACTTTACAAAAAGTGGATATGGTCGGCAATAATTTAGGACATGGAGCCGGTATGTGTGGTTCTGTAAGTGGTAGTTTACCCGTTAACGTGGGGCAACCAATGATTCGTGTGAGTGAGATTACAGTTGGTGGAACGAAGGAGGCATAATACGTGGATATTAAACAGTTTGAAACAGCATTATTAACAACTGCAAAAGATGCAGGATTTCAAGAAGCAGAATTATATTATGAGAAATCAACATCATTTAATTGTAAAATATTTGAAGGTGCTATCGACAGTTATGAAACGTCAGAAGAAGGCGGCGTCGGATTTCGTGGCTTGTTTAATGGGAAAATGGGCTATGCTTACACAGAAAAGTTAGAAGAAGCATCGATTGCTTATTTATTAGCGCAAGCAAAAGAGAATGCCATGATTCTTGATGAAGATGATGGTACGACCATTTTTAAAGGAAGCGAGCATTACAATACATTTACGTATTATAATGAAGCATTGGAAAACGTTTCGACAGAAGAAAAAATTGCACTGATTCAATCAATCGAGAAAAAGGTGTTAGACGCTGATCCCAGAATTACAAGTGTGAATTACTGTGTATACCAAGACTTTTCTGAGGAAAAATTATTGGCAAATGATCAAGGTTTGTCCTTGAATGAAAAGCAAAATGGACTCATTGTTTTCGTATCGGCTGTTGCCAAAGAAGGCGAAGAGATTAAATCTGGGATGACCATTAAACTTTCAAGAGAATTTAATGAAATCGATGCAGATGAAATTGCAAGAGAAGTAGCAGAAGAAGCAGTAGCACAACTTGGTGGACTGTCAATCCCATCGAAAAAGTATCCAGTCATTATGCGGTATGATGCGTCTGCATCCTTACTGCGCACATTTACACCAATCTTTTCAGCTGAAAATACGCAGAAAAACCAATCTTTACTAAAAGGGAAAGTGGGAGAAACAATCGCTTCACCTATTTATACAGTTGTTGACGATCCTTATCACAAAGACTCCTTATGGGGGACAAACTTCGACGGGGAAGGCGTTGCGACGAAAAAACAAACGATTATTGAAGCAGGAACGTTACAAACATTATTCCATAATCGGAAAACGGCGAAAAAAGATGGTGTGGAAACAACTGGAAATGCTAAGAAGTCATCTTATAAAGGAACGCTGTCAGTTGGACCGATCAATCTCTATATTGAGCCAGGCACAAGTAGCCGTGAAGCATTAATTGGCAGGGTTACAGAAGGTGTTCTTATCACAGATTTAGCTGGTTTACATTCAGGAGTAAATCCTATTTCAGGAGATTTTTCAGTTGCAGCATCAGGTTTTTATATTAAAGACGGGAAAATCGACGTACCTATTAAACAAATGACAGTAGCTGGCAATTATTTTGATTATTTAAAGCATATTCAGGAAGTTGGTGCAGACTTACACTTTGCACCAGGTGGCTATGGTTCACCTTCTTTATATGTAAAAGAACTATCCATTACAGTAGATAGCTAATGACGAACCCTCAAGTATGTAGACTTGGGGGTTATGTCTTGATAATATGTAAAATTATTATGGAGAACATGAATATATATACCAATCATAAAGGCTTTTTAAAATTAATTAAGTCACCTCCCAAATTCTCCTCACATTCTTTCGTGCCTTCATGGGCAAACTATGCGATAATCAATAAAGATTGAGAGGTAGATGGAAGATGACATTTAAGCAATTTTCATTAAGTGAAGAGATTCAAAAAGCGTTAGAAAAACTTGGCTATTTCGAGCCAACAGAAGTTCAGGAGAGCGTTATTCCCGAAGCATTACAGAAACAAGATCTTGTCGTTCAATCACAAACTGGGAGTGGGAAAACCGCAGCATTTGGCATTCCAATTTGTGAAATGGTCAATTGGGAGGAAAATAAACCGCAAGTCCTCATATTGACCCCAACACGCGAACTTGCCGATCAAGTAAAAGCGGATATAACGAATATAGGACGTTTGAAACGTGTTCGTGTGACAGCGTTATATGGTAAACAGCCATTCCGTTTTCAACAAGAAGAATTGCGACAAAAATGTCATGTAGTTGTTGGTACGCCTGGTCGTGTGCTTGACCATATTGAAAGAGGAACATTAAAATTAGAGAAATTAGCTTGTGTTGTGTTAGATGAAGCAGATGAAATGTTGAATATGGGCTTTATTCAACAAGTCGAAACGATTTTAGCGCATATACCAAAGAAACGTACAATGATGCTTTTTTCAGCAACGATGCCAGCACATATTGAACAATTAAGTGAACAGTATATGCAGGCGCCTAAAAAGATCACAATTGCGTCAAAGGAGACGGTCAATCACAATATTGAACACGTCGTTTATCATGTGAATAAAGAGGAAAAATTCGCATTATTACGTGATGTAACCGTTATTGAAAACCCAGATCATTGTATCATTTTTTGCAATACAAAAGATCAAGTCGATGAAGTCACAGCAAAGTTAGAAGCGCTTTTCTATACGTGTGACCAATTGCATGGTGGCATGACACAAGACGATCGTTTTGCAGTGATGGATGATTTTAAGCGGGGGCGTTTTCGCTATTTAATCGCAACAGATGTAGCAGCAAGAGGGATTGATATTGATCATATCAGCCATGTTATGAATTACGACTTCCCGTTTGAAACTGAAAGCTATATTCATCGTGTTGGTCGTACTGGACGTGCTGGTCATAAAGGAAAAGCCATTTCATTTGTTGCCCATCGTGATCGTTATGCATTAGCAGACGTGGAAACGTATATGGGGACGCGTATCTCAACTGAAGAAAAGCCATCTGCAGAAGCAGTTACGGCTGCGATGCCAGCATTTACGGAGAAACTTGAACGAATGCCAAAAGTAAAAAAAGATAAAGCCGCATCTGTCAATGAAGGCATTATGAAATTATATGTAAATGGTGGGAAAAAGAAAAAACTTCGCGCATTAGATTTTGTGGGTACACTTACAAGTATTCCGAATGTAACCGGCGAAGATATTGGGATTATTAAAATCCAAGATACTGAAACGTATATCGACATTTTGAATGGTAAAGGTCCTTACGTGTTAGCGGAAATGAAAAACCGAACAGTTAAAGGCAAGCAATTAAAAGTTCATAAAGCGAAACGTTAAAAGGGATGATGGATAGAATCATCCCTTAGTAGAGAAAAATATAAAAATCGCAAAGACAAGACTGAAATAATCTTACGAAATCTACAAGACTTGAACAGGTAAAAGTGGAAACTTACGTGGTTCCATAGTTGACGACAAGATAAGAAGATTATATGATAATGGTAACCAAATACGAGAGGGTGTCTTTATTACAATGTACAATTAATCCTATTTTATCGAAATAACATCATAGCGAAACGTAAAAAAACAGATCGATCTGTTTATTTTTGGTGTGCGTATATGATGGGCTTTCAGAATAGGATTGAATTGTAATACGTAAAGGAACCTTGAAATTTCAAGGCTTTTTAAGGTACCCGTATGTACGAAACAAGCTTCCTATTCTGATGAGAATAAGGGGCTTTTTTTGTGTCCTTTCAACATCAAGCGTAAGGAGATGAGTGTATGCAATTAGTAGAAGGAGTTGCAGTGAAACATTTTATACAAGATCGTTGTTTATTGAATATCGAACATTTTTCAATCTATGAAGGTCAACGCATTGGGATTGTTGGTCAAAATGGTTGTGGTAAAACGACATTACTTCGAATCGTTGCCGAAGAACTGATGCCAGATGAAGGACAAATCAATATAACTGCATCAGTCGTTTATGTGCCACAGTTTAAGGAGGAGAATCGAACGAAAAGCGGTGGGGAAATCACACAGACTTATATTCAACGTGCTTTAAATCGACAGGCAGGTGTATTATTATTAGACGAACCAACAACACATTTAGACCAAGCGCATATTCAATGGCTAGAACAACAATTGCTGCAAAATCGTTCAGCACAATTAATCGTTTCCCATGATCGAACATTTTTAAATGCGGTTTGTACAGACATATGGGAAATTGCCAATGGGCAGCTGACGATTTATAAAGGACATTATGATGATTATTTGGCGCAAAAAGAAATAGAAAAAAGAGCACAAATGGCTGCTTTTGAAAAATATAAAAAAGAAAAACAACAGTTAGAAGAGGCAATTCGGAAAAAAGAAGAAAAAGCGCAACGTGCAACGAAAAAGCCGAAACAGTTAAGTGGATCAGAAGCACGAGCAAAAGGTGTAAAGCCATATTTTGCGAATAAACAGAAGAAATTAAGAAAGACTGTTTCAGCATTTGAAACAAGATTAAAACAATTGGACGAAGTGGAACAACCACAACAAACACAAGAAATCCAAATGAATATAATGAATGAAGAAGCTATCCGTGGTCAAATCATTTTACGCGCAAATAATGTAAGCGGACACATCCAGCACAAGAAGCTTTGGAACCCTGTTCAATTCTTTATTCGTTCAGGAGAGAAAGTTGCGCTCATTGGTGCGAATGGTGCAGGTAAAACAACATTGCTCAAAAAAATCGTTCAAAGAGATGAAGGGATTACGATTTCTCCTTCGATCAAGATGGGTTATTTCACACAACATTTATCAATATTGGATGAACAGTTAACAATACTTGAAAATGTCTCGATGCATTCCACGCAAGATGAAACGCTAATTCGTATTGTTCTTGCACGCATGCATTTTCAAGGAGATGACGTGTATAAAGACGTGTGTGTGTTAAGTGGTGGTGAAAAAGTAAAGGTCGCTTTAGCGAAGCTGTTTCTAAGTGATGCGAATATGCTTGTATTGGATGAACCGACTAATTATTTAGACGTTATTGCGTTAGAAGCGCTTGAAGCATTATTAATGAATTATAAAGGAACCGTTATTTTCGCTTCCCATGATCGGATGTTTATCCAGAACGTTGCAACGAACATCATGGACATAAAAGATGAACAGCTTATTCATTTTGATGGAACATACGAAGAATATGAAGCATATCAATCCATTGAAGAACACGATCATCATGAAGCAAAGCGTTTATTAATCGACACAAAAATAACAGATGTTCTCAGTCGAATAAGTATTGAACCGACAGCATCACTGGAAGAAGAGTTTCAACGATTATTGCTAGAAAAGAAACAATTAGATGAATAACTGATAGAAAAAAGGTAGAACTAAGCGGTTCTACCTTTTTCTACTGTATTGCGGTTGACAATATGCAATAAGGATGTGAGTTCATATAATACGATTAATTCATTGGGCAATAAGGATTGTTGGAATGTTTCACTGCCATGCTGACTTCGCCAAAACTCACGCATAACCATTTTAAGTGCTTCTTCATTTTTGGTTAAATCAATTTGTTGGTTACCTAACATATATGTGGTCGTATCGGTTAATGCACGATCAATGAGTTGCCGATGTTCCGTGGAAAAAGCCGTGTCATTGATAGATATCGGGATCAGATTATTTATATGATAATGAATTAACTCCAATTGATGGAGCGCATCGGATAAATATGTATGTTCTGCTTCGTCTCGTTCGAAAAAAGTACGGAAATGCGTATCCTCTATATCATAATGAATCAGTTGTTCTGTTTTTTTAATTTTACGTTTGATACGACTATTGGCTTTATTCATTTTTGACGGATGATGAATGTCCATCAATGCCTGTCCTAAATCGATATAAAGTTCTTTTAAGTTTTGTTCAATTGTTTTGCGATAATTCGGTGGGAAAATGAACATATTGACTAAAGTAGAAACTGTAAGTCCAATCGTAGTTGTGCCAAGACGAATGAAGAACGACATCCAATAGTGATCATAGACGACTTCAATCATTGCGACGGCAGTAATGGTTGCAACGAGTAATCCAGCGTGTAGCTTTAATTGATAACAGGTTAAAATTGTAAGCACGGCTGCAAGTGTATACGTAAGTGCAGAGTTTCCAAATAATGAAATGAACAGAACGGCATAAAAAGAACCAATTGCCGAGGCTGGAAAACGTATGATTCCTTTTTTAATAGAGTCGGTCACAGTTGGTTCAAGTGTGACAATGGCTGTAATGACCGCAAACACGGGTGGCCACCCAATTAATTGGCAAATAAAAGCAGTCAAAAATACGGCTACAGCTGTTTTTACAATTCGATTTCCTGGTAAACGCAATTTTTTCCTCACCTCACATTCCTATCTTTATCGTATTATAACAAATTTGAAAGATAGAAAATAGTTTGTGAATACATTGTTTTCTGTGGCGTATTATGTAAATGTTGAAAAGGGGGGAGTTAGTAAATAAAGAGCATGGCTATATTTAGCCATGCTCTTTGGATTATTTTTCTCCACTCATCGAAACTAAAATTTTCGATTGTGTTTTGTCATTTGTTAAGGTTTCAAAACCATTTGTAACAATTTCGTCTAATGCAATTTGGCTTGTAATAATGCCTTGTGGTTTTAATTGACCTGCACTCATCGCATCAATTGTTCTTTGGAAAATAGAAGGCGTATAACAAATTGAAGACATAATATTAACGCCAGTATTTGTTAAATGAAGTGGGTTCCACTCAATTGGTCGTGCGAAAATTGATACAATCATCATATTTCCACGAGCTTTCGTCACATCAATCGCCTGTTTGAATGTAGGGGCAACACCCGCAACTTCAAACGATACGTCAACACCATCTGGAACAATTTCACGAACTGCTTCAACAGGATTACCTTGACCAGAATTAATCGTATGTGTTGCGCCAAGTTCTTTTGCTTTTGCTAAACGATCGTCCGATAAATCTAACACAATCACTTTACTTGCACCAGATGCTTTTGCAGCAATAATTGTTAATAACCCGATTGGACCTGCGCCAAATACAGCAACCGCATCGCCTAAAGTAACACCTGCATCTTTTACAGCTTGTACAGCAACTGCAGTTGGCTCAACTAATGCACCATCTTGCAAAGTTAAGTTATCTGGTAATCGATGTAGGTTTGAAGCAGGAACGTTTGCGTAATCTGCAAAACCGCCATTTCCATGTAATCCAATAAAATTGAAACCGTCATAACGATCAAGATCTTCATGCTTATTGCCATAAGTTAATGTTGGATTAATGACAACGCGATCACCAATTTTATACTCATGAACATTTTCACCGACTTCTTCAATAACACCTGCAAACTCGTGACCCATTGTAAGCGGTGCAATCTCGCCTGTTAATTCAGCTTTTTCTTCAACAGGGACGAAAACGGGACCTTCTACATATTCGTGTAAATCACTTCCACAAATGCCAGCCCAAGCGACTTTCACTTTGACTTCGTCTGCTTTTAAAGGACGTAATGTTACGTCTTCAACTCTAATATCTTTTACACCATGCCAAACTGCTGCTTTCATTATAAATACCCTCCATCAAGTTTAATTAAAGTGATGCCATAAAATAACATCTTTAATTGCTTTTCGGGCATTTTCAAAATCATACTTTTCAATACAATTGATAAATGTTTGAATAGACGCGTGATAGGAAGCTAATAAATCCATTTTCCATTTCGTCTGTGCGGCAACATTTGTGACAAATATCGTTTCTTTAAAAAAGCGCATCATTGCAATATTACCGGACACTTCTACAAATAATTGTAGAAGATGTGCAAATGAAATTACATACTCATAAATATTTTCAGATGATTTCTTTTGCTCCATCATTTCGAAACGATTGATTAATTCTCGTTGTAAATCGTCTGACCATTTAGGCTCACACTTCGTAAAAGCAAATTCTAAAATCGCATAAAGTGCTTCTAAATAATCCGCTAATTCTTGATCGGAAATGGTTTTAACACGAACGCCTTTATGTTGAATCTTTTCAACAACACCATCTATTTGCAATAAATAAAGCGCTTCACGGACTGGGGCATGACTTACTTGTAGCTCCTTAGCGATTGTTGCCTCTACTAAACGTTCGCCTTGTTTATAAACGCCAGAAAATATACGAAATAATAATTGTTCAGCAATTTGCTCTGAAATTGTTTGTTTTGAAATTGAATTATTTTGAAAAGCCATCGAACCACTCCAATAAATTGATATCTTTCTATTTTATCATATTCAATCTATTGAAGCGTTACATTAAAGAGTTATATATTATAGATTATCGATAATCTATATTCATTCTAATAGAAAAATGTATTCCTTTCAATCCTTTTGTTTTGTATGATGCAGATGAATTGATTGATTCATCATACAAAACGATATTCTACCTCCATAAAGACGTGTCGGTATCGTATAATGTAGAGAATACAAGGACGAAACGAGGTATCACGATGAAATTAATCAATCATTTTTCTTACACTATTTACGAGATTGGAATGGTGTCATTTGAGCAACCAATCTTTTATCAGGCGCCAATTGGTATCCGCTTTGAAATTGGGGGAGAAGCAGACATCTATATTAAAAAAGGGATATTTCGCAAAGAAATTACGAATCCAGAGTATTTGCAGGAAGCATATCATCGGGCGCGTACAATTTTTAATATATTGCCAAAGCCTTTTACGATATTACGAATAGATCTTCATTCTATTGGCAAGGAGTTGGAGAAAGAGCTGAAAGTAATTCGTGACAGTTGTCATTTGCCAGAGCCTACAGAGCGAATGGTTCAACAATTTACACTTGAAGGTGATGAATATTGTATAACTTCTTTATACTGGGATTTAATGAGTACTACACTTTCAATTGACCAACTGTTAAAAGAGATTATTTACGCAGATATTGGAGGACACAATTTTTTTGCATCTGCTGTTTATTTGATGAATCCAAATGACAAAGTACTTTTTCATTTATACGATGATCGCGGATTGGATATTGTAGCTCAAGATAAAGAAACACTTCGACCGTGCTATCAACAATATGCACAATGGTTATTAGACTATGATCGAGAAAAAATGCAGAAAGTCTTTGATTCTTGATAACATAAAGAACTTTTTATAACGGTTTAGCGTCTCATCATTAACTACCAAAAAATGAGGCGTATATTCATGCGAAAAAGCATCAAAAAAGGGATCACAAGTTTACTAATGATTGGTTGTATAGGTTGGCTATATTGGGGAAATGAATCTATCCAAACGACGGCTTATACAGTGAAAGACCCAGCAATAACTGAAGCGTTAACTGGATTCACCGTTGTGCAAGTTTCAGATTTACATAATAAATCTTTTGGAAAAGCCCAAGATAAACTCATGGCAAAAATACAAGAAGCGAAACCAGATCTTATTGCTGTGACAGGGGATGTTGTCGATTCACGAAGAACTAATCTTTCAGTTGCATTAGTCTTTCTAGAAAAAGCAGTGAACATTGCGCCTGTTTATTATGTACCTGGAAATCATGAAGCTCGAATTGAGGAGTATGAAGCGTTTAAAACAGCGATGATTGATTTAGGTGTGGAAGTACTTGATAATCGGGCGGAAAATATGCAAGTAAATGATGATGTAATAACGATTGCGGGCGTTGAAGACCCTGCATTTAACGTGAATGGAAATCATACTGAAGAAGCGGTGATCGAGTCAGCGATAACGAATTTAGCATTGGACAGAGAACACTTTACATTGCTTCTATCACATAGACCAGAAATGCTTGATCTATATGCAAAAGAGAAAATAAATCTTGTACTTACAGGACATGCTCATGGTGGGCAAATTCGAATTCCTTTCGTCGGTGGCATGATTGCACCGAATCAAGGCATACTTCCAACATACACTGCTGGGCAGTTTATAGAAAATGACACAACAATGATTGTCAGCAGGGGATTAGGGAATAGCTTGTTCCCATTACGAGTGAATAACCGACCGGAACTTGTCATTGCAACATTACAACAAGAAATAAATAACGAAAAATAACCGATAAAAAGCGATTCCACAATACAATGGAATCGCTTTTTTTATTATTCTTCTACGAATTGTACGTTTTCTAGTAAATAGTAGCCGCCTTCATCAACTTCAAGCCCTGTAATTTGATTGCTAACACCTACTAAAAATTCTGTATAGAGTAAGAAGAGCATAGGTGCATCTTCAATAAGAATTTGAGAAACTTCATCGTAAATCTCATTACGCTTATCCGGATCTGCTTCACGACGTGCATCCTCTAATAATTCGTCAACTTTTGGATTGTCATAGAATGTACGGTTTCCTGGGCTACCTTTTTGTTCACTATGGAATAAAGGATAGAACGTGTTATCCGCATCACCCGAACTATTTGACCAACCGAGAATGAATGCATCATGTTTACCTTCAGACGTTTTGTCTAAGTATGCACCGAACTCCATTTGTTCTACTTTTACATTAATATTTAATTCTTTTAAACTGTTTTGTAAAATAATCGCAATATCTACACGTTGTGGATTATCATTCGTCCACAGCTCCATGTCGAATCCGTCTTCATAACCAGCTTCTTTTAATAATTCTTTTGCTTCTTCAACTGTCCCTGTAATTGGTTTAGAATCTTTGTTAAACCCTGGGATTGAAGGCGCAAGTGGTCCCACTGCTGCAATTCCAAATCCTTCGTAAACGCCATCAATCACTTCTTCACGGTCAATCATCATCGATAAAGCTTGTCGAACACGAACATCATTGAATGGCTCTTTTTCTGTATTAAACCCAACATAGGATAAACTTGCAGATGGTTGTTGTAAAACGAAACCATAATCTCCATTATTAATGGATTCTACCTCAATTGGTTCAACTGGATCGGCCATATGAACAAAGCCACGTTCTAGATCTGCGATACGTGTTGTACTTTCAGGAATGACCTTAAATGTTACTGAATCGACATGAACTGGATCTGTCCAATAGTCTTCATTTTTCACCAATTTAATTTCATTACCAGGTTTCCAATCTTCAAATTTAAATTTACCAGTTCCAATAGGATTGTTGGAAATGTATGAACCTGGTTCTTCACCATTTTCCATCGCCTTATAGTCTTCTTCAATAGCTTTCGGACTAATCATTCCTAAACTAGCTAACGTGAAGCGAGAAAAAATCGGTGCAAATGGATATTCAGTTGTTATACGTACTTTATATTCATCAATTACTTCGACTTTATCAATCATTTCATATAAATAGTAACGTGGTGAACCAATTTTCTCGTCTAAAATGCGGTCAATATTCATTTTAACAACTTCCGCATTAAATGCTTCGCCATCATGAAATACAACGTCATCACGAAGTGTTAATTCATAAGTTGTATCATCAATTGGTTCCCACTCTGTTGCAAGCCCTTCAATAATATTATTCTCTTCATCACGATTTAAAAGCGTATCGTAAATATTGATTAATAAGTTATTTGAAGGAACATCTGTTGCGTTTGCAGGATCTAATGTTGAAGCATCTGATAAAACAGCAAGTACTAAATCGCCGCCTTCAACGGTTTTTTGATCATTTTTTTTCTCTCCATTACTAGCGCCAGCACTAGAACTATCTCCACCACCAGCACATGCAGCTAAACTAAAGATGAGCAGAAAAATCATTACTGAAAAACTCCATAATTTTGTAGAACGTTTCATACAATCCCCCCTAATAAAGTAAAGTAATTATTACGAGAAAACGATATATTTGTAATAATTGTTTAAAAATATAGCATATCAAATAGATGCAAGTCAATGGAATTCTGAAAATAAATAATATTGATTATTGTTTTAAATTATGAGAAAATAAGCAGCAAGAATTTTCATAAAGGGGAGACGAATATGCAAGAAGAATCATTATTGCAACATTATATTACTGTACCAAATGTCTATAGCTGTCAACCGCTTCAAACAGGTGAGCAATTTACATTTATTTCTAATGAGACAGGCATTCCAACTGTTTGGAAAGGAGATATAAATGGGAACATCTCTTCTTACGGAACCTATCCTGATCGCGTATTAGCGGTTCATCATTCCCCGTCAGGTAATAAAGCGATCATCGAAATCGACGAAGATGGAAATGAGAAGGCGCAATTTTACATACAGAATTATGAGGATGAAACAGTCAGAAAACTCGTTTTCGAGCCACACTATTTTCATAAATTTGGTGGGTGGTCGCCAAATGGCAAGTCAATTTGCTTCTCAAGTAATCGACGTCATCCAGGTTATTTTGATATTTTTACAATGGACGTTGAAACGCAACAATTAACGACTGTTCTGGAATATGATGGAATTTGTGAACCAATTTGCTGGTTAAAAGACGGAGAACATTTACTTATACGGGTGAATGAAACAAATATTGAACATCGACTGTATAAGCTGTCGATCCTAACAGGCCATGTGGAAAGAATTGACCATGAAAAGCTCTTGGCATCCTATGATGATATTCAATTAACGGCTGATGGAAAAGGGGCATATGTACTTACAAATATCGGAGAAGAAATGATGTTTATCGGCTATCTTCAATTTGATGAGCCAACTAAAATTCAAAAAGTATATGGAGATGAATTTTGGGATATTGAAACATTGGTGTTAAATGAACAAGCAGGAAAACTCGCATTTACAATTAATAAAGGAGGTTATTCTGAATTAGCTTATGTAGATCTTGAAACAAAGATTGTTCAAAAGCTAGAAACCTTACCTTTAAGTGTAATTGAATCACTCCATTGGCTGAATGATCAAACCCTATTATTTACGTTGAAAGCTGCTACCATTCCGGGAGATGTATGGTGTTATCAATTAGAACAGCATGCGTTCAAACGTCTTACGGAAGTAAGTTGTGAACAGCAAGTTGAAGGGGATTGGGTAACGCCTATTTTACATAGTTTTGCATCATTTGATGATTTGCAAGTACCCTATTTCTTATATGCAAAAGGAGAAACAGAAGGAAAACCTGTTGTCGTATATGTTCACGGCGGTCCAGAAAGTCAAATTCGTTCAACCTACAACCCAGTCATTCAATATTTAGCGGCAAACGGATTTGTCGTTGTTGCACCCAATGTTCGAGGGAGTCGTGGCTATGGACGTACGTATATTAAATTGGATGACGGTGTGAAACGATTAGATGCAGTGCAAGACTTAGCTTGTTTAGTCGACCATTTAGCAAATGTTCATGCAATTGATCGTGAGCATGTTGGCGTTGTTGGGAGAAGTTACGGTGGTTTTATGGTGCTTGCATCATTAACACACTATCCAGAAATATGGAAAGCAGGCGTAAATATCGTTGGTATTTCGCATTTTACAAGTTTTTTAGAAAATACAGGTCCTTGGCGACGTCGTTTGCGTGAATGCGAATATGGAACGCTTGTAGATCATCGCGAGTTCTTTGAAGAAATTTCACCTTTACGTCTCGCTGCGAATATTCAAGCACCATTGCTCGTATTTCACGGGAAAAATGACACGCGTGTACCAGTTAGCGAAGCAGAGCAACTCGTTCAAGGAATGCGTGACCGGGGACAATCTGTTGAATTAACTGTATTTGAAGATGAGGGTCATCAAACTGAAAAACTGGAAAATGTTTTAACGATGCATGGGGAAACGATTCGCTTCTTTGAACAACAATTGAAAGAATGAAATTGTACACTTACTCCATGCAGTTATTCGTATTGTTCGTCCAACATTTTTAATGACCATTAAAAAGAAGCACAATAAAAAAGCATCTCTCATTGAGGATTCAGTTATTCATTCCAAATCTATCAATAAGAGGTGCTTTATATATGTTATTTCATATTGGCAGCGGTCCAAGCAAAACTACCGCCTGCTACATCACGTACGTCGTGCACAACGACAAATGCTTTATCGTCGACTTCTGAAATAATTCTTTTCAGACGAACCAATTGATATTTATTAATAATGACATATGTCATATCCGTATCACGCTTCGAATAACCGCCATATCCTTTTAGAACTGTAACACTTAGCTCCATTTGATTGATGAGTGCTTCAGCAATTTCAGGTGCTTTTGTTGAAATAACACTGACCGCTTTTCGAGGGTCAAGTCCTTCAATCACTAAATCTGTTGCCTTTTTGGCAATGAAAAGAGCAATCAATGTATACATCACATGAAGGGGCCCAATAACGAATAGACCTGCTAGAACGATTAACACATCGAGAACGAAAATAGTACGGACGAGATCCCATCCGAGTAAATCTTGACACATTCTTGCAATTAAACTCGTTCCGCCCATTGTACTACCTGTTTTTAAAATAAGGCCCATACCAAACCCAATGAGTAGACCAGCAAAAATCGCCGAAACAAGTGGGTCACCTAAAGACGGTGCCAAACCTTCCGTTAGGTACATAAATCCTGAAATAAGGGGAAGCGTTAAAAGGGATAAAGCAGTGGCACGTTTCGGTATATATTTAAAACCGATTATCATAATGAGTGTCGTTAGGATAAACGTTATAATCCCTGGTGACCAATCAAATGCATAATATAAAATGAGGGCAGCCCCTGGAATGCCACCTTCTGTCAATTCATTTGGCATCGCGAGCAATGTCAACGCGAGTGCATATGTAAGACATCCAATCGTAATTAAACTGACATCTTTCACACTTTTCCAAGTCATCCAATCAACCTCCTAAAATCTAATCCTTCTATGCATACCCTAAATGACGAAAAAATCACTTTTTATATGTAGTCAGATGAAACCATTTCAGAAGTTGCACGTAAATGTACAAAAGGAAAGCGTTTTGTAACAATGAAATCTTGCGCTACATACAACCGCAATATACAAATATGGGAGGATGAGTAATATGAAGAAGTTTACGTTCGTAATGTCTACACTTCTCGCTGCTGTATCACTTGCAGGTTGCCAACAAGACGGGGGCAAAACAGAAACAGAAGAACAACATGAAGTGATTGATAAAGAAGCAGCAGTGAAAAATGTAGAAAAAGAAGAAAAGGTTCATGTGCATGAGGGAAAAGAACTACGTACACGTGATGAGTTGGAAGAACATGCATTGTTAACATGGGATGTAGCGGATGATCTAGCTGTTTATGTAGTAAAAGAAGATGGTGCAGTTGATACATTTGAACATACAACCGCTTTGGGTGAAGCAGGTGAAGAATACTTTAGCGGAAAAGTATCTTTATTTGTTGTGTACAAAGAGGATGAAGTAGGTTATTTACAAGAGGAACTAGATCAAGCAATGATCCGTTTAGATGAAAGTGCTTTGAAGCCTTTTACAATAGGTGAAAATACATTTATTGGTTGGACGACGAATGAAACATCTACGGCATCATCGATACGTTTATGGGTGTTACAAAATGAAGAACTGAAACCTGTTCAAATTGATGAGGAAGATGAACGGATGATTTCCCATCAAACGATGAAAGTCATTGATGATCAATATTGGCAAGTATATAGCTATAATAACAGTGATTTAAATGGGGGTACAATCGGTTGGTATTTCACAACGTATAAGTGGAATGAAGAAAAAGCCCAGTTTACAACATTTGCGGAAGAAGTTATAGAAAATGATGCGTATGATTTTGGCGCGGAATTTATTGAGGAATGGCATGAAAATCAGGATGTATATGTGAACTATGGTCAACTTTCAATTACAGAAGATGATGTTGCGCGTATGAAAAATGGGATATTCTTGTTTGATCATATACAAATCGGGC
>DATGUZ010000063.1:0-83253 GCA_035300865.1 Sporosarcina sp.
GGCGTCACTATAGGAGGATGATTTCATGTCGAAAAAAGTGTTACTGATTACTGGAGATGGTGTTGAAGCTTTAGAAGTGTTTTATCCGTATTATCGCTGTTTAGAAGAAGGATTTGAAGCAACAATTGCGTCACCAAGTGTTAAAAAATTGTACACAGTCGTACATGATTTTGTCGATGATAAAGAAACATATATCGAGTTACCGGCATATGGATTAGAATCACATGTCGCATTTGAAGATGTAAATCCATCTGATTATGATGGCTTAATCATTCCTGGTGGAAGAGCTCCTGAATATATTCGCTTAAATGAACATGTCCCGTCAATCGTCAAGCATTTCTTTGATGAAAACAAACCAGTAGCTATTGTGTGTCATGCATCACAAGTATTAACTGTCATACCAGGGTTAACGGATGGTCGAAAATATACGGCGTACATTGCGTGTAAGCCTGAAGTACAAGCAGCGGGCGGAACGTATATGGATGAAGCATTATACGTAGACAATAATTTGGTTTCAGGGCATGCTTGGCCTGATTTACCTGGTTTAATGCGTGAGTTTATGAAATTAATGAAATAATGAAGGTTCGTTTGAAAAGCCAAATAAGATGAGATGCTTATTTGGCTTTTTACATACAACGAATTTTATACAAGGGGGCGCAAAAATTGCAGTATATGATTCGAAAGATGAAAGAAGAAGATATCAAACAAGTGCAAAGTGTTGCGAAAGATAGTTGGCATGCAACGTATGAAGGGATTATTCCTCTGACCATTCAAGATCGTTTTTTAGCAGAAGCCTATAATGATGACATGATGCAAAGAAGATTGGCACATTCTTTAATTTTTGTAGCGGAAGTAGATGGCACAGTTGTCGGTTTTGCAAATTATGGGAAGGTAAATGAACAAAAAGAAGCGGAGTTAGCTGCTGTGTATATTTTGCCGGCTTATCAAGGTCTTGGAATTGGTTCGGCGTTTTTGCAAGCAGGGATTGAAGCAATCGACAATGTCCAAAAGATTATTGTTGAAGTAGAAAAAGAAAATGATATTGGAAAAGGGTTTTATTTGGCAAAGGGGTTTCATATTATCGCTGAATACGATAACCCATTTGAGGGACATCCACTAAAAACGATTCGATTGCAGTTGGATGTGGCTTAATGCAAGTTTAACATGAGAGAGAGGGCGTATATATGTTCATTAAACCACAAAGATTGAAACGTGGAGATACTGTAGCAACCATTAGTCCTTCCTGGGGTGGAGCGGGAGAACCTGCATTACAATGGCGTTACAAACAAGGAATTCAACGACTAGAAGATGTATTTGGACTAAATGTTATTGCCATGCCTAATAGTTTGAAGGGAGCAGATTATTTATATCATCATCCTGAAGCACGTGCCGATGACTTAATGGAGGCTTTTAAAGATTCTTCTATTAAAGCAATTATTGCGAATATCGGTGGCGAAGATAGTATTCGGTTGTTGCCATATATTGATATGGTTACGATACGAGAAAACCCAAAAATTGTCATGGGCTATTCAGATGTAACGGTCTTACAATTTATGTGTATGAAAGCGGGACTTACTTCATTTTATGGTCCAGCCATTTTAACGGATTTTGCTGAAAATGTTGAAATGGATTCGTATACGATTGATTTTATTGAGCGCACTTTATTTTCAACGGAACCAGTAGGAAACATTCAGCCAGCGAAACATTGGACGAGTGAATTTATCGATTGGGTGGAAGGAAATCATCATATTCGAAGAAATATGCGCCAACATACAGGTTATGAAGTATTGCAAGGGAAGGGGATTGTACAAGGTCCTCTTATTGGTGGTTGTATGGAAGTGTTGGAGACGCTTAAAGGAACGGAACTATGGCCATCAAAAGAAATGTGGAGAGATTGTATCCTCTTTTTCGAAACGTCTGAAGAAAAACCGCCACCGCGATCAATTCGTTATTGGTTACGTAATTATGCTGCACAAGGGATTTTAGACCAAGTAAATGGGATTATTTTCGGAAAACCACAAGATGAAGAACATTATGAAGCCTATAAAGTAGAAATAATAACGGTAATGAAAGAATATGAATTGCAACATATTCCAATTATGTATAATGCGAATTTTGGTCATACAGAGCCAAAATGTATTTTACCGTACGGTGTTCAGGCAGAAATCAATTGTGAGCAACAAACTTTTTCAATTATCGAAAATGGTGTGCAGTGAGTAATACTTTTCTATCATGTTTTCATAATAGTGAAACATAATAGAAGCGGCAAATACAAACGAATCATAATCGATGGAAACGTACAGGATAAATTTATGCGCTTCCATCGACATATTTAAGAATAGGGGGAATTCATATGAGACAATATGAACAATTTTGGCATGAATTTTGTGAAAAAACAAATCAAGAAGGAATCGTATACCGTGACGCTTTTCAGTTTGGTGTTTCAGCTGATTGGTTGGCAGATTTAGTTGTAAAAGGTCAGAAGACGGCTACAACTTCAGGTCATGTATTTTATGAACTTGAAAAGGAAGCGCTCCCTCAAGTTGGCCAATATGATATTGTATTAAATGAAAAAAATAAACCTGTGGCAATTATTCAAAATGAATCTGTTGAAGTATTACCAATGAATAAAGTAACAGAATCTTTTGCGTTAGCTGAAGGTGAAGGGGACTATGCATATTGGTGGAAAGCACATGAACAATTTTTTAAACATGAATTAAAAGCTTATCAACTTACATTTTCGCCAGACATGCTCGTTGTTTGTGAACGATTTAAAAAGGTTTATCCATGAATGCTGTCATATTAGTTGCTTGTTCAAGTAATGAAGATGAGGACGCAAAAGTATTTCCATTTCAGAAGTGGTTGTTCCAGACGTTGTTTTTTTCTTATGAAAAACATGAAGAAAACCTGACAAAGGAAGCGTTAACATTTAATTTAAAAGATTATTTAGATCGCGCTAAGGATTTACTAATTGCAATCGAGTTTCATTGAGACGTAATTGATGATCGAAAAAATCTGATTAGCAATATAAAAGTTGTTACAAATAAAGAACAGAAAAAATTGAAGATTTTCTCGACAAACATTATATTCAAATGAAAGCACTTGGTCGTGATAAATAATGGCATACGCAGTAGAATTTTTTAAGTCTTCATATCTAGCAGAATTCATAAGCAAACATTATTTAATTAAAGTTGATATTTGTTTATAAATTTACAAAATATCTCAATATCACAAGTATACTATTCTTTGAAACGTAACTTACGATAATATATATTATGTAAACTAAAATAATGAATTGTGAAATGCCTATATTTCATATACCTTCTATTCACTCCTATAGATAGATTTTTCGATACTTACGTATTCTCTATTGATTTCATATGCATCATGCTATTTGTCGAATCGTACATTCTATCATTCATTTCAATAAAATAAACAAACAGCTACTCATAATACGCGTATAAATAACTGTTCTCTTAAACTGCTCATCAAACTTGTTGTAAAATCAGTTGCATGTCTTTAGCTGTAAATATAACTGGCACTGGATACAACGGATTTGCTTCTTGTACAGCTTGTTCTGCCATCGCTTGTAGATCTTTCGTTTTGATACAATCTAATTTCTTTGGGATTTTCATATACCCATTTAATGTATGAATTGCTTGAATAAATGCTTGAGCTTTTACTTCATCTGCTTCCTGTGGATCACATAGATTAATAGTATCTGCCAATTGTGCAAGACGCTTGTGAATGGATTTTCCATAATAATCTAAAACGATTGGCAGTAATACTGCATTTGCAACACCGTGTGGTACATGATAAAAAGCACTTAATGTATGTGCCATCGCATGCACATTCCCAACATATGCACGTGTAAATGCTTTTCCAGCTAAATATGCTGCAGTTTGCATTTTTTTACGTGCTTGGATGTGCTCAGGATGATCGTATACAGTACGCAACTCACTAAAAATGATTTTAACTGTTTCTTTACTCCAACGTTCTGTATCAGCGGTGTTACTATTGCCAATAAAAGCTTCTACGGCATGCGTGAGCGCATCCATACCAGTTGCTGCGGTAATTCCTTTTGGTACAGTTAAAGTTAGTGTAGGGTCTAATACAACGATATGTGGCAATAAAGCTGGGTCCATTAGGGCGAATTTTTCATTTGTATCATTGTTTGAAATAACTGCCGCTAATGTGGCTTCACTACCAGTTCCTGAAGTCGTTGGAACCGCAATAAGGATTGGTGTCTTTTTACGTACTTTTAGTAATCCACGCATTGCATATATGGTTTTATGTGGATTGGCTACACGTGCAGCAACTACTTTTGCACAATCTATTGGTGATCCGCCTCCAAATGCGATGATTCCATCACAATGATGCATTTGATATAACGTAACCGCTTCTTCAACATTTTGAATCGTTGGATTTGCTACTGTATCAGAATAAATCGTGATGTGAATATTTAAATCGCTGAACTGTTGCAATAAAGGTTGGAATAATTCAGTCTTCAGTATGCCTCGATCTGTTATAAATAAAAGGCGTGTTAATCCTTCTTGAACAATAATAGTTGGTAATTCTCGCAAACAATTTTTACCTATTAATAAACGTGGTTCACGCCATGGTAAAAATGTCATTGTTTTACGCATTACAGTTTGATAAATACGACAGTATTGACGATAAAATAACATAAAAAAGCCCCCTTCAATGAACTATATGCAATTCATGAACGATAAATCGTTTTCATATACAATACCCTAAATCATTTAGGAAAAAGCCTAAAACAAGGAAAGTTGATGGTAGGATTATATATAAACAAAATTAATTAGAACAATTGTTCTGGTGTGTGAAAAAGCGCACTTAATTCATAAAAACACTCGTCCCGTACGTTTTATATGAATGATGATCCTTTTATTGCTTCAGGAGCCATTTTATCGTATAATGAACGTATAAATGACGTAGAATAAAAAGATCGCTCAGTGTTGGAGCACTGAACGATCCATTATAATAGCTGGTTCCCGTTAAGGGCGTTAGCATCCCAGGAACAAATAATCCACCCGAGCCGCAAAACTCAAGGGTGGATTATTTCTTTTGTGACATATTATACGCCAGTGTGATCACAGATACGATTAGTGCTGAAAAACTAATCATAATGACAAGCGATTGAAATATTGTCATAGCAACACCCCCTTCCTACCATTAATTGAATGGATAGAAAATGGGGATGCAGGCCACCCTTGAAAACCAATACTATTATAAACTTATTGTACCATACACTTGTTCGTATAACATCTACTTTTATAGATTCATGATTAACATTCAAAAAAAGCGTTCTCTACTTGTCTAAAGTAAAGGACGCTTTTTTCGAATGTTACTGCTTATACTTTTAATAATCCTCTAAATCCGCGAGATCCGTAATACGAGTCCGCACCATTATGATATAAAAAGACCGTTTCATAGCGATAATCACAAAATAGTGCGCCCCCTAAAGAGCGAATTTTTTCTGGCGTTTGAATCCAACTAGAAGTTTTTTGGTCAAATGGGCCAAATTGCTGAAGAAACCGATAATCTTCCTCTGTTAATAGCTCAAATTTCATTTCTGTAAGCATCTTTTCTACGCTTTCCTCGGGTGGGAATTTTTTTCTTTTTAAGCGCGCTTCTTCATCAAAACAAACGCTTCTTCTTCCTTTGGGACTCTCTTTTGCACAATCATAGAAAATGTATTCATCTTTTTCTGCATCGTAATGTAACACATCAGGTTCTCCACCTGTTCTTTCCATTTCAGAAAGTACCCATAATTTCTGTGGGTGTTGCTGAAGGCGTTCTAGAATGCTGTTCCATTCTATTCCTTCATGTCGTTCGGGATATGTCTCGAACCGCTTTTGTAGGATTTCTAGCAATTGTTGTTGCTCACTTACGTCTAGTTCGTATTTGTTTGCTGTCATATATACGACGCCACCTCTCTTTTCCTTGTTTGTTTATTATAACTTGTCTTTGCAAAATAAAAAAATGATTTATTGTCAAAAAGGTTTTTTTATACATATGCATTTATTAAACGAGCAAAAAAAATAGCAAGATCACTATAGTTTCATGCCGACATCTTCAAAAGTAGGCATATTTTTCATCATGCTCATTGCCGCGTCGATTATTGGCATCATTAAAGCAGCACCTGAGCCCTCACCAAGACACATCTTCATTTGTAATACAGGTTCAATACCAACGAGTTGACTCGCAAAAACTCCACCAGGTTCCTCGGTCGCATGTGATGCAATTAAATACGGTTTTATTTTCGGCTCCAGTCTAACAGCTAATAGCGCAGCTACTGTTGAGATATAACCATCGACAACAACAGGGACACGGTTTTTGGCAGCACCAATCATAACACCCGCCATTCCCCCGATTTCAAGCCCTCCGACTTTAGCAAGTATATCAATTGGATCATGACGATTTGGGTCATTGATATGGATGGCGCGACGAATAACATCGATTTTGTGTTGAATACCACCTTCCCCAGTTCCAGCACCTTTCCCTGTAATTGTTTCTGGGTCAATATTTCCGAAGACTGCTAACATAGCTGTGCTAGGTGTTGTATTCCCAATCCCCATTTCTCCCGTTCCGAGCAATTGTGCGCCTTCGTTTATAGCTAAATCAGCCATTTCAATGCCAACTTCAATTGCTTGAATTGCTTCCTCACGTGTCATTGCAGGACCTTTTGCGATGTTGTTCGTACCGTATTTAATCTTTCGTGCAATGACATTCACATCTGCCGGTAAATCCTTTTTCACCCCTATATCGACAACTTGAATCTTCGTATTTGTTACTTGGCCAATTGCACAAACACCTGGAAGTCCTTTGGACATAAGAATTGTTTGAGCATATGTAATGTCTTGTAGATTGCTTGTAACGCCTTCTTCATAAACACCGTGATCTCCAGCTAATGTAATAATTGTTTTTTTGTTCAGTTGTGGCGTTAATTCACCTGTAATTCCCGCAAGTTGTATGGCGATTTTTTCCAATTCTCCTAAGCTCTTTGGTGGTTTAATGAGTTGATTGACATGTGCTTCCGCTTTTGTCATCATCGATTCATTTAAGGGTGAGATATCTTTCAATGCTTTTGTTAACATACTGAGCGCTCCTTTTTCTAAACGACAAAAAGCCTATCATTTATTTGCATCGCAAATAAACGATAGACTTTTCCATCATCTACTTTCTATTTTTCCAACAAATCGGCAGGTCTCCTGGCTTAAGGCTACGCGTGATTCACCTTCCCAGAAACGAGTTCCAGTGGTATGTCGAATCCTACTTCCTATTACAGTGGTGGGACCGCTGAAGATTTTCACTTCATTTTCTATTCTCCTCATGAGGCACCGATTTGTATTTGTAACATGTACGATTAGTATACGCATTTTTTTCGCAATATTCAATAGATGACTCAAAAGCATGATAAAGGATTTCTTAACAGTTACATTTGATCAACAACATATAAGAAAAAAACATTTGGATTATGTAATTCATTCCACTTTAAATCATCAAGTATCATATTTAACCCGATTGGTTCATAATGTGTTTTTTCAAATGTGTTGAGGTCCTCTTCTGTTAATCCATGTTCATTGAGCTGATGTTCTAGGCTCCCGTTATCTAATAGTTTCGCATAATAAATGTTTGCATACATTTTAAAGTAAGGGGATTTTTCGTACGTCTTATCATGATCAATGCCTGCGTGTCCAATATGTTTCATCGTTTCATTATCATATAACAATAAAGCACCTACTGGATGCGGAAACATCTTTTGAACTTCTTCAGGTACTTGGTTCACCGCTTGTTGGAGCGCGATATCACCTTTTTCAAAAGCACGTAAAAAATCATGTAGCGCTAGATGTGTCGCAGCTAAATGAAAGACGACAGATAAATAGTGCTCACCTTGTAAATAATACGTCTTTGCAATTCCACGCAATAATCCCGTTGAAATGCCTTCGCTTTTCATTTCTTGCTTATAATACGTATGGGCTTGTGTAAAATCTTTTTCTCTTTTCGCTTCTCTTGCTAATGCAGCATAATGTGTCAAAAAACCACTCCCTTATTCCCATCCTACAAGATTTTCCCATGAAATTAAAATAAAAAGAAGCTCGGTGATAAACCGAACTTCTGTTAAACTGACGGATAGGTTCTACTAAATGAAAATAATGCAAAGCCCAAAGCGATGACAACGATGAAACTACCAACAAACGGCATGCTTGCAACTGAACCTGTTTGTTCTAATAATACACCACCGATAATGGAACCTACCGAAATCCCAATTTGTAAAGCAGAGTTATTAAAGCTTTGTTGAACAGGTGCTGTCTTCGGGTCGATTTCAATAATATAACTTTGCATAGCTGGTGAGAGTCCCCAACTTAGTGCGCCCCATATCATCATGACAGGAATAAAGCTAATTAATGAAAACGTCGTAAACGGTAAAATGGCCATGGATAAAGCAAATACTGAAAGCACAATGATCATACTTTTTTTCGGTCCGATATTGTCTGACAAAGTTCCACCAATTGCTCCCCCACTGACTGCAGCCACTCCGAATAATAAATAACAAAGACTAATGAGTGTGGCATTGAGATCCATTGTTGATTCTAAAAAGGGTCTGAAGTAAGCATATAATGTAAAATGACCAGTAAGCATTAATAAAATTGCTAAATGCGCACTCATCACCTTACTACTTTTCAATGTTTTAAGTTGTTGACGAAGTGGAATCATTTTTTCGCCGGGAACTGCTTCAAGAAATACGGAAATTAAGATCATTGATCCGATTGATAAGACTGCAATGGCTAAAAAGATATACCGCCAACCGAATGCATTTGTAATCATAATGCCTATAGGTACCCCTAATACAAGGGATGAGCTAATGCCCATAGAAATAACACCAATGGCTTTTGCACGATGAGTTGGTGCGACAATCTTGACAGCGATCGTTAATGATAACACGATCACAAGTGCAGTACTTGCAGCAGTAATAACACGTGCAATCATCATAACTGTAAATGTTGGACTAAAAAATGTAATAATATTTCCTATAAAGAAAACAAATAATGCCATTAAATATAATTTTTTTCGTTCAAATTCACTCGTTAAGGCTAATAGTACGGGACCAGCAATTGCGAAGACAAACGCAAATACGGTAATTAATTGACCAGCTGTACTAAGAGACACATTAAATTCATCTGCTATCGATGGTAAAATCCCACCGACAATTAATTCGACTAAACCAACAGCAACTGTTGCAAGTGCCATCATATAAACTCTAAAATTCACGTTCTTCTTTCCTTTCTTCCAAGTACCTCTCATCATTTCTTTCAACCGATTTTAGCAAACAAAAAAACGCCTAATTACAAAATGTGAATAGATTGTATCCACGTTCTGTAATCAGGAGTTTATGGTTCCTGGTAGAAACCCTCTAGCCATATTCTAAAGGTTATACAGTACTTTTTCTTAATTTTTATCTATGATACATGATTCTTTATATATTGGCAAGATAAATTTAAGGTATTGATAAGAAAATATGTTGTTTAGCTGATATCGTCCTGTTCCCCTTTGATTTTTTCAGTTGATCCTAAAATTAAATAATTGAGTTCTTCTTCGGGAATGGCATTATACTCTTTACGTTTAAATAAATAGAAAAAAATGCCAATCACAATCCAAATGATGAGGGTTATTCTAGATTCCATCCCCAAAAATGCAGGAGAACCTGGTACAAGCAATAATGCAACAAATACTAAACTTGCAATCATCCCGATTAATGAAATGATTTTCTTAACAGGAGCCGCTTCCTGTTTCGTTCGATCGATAACATCTCTTTGATCCCATTTAAATAGTTTAAAAGCCGTTAAACATGTATAGAAATAGGCAATTGATACACCGATTGAAGACATATCTACAACCCATTCTAACGCTTCACGCCCGAACCACGGAGCTAGAGCGGAAAGAAGGATCGTAAAAATGACCGCAATATGAGGTGTCCCATATTTTGGATGCACTTTTTCAAATGATTTCGGTAAAATTTTAGCACGTGCCATCGCAAATAGTAATCGACTTGCTGCCATTGTAAAACCGTTTAATCCTGTAAATATGCCCATTGATAATGAAATAACTAACACAACTAAACCAATCGTACCTAATGACTCTTGAATGACGATTGCAGTTCCCCATAAATGCCCTTCAGCAGCTACATCTTGCCAAGGAGTTGCCATAGCCGTAGCAAGTATCATTAGCGCGTAAATAATTGCTGCGAATAAAATGGCGAAAATGATGAGCATAAACGCTTTGCGCGCTGGAAAGTCAAATTCTTCAGCCGCTTGCGGTACAGCATCAAAACCAACAAATGCCCATGGTGCAATTGCGACAATAGAAATAATTGCGGCAATCGCTGTTTTATCAGATGGGAAATGTGGTTGAATATCAGCTAATCCTGTACCTGGTTGAATGCCAATAGCCATTGTAATACCCACTACAGTTAAGACCATTACAAGTGCAAATATAAATTGCATGCGTCCGGATAATCCTGTTCCTCGTATATTAAAAAAACCGAACACGACTAAAGCAACTGTCGCGATTATAATTTCCATCCCATATACGTGCCAACCAGCGATTGTATAAAGTGGAAACACTTCAATAATAGCTGGGAAGACATATTTAAACATCAAAGCGAAAGCCGAGGCGTTTAAAGCAACAATACATATGTAGCCTAAGGTTAAAAACCAAGCACTAATAAACGCATGTGTTCTCCCCATACTAATAAATGCATAAGCAAATTCTCCACCAGATACCGGGAAACTTCGAATTAGAAATCCATAACTGACTGCAATAAGCATCATTAAAGCTGCACCAATGGTAAAACCGATAATAACCCCTAATGGTCCTGCGGATTCCATCCAATTAATCGGTTGGACGAATGCGCCCCACCCAATTGCAGAACCAAGTGCAATAGCCCACACCCAATGTGGTTTTAATGTTTTATTTAATGTCGTACGTTCTTCCATCCTTCGTTTTTTCATTAGATTCTCCCTTTTATTTGTCATTGAACACAATTTTTCTCCCCGAACCAACAACTCATTCCCTTTTAATCATGTCATGATGAACACCCCTTTATCGTCGTATTTATGCCATACCCAAGTTTTATGAAAAGTATCGCGGAAAAGCATTTTAATCCAATTGCAATCAAAAACATTAAAAACCTATTATGATAACGCTTACAAATGATGTTAATATTGCATTCGACTGTAAGAAATATTGTCATCAAATTTTTAAAGCTGTTCATGATATTTTCTTTACATGATGTTTACAGTTTTTTGACATGAAATTCACATCATTTTGTTACACTATACATAAAGTTAGTTAGGAGGTGTTTCAATGAAAAAGAAAACATTATTATTTGTTCCATTGTTCTTTCTCACTTCTTCTCTTCTAGCAGTATATATTTCAGCGTCGCATCAATTTGATCAAATGACGATTGAAATACTTCTTATTTTATTCACTGCGCATCTTTATTTGTACACATTGTTACCAGCGGTTTTCAAACGAATCGTGCAGCGATGTGGTCTCCAATCAATTGCTTATATTCATCATGCAACGAGCACTAAAGAATTTGTGTTTGAGCGTCAGCATTTGCGAGCAAATCGAATCGACGTCACACTTGAAGTGCTTGATGCAAATGGACAACCCTTTCATGCGAAAAGTACGGAATATTTTAAAGAACTTGGTGAAAATGCAATTGGTGCGCATCAACTGATTGTTGTTCGTTATTTGCCGTTCTTTAAAAAATATGTTGTATTTGACGCACTCTATCATGAATTTCACCACGATATGATTATTCCACACGTCGTTCAAAAAAGAACGTCTACTAAGAACGCCACTTATTCCCTTTGAAGGTTCTTAATCTTTCACACTGATTTTCCTATAAAAAAAGAACCCGCTTCATAAAAGCTAGGTTCTTTTTTATGTTGTTATTGTACACGTTTTAAAAACAATGAACAAATGAAGGCGATACATGCGATGGCTAATCCTAAAGTGATAGAATTTTGAATCCCTAAGACACTTCCTTGCATCACAGCTTCAGCAGAAGTTCCATGTGTGTCGAGATAGTGTTGATTCGTAATCGACATCACCGTAATCGCCACCGCAGTACCAATCGCCCCTGCTACTTGTTGTAGCGTGCTTAACACCGCTGTTCCATCAGGATACAATGATTTCGGTAATTCATTTAATCCATTCGTTTGTGCAGGCATCATTGTCAATGAAATACCGATAAACATCATGGTATGGAATACGATAATATAAGCGATAACGGTTTCATGATCGATGGAGCGCAAAGCAAATAATCCAGTCATTGAAAAAATAAGTCCTAATGGAATCATCAATTTCGGACCATATTTATCAAATAAATTACCAGAAACGACGGACATAAGCGCATTAATAATCCCACCTGGTAATAAGACAAGTCCTGCAATAAGTGGTGTTAATTGTAAGATGTTTTGTAAATAAATTGGTAGTAAGACCATTGTAGATAAAATCATTAACATACAACTCATAATCAGAATAACACCTAATGTGTACATTCGATAAGAAAAAACGCGTAAGTTGAGCATTGGTTGTTGTAAGCGGAATTGACGAATCGTGAATAATACAAGTGCGATGATTCCGATCATGCTAGGCGTTAATACTTCCCCATCAAAAAATGTTCCTACTTTTCCTGAAATACTAAAACCATAGACAATTCCACCAAAGCCAATTGTTGACAATACAAGTGACAGGGGATCAATTTTTACTTCTTGAACAGTTGACACATTTTCAATATGTTTCATTCCGATTAAAAGCGCGAAGATTAGAAATGGCGCACTAAGCCAGAAAATAAAATGCCATGATAAAATGTTCATTACAATTCCTGCGACTGTGGGACCAGTTGCTGGTGCAAAAACAATGACAAGTCCGATTTTCCCCATTGCTGCACCACGTTTTCGGGGCGGATAAATCATCAGTACGACTTGCATCATTAACGGTAAAATAATTGCTGTACCAGCCGCTTGTACGATTCGCCCAATGAATAATACAATAAATGATGGGGCGACAGCCGCAATAAGCGTACCAAATAGGGATAAGCTAACCGAAGTTAAAAATAGTTGTCTTGTCGTATATTTTTGCATTAAAACGGAAGTAATTGGTACAAGCATTCCGAGGGTCAATAGATAACCTGTTGTTAACCACTGTATTGTCGGCGCATCACTCTCAAAGTCTATAATTAGTTGAGCGAAAGCCATATTTAAAGCTGTTTCATTAAATAGCCCAATAAAAGACGCGATTAAAAATCCACTAATGATCACAATTCTTTTTTCATATAATTGCTCATTCATAAACATTCCACCTTTTTTAAAGATCTTTCCTACTTTACCATAAAATTGCTTGAAAAACGTTGAAATATCAAAAAAGAAAAACTGCAAAAAGTTAAATACTTTCCGCAGTTTGATGTTCAATAATAATATGTCGTTTTTTCATTTCGAAGAAAAAGAGGACGGTTAAGCTTAAACTGATGCACCCGAAGATGATCATCATCGATTGTAACCCAATTATGTCTAAAAAAGCACCAGCCGTCAATAATACAACTTGGAACATGACACGCTCTAGCATATTTCTAAACGAGAAAAAGCGACCGTGATATGCTTTTGGCATTTGTTGTTGAAAGATGACCATTGCTGTTGGGAAAAAACAACCAAGTGAAAATCCAAGTAATGCAAATGATGTCAGTGTAATCGCTGGACTTGTTGCAAAGAATAGTAAAAATTCAGCGATTGCAACGAGGGTTGCAAAAGAAAATAAAATCGTCGTCGTTTTCCAACGTGTTGAGATAAACTTCACGATGAAAGCCCCCACCATAAAAGCAATGCCTTCAAACGTATAAATGAGTCCTTTAATGGCGGAAGAATCTTGCATGATACTAATATTAATGACAATTAAGTTAAAGGAACCTAAAAATAATAATGGAATTAGTGTCATAATTAAAGTCATTGCAACCGCAGGGTATTGTTTTAATACTGGAAATACTTCCATGAAACCTCCAGAACCTGTCGTACTTTTCACTTTTGCTTCACGTGCTTGAACCGAAGATCCTTCATCAATTTGAAGCATCATTGTAAAGATAAATAGCACGCCATATGCAATCATTGAAGCCCAGTACAACGTTTCTAATGACCAATAGACGAGCATAATGCCTGCCAAAGCAGTTCCTGCTACCCGCGCAATTGTTGATACATTCATATGTAAGCCGTTCATTGACAATAATTCATCATCTTGTACGACAAGCGGTATCGTTGCTTGTAAAGCCGGAAAATAAAAGGTTGCTGCAATTTGAATGCTCATCATGAAACCGACCATCCACCAAACTGAGCCAGTATGGAGTGCAATGAGCATAAAGATGACACTGACCATCCGTCCAAGACCAGAGACAATTAATACATTTTTCTTTTTTGACTGGTCAATCACTTTCCCAGCTAAAGGTCCGATAATGAGCCCAGCTAGTAAACCAGCGGACATGATTAATGCTTTCATAAAATCTGACGGCACTTTTTCTTGCATAAATTCTAAGTTGCCAATAATGCCCGTCCACAATCCTAAACCTGCAATCATTTCACCCGTTAAAATTATCCAAACATTTCGATTTTTCCACATGTGACTTCCTCATTTCCCCCAAATGATTCCCTATTTCATGTATTTCGTGTTCCGAATTATTATACTTCAGTTAAAGAAAAAAGTCACGAGTTTTTTCTCGTGACTTTATAGATATATTCTTTTTTATTCAAGTTGTTTTGGCTCTTTATATAATCTTTGAACAGCTCCATAATCTTTCTCATCGATGACAAAGCTCCCGTTCGATTGACGATCTACTAATCGCAGTGAACCAACTTCTGATGAAATTTGTTCATGTCCTTCCGTTACTAATATAAATTGATCATCCAATGTGCAAAGGACTGCACCGATTAATCGATGTGGATTAGATTGTAATTCTCTAAAAACGAGCACACCACGTTGTGCACGTTTCGCTTCATCTAGTTCATTTAATGCCATTCGTTTTGCAGCTCCCCGCTGTGAAGCTAAGACAATATTGGCATTTGGTTGATCTACAATGACAATCGCGGTCACATAGTCATCATCTTTTAAGTTAATCCCAATTACACCCGCAGTACGAATGCCTGTTGCGTTAATTTCTTCTAATGAGAAGCGAAGTGCATATGTACCGTAAGTGAATAAAATGACTTGTTCATTTCCGTTGACGAGTTTGGCATCAATCATTTCATCGCCTTTTTTCACACTCATGGCGCGATATGTTCGATTAAAGCGTTTTACTTCGTATTGATCTAAAGTAGATTGTTTTATCATGCCGTTTCTTGTAACTGTGACAATCATTTGTTCTTTATTGAATTGTTCAACGCCGATGGCTGAAACAATGGAGTCGCCTTGATCTAATGGGACGATACTTGATATATGTTGTCCGAGATCGCGCCAACGAATATCTGGCAATTCGTGAATCGGATAGTAAATATACTGACCGAAAGCAGTAAATAATAATAGATGTTGTTGTGTATTCATCTGCTCGACAAATAGCATATAATCTGATTCTTTCATTTCGTGTCCAGAGCCATTAGAAGCGGTATAAGAACGGATGCTTGTACGCTTAATATAACCGTCTTTTGTCACAGATACATACACATCTTCACTTGGAATTAGAATATCGATATCGACTTTAATTTCTTCAATTTTCGCCTGTATCTCTGATTGACGTGACTCTTTAAATGTTTTCTTTAAAGCGGTTAATTCCTTACGAATAACAGCCATAAGTTTTTTCTCATGACTTAATATTTCATCGAGTTCTTCGATTGTTTGTTGCAATTGTTGTTCTTCTTTTTGTAATTGCGTAATATCTGTATTCGTTAATCGATAGAGTTGTAATGATACGATTGCTTCTGCTTGTACTTCAGAGAATTCAAACTTGGCAATTAAGTTATTTTTCGCATCACGTTTATCTTTTGAACTACGAATTGTTTCAATGACTTCATCTAAAATAGATAATGCACGCATAAGTCCTTCAACAATATGAAGTCGATCTTTCGCTTTACGAATATCGAACGCTGAACGTCTTGTAATCACTTCTTTTTGATGGTCGATATAAGCATCTAACAACATCGGTAAAGACATTAGCGTAGGACGACGCCCGTCAATTGCGACCATATTAAAGTTATACGTCACTTGCAAGTCCGTATTTTTTAATAAATACTGTAAAATACCATCTGCATCAGTGTCTTTTTTTAGTTCGATCACAATACGCAATCCTGTTCGGTCAGATTCATCACGAACATCTGCAATATTATCTAGTTTTCGGTCGATTCGTATTTCATCAATTTTCTTCACAAGATTTGCTTTATTGACCTCATAGGGAATTTCAGTGACGACGATTTGTGATTTACCGCCACGCAATGATTCAATTTCCGTTTTCGCACGGATAATACAACGACCTTTACCTGTTTCATAAGCTTTTTTAATGCCATCTGTTCCTTGGATAATCCCGCCTGTAGGAAAATCAGGACCTTGAATCACCGTCATTAATTCATCGACAGATACAGTTGGTTTTTTCATGCGTAATAATACCGCGTCTAATACTTCATGCAGTGCATGTGGCGGAATGTCTGTTGCATATCCCGCAGATATCCCAGTTGAGCCATTGATTAATAAATTTGGGAGCCTTGCAGGCAATACAGACGGTTCATTTTCTGAGTCGTCAAAGTTTGGCATGAAGTCTACCGTTTCTTTTTCAATATCACGGAGCATTTCTGCCGCCATTGCGGAGAGGCGTGCTTCTGTATACCGCATGGCAGCAGCACTATCTCCATCAATCGATCCATTATTTCCGTGCATTTCAATCATTAAATGACGTAATTTCCAGTCTTGACTCATTCGAACCATCGCTTCATATACAGAAGAATCTCCATGTGGATGATAGTTTCCAATTACGTTTCCGACTGTTTTGGCAGACTTCCTAAATGGTTTATCATGCGTGTTACCATCCTGATGCATCGCATATAAAATACGTCTTTGTACAGGTTTTAACCCGTCTCTTGCATCGGGTAATGCACGGTCTTGAATAATATACTTACTATATCTTCCAAATCGATCGCCAATGACTTCTTCGAGAGGAAGATCTTGAAATTTCTCAACGGATGTCATTCATAATCCTCCTCTGTATGGATAAATTCATTGTCTAAAATATTTTCATCTTCTAATTGTCCGAAATCGACATTGTCTTCAATCCAACGTCTTCTCGGTTCAACCTTATCGCCCATTAATGTTGTAATGCGGCGTTCTGCTTTCGCACCATCTTCAACAGTCACGCGAATAAGCGTACGCGTCTCAGGATTCATCGTTGTTTCCCATAATTGTTCAGCATTCATTTCTCCGAGACCTTTATAACGTTGTAGCATATATCCTTTGCCAATTTTAGCAATGGCAGCATCTAAGTCTGCTTCTGTCCATGCGTAAGCAACTTTCTCGCTTCTTCCAGAACCTTTAAATACTTTATATAACGGTGGAAGTGCAATAAATACTTTGCCAGCTTCAACGAGCGGTTTCATATAACGATAGAAAAATGTGAGCAATAACACTTGAATATGCGCACCGTCAGTATCAGCATCGGTCATGATTACAACTTTATCATATGCGGCATCGTCGATTTGGAAATCAGCGCCGACACCACCGCCAATTGCATGGATAATCATATTAATTTCTTCGTTTTTCATAATATCTTCTAACTTGGCTTTTTCCGTATTAATAACTTTACCACGTAGCGGCAGAATTGCTTGGAAAACACGGTCACGTCCTTGCTTTGCTGAACCACCTGCGGAATCACCCTCGACTAAATACAATTCATTGCGCTTGGCGTTTCTAGACTGCGCAGGTGTTAACTTTCCGGAAAGTAAGGTTTCTGTTCGTTTACGCTTTTTTCCTGAGCGTGCATCTTCGCGCGCTTTACGTGCAGCCTCGCGTGCTTGTTGAGAACGGATTGCTTTTCGGATTAAGGTTGCACTTAAATCGGCATTTTCTTCTAAAAAGTAAAAAAGTTTTTGAGAGATAATCGATTCAGTAACCGATCTTGCTTCGCTCGTACCAAGTTTTCCTTTTGTTTGTCCTTCGAATTGTAAAATCTCCTCAGGAATCCGTACAGAAACAATCGCGGAAATTCCTTCGCGCACATCGGAGCCATCTAAGTTTTTATCTTTCTCTTTCAATAAACCAACTCGTCTTGCGTAATCATTAAACACGCGCGTTAAAGCTGCTTTTGCACCTGTTTCATGTGTTCCACCATCTTTTGTACGTACATTATTGACAAAAGATAAGATTGTTTCTGAATAACCGTCACTAAATTGAAACGCAAATTCTACTTCAATATCTTGCGCTTCACCTTCTAAGTAAGTGACATCATGTAAAGTATCTTTTTCTTCATTTAAGTATTGAACGAATGCTTCAATCCCATTTTCATAGTGAAATGTTTCTGCAAGCTCTTTCCGTTCGTCTGTTAAATTAATTTTTAATCCTTTTAATAAAAAGGCGGATTCTCTTAACCGCTCACTTAATGTTTCATACTGATAATTAAGCGTTGAGAAAATCGATGGGTCTGGCTTAAAACGAATTGCCGTCCCTGTCTCTCGTGTTTTTCCGATTGTTTCTAAAGTTGTAGTCGGATGTCCACCGTTTTTAAAGGTTTGTTTAAATATTGTTCCATCTCGGTAAATGGTTACTTCTAACCATTCCGACAATGCGTTCACGACAGCGGCACCTACACCATGTAAACCACCACTGGTCTTATATCCGCCTTGGCCGAACTTTCCGCCTGCGTGTAAGATTGTTAAAATAACTTCTACAGTTGGTTTACCTGTTTGGTGCATTCCTGAAGGCATTCCTCGTCCATAGTCGCGTACGGTAACGCTTCCATCTGTATGTAATGTAACATCGATTTGTTCTCCGAAGCCTGCTAGTGCTTCGTCAACAGCATTATCGACGATTTCATATACGAGGTGATGTAAACCACGCGTATCCGTAGAACCGATGTACATACCTGGTCGTTTACGTACTGCATCTAACCCTTCAAGTACTTGAATGGAACTATCATCATACGTATTTACGTTCTTTTTTGTCGTCAAAATCTCGCCTCCATCAAACGAATGTTCTTATCTTTATCCTATCGCTTCATGAAAAGGTTGTCAAATCAACGTTTGCAGAAGCTCGCTTTTTTAATTGTATATAATAAATTGATTGATTGCAACGAACGATATAAAATAATCATTTTCAAATCTTAAAATTTAAGGCAATGATCTGATGAATTTTCCATTTTCCATATGAAATACTTCATCTATATAACGAAATAACGCGAATATTTGTTTCTTGTTTCATGTAAATCTGTTGTTGTCGGCTATGTATTGTTCTGATAAACTTAATGTATATATAGATGTTCAAAGTGAGGCTTTGTGTATGGATGATATCATTTTAATTATAATCGCATATGTGTTGGGGTCAATCCCGTCTGCCCTTTGGGTGGGAAAGATTTTTTACAATAAAGATATTCGACAATACGGCAGTGGTAATTTAGGTGCTACCAACACTTTTCGTGTACTTGGAAAAAAAGCTGGATTTGTTGTTACATTAATTGATATTTTTAAAGGGACAGCAGCAACATTATTACCGCTTTTAGCTGTTTTTGATGGATCACAGTTAAATCCGCTCATTATTGGCATGTTCGCCGTCATTGGTCATATGTTTCCTATTTTCGCCAAGTTTAAAGGCGGAAAAGCTGTAGCCACTTCTGGTGGTGTGATTTTAGGCTATCATTGGCCGTTCTTTGTTGTGGTACTTGCTGCATTTTTTATCGTCTTAAAATTATCCAAAATGGTGTCATTTAGTTCTATGGCCGTTGCTGTTGTTGGATTTATTTATAGTGTGATATATTTTATTGTAACAAAAGATTTTTATTTATTGACGGTTGTACTTGCACTCGTATTTTTCATATTTTATCGACACCGTGACAATATTTCCCGCATCAAAGCCGGAACAGAACCAAAAATTACATGGTTATAATGTTTAACAATTATTGCGGTTGATGGATCAAGAAAGGATTTGTGGGCAAATGGAAATTATATTAAAGGAAGAAGCACTTGCTTGGTTTAAAGATGAAATGGATGTTGAACAAGGGGATGCTATTCGTTTTTTCGCGCGCTACGGAGGTTCTAGTCCATTACACGAAGGGTTTTCTTTAGGTGTAACAGTTGTCCAACCTGATGAAGCGTCAGTTTCTATTGAAAAAGACGGTGTTTTATACTACATCGAAAGTCGTGACGAATGGTTTTTTGACAATCATGATTTAATTGTAGGGTTCGATGAAAACTTACAAGAACCTGCATATGAATATAAAAAATAAACAGAAATCCGATATGGGCTATTCGAGTAGCCTATATCGGATTTTTCTTAAAGTAAGTTAAAGCGTTTTAATTGTTCAGTATACCCTTCAGCTTGTAAAATTCGAATTTCATGCTCTCCGAATAAATCGAAATGAGGATAATCATTGCGTAAGTCTATCCACTCACGCTTTAAATGATAGCGTTCTCCCCATTTTGCAAGCTTTTCAAGATCGCTACATCCTACTTTCGTAACGGTTTTACATCCGGGAAATCGATCATCGAGCCAATAATGTGTTAAAAATGCAATACGTCCTGCTGCTACATCTTTTTTCCACTGTTTTAATTCGGCGCGATTAATACCAAATGCCATTATGCTTCAACCTTTTTCACTTCATGGTATTTTGCATCCCATTCTGGATCGACTTTTGATAATGAAACAGGTCTAAATGACTCTTTTTTGACCAGAACATGCTCTGATAATCCAGTAGCTGCAAGCGTACCATCTTCATGTGTAATTTCATAGCCATAAACTGTACGTAAACGGTCGTGAGACTCAATCCACGTTGTAATGATTCCCTTTTGACCATATCTCATTGGTGTTTTATATTGTACGGAAATATCAATAACTGGGGATAAATAGCCTTTGTCTTCTAACCCAGCATATGTGAAACCTAAATCACTAATTAGTTGTGTTCGTCCAATCTCCATCCAAATTAAATAGTTTGCATGATAAACAACACCCATTTGATCTGTCTCTGCATAACGTACTTCTACTGCTTTTTGACTTTTAAACAATATTCTTCACCTCTCATAATAGTATACTTAAAAAAGCTATATAATGCTTGTTCGGGGGTTCTCCCCATATGTTGTGATGCCTGCAGAAATAGCACGAGCTGAAGATCCCACAGGAGCGTAGCAACGAGGTGGCTGAGGCAAGTACCACAATCGAAACGAAAATCAATATGGTGATTGGCCGTTACATTCGCCCCCCCATAAATATTTTATTCATAAAACAGCTGATGAACATTTTTATTTTTACATTCATCAACGATAAGTCTGACAAAATGATAATCTCTGCTTTCTGTCCACTATAGGCGTACAATTTTCTCATCATAATGCTCGTTCTTTACTAGAAAGCAAAAAAACCCTCCCACAATTCAGCAAAATGAACTGTAGGAAGGTGAAATTTAACAATTAGTTGCTTTTCATTTTGTCGCGTAGAACCATTTGTAAGATTCCACCGTGACGGTAGTAATCTACCTCTACTTCAGAGTCGAAACGTGCAAGAACGTCGAATTCTTTTACTGTTCCGTCTGGAGCTGTTGCCGTAACTTTTAGAATATCACGAGGTTTAACGTCATTTGTAATGTTTACGTTAATTTCCTCTTCACCAGTTAAACCAAGCGCTTCTGGTCCTTCGCCTTCCATAAATTGTAGTGGAAGTACGCCCATCATCACTAAGTTTGAGCGGTGAATACGCTCGTAACTTTGTGCAATAACAGTTTTAATACCTAATAGTGAAGTACCTTTCGCTGCCCAGTCACGTGAAGATCCCATTCCATAATCATTACCTGTAATAATTGCTAAGCCAGTACCATCTTCTTGATACTTCATTGCTGCATCATAAATTGGCATAATTTCTTTTGTTGGCCAGTACGTAGTGAATCCACCTTCTGTACCTTTTGCAATTTGGTTACGAATACGAATGTTTGCGAACGTTCCTCTCATCATGACTTCGTGGTTACCACGACGTGAACCATATGAGTTGAAGTTACGTGGGTTAACGCCACGTTCTGTTAAATATTTACCTGCTGGTGTATCTTTACCAATCGCTCCTGCTGGAGAAATGTGGTCAGTTGTAATAGAATCGCCGAATTTACCAATAATACGTAAGTTGTTTAGGCCTTCGATATCTGTTGGTTCTTTCGATAAATTCTCGAAGAATGGTGGGTTTTGAATATATGTTGATTCATCATCAAAGTCATATAAAGAATCGTCAGTTGTTTCAATCGCATTCCATGCTTCGTTTTCAGTAAATACGCGTTCATATTCTTTACGGAATAATTCAGGTGTTACTGTTGATTTAACTACTTCTGCTACTTCTTCAGTTGTTGGCCAAATATCGTTAAAGAATACATCGTTTCCATCTTTATCTTGACCGATTGGATCTTTTGCAAAGTCGATATCAACTGTTCCAGCTAGTGCATATGCTACTACTAATGGTGGTGATGCTAAGTAGTTCGCTTTCACAAGTGGGTGAATTCGACCTTCGAAGTTACGGTTTCCTGATAGAACAGAAGAAACAAGTAAATCTTCATCGATAATTGTTTTCTCAATTTCTGGTAATAAAGGTCCAGAGTTACCGATACATGTTGTACAACCGTATCCAACTAAGTTGAAGCCGATTTCTTCCATGAATGGTAATAAACCAGAATCTTGTAGGTATCCTGTTACAACTTTAGAACCTGGTGCTAAAGATGTTTTTACATACGGTGCTGGTTTTAAGCCTTTTTCAACAGCTTTTTTCGCTACTAATCCCGCACCTAACATAACGTAAGGGTTTGACGTGTTTGTACATGAAGTAATGGCAGCAATTGCTAAATCACCTGTTTTCATCTCAACTTTACGGCCATCTTCAAATGCAATTGTTCCTTTTTTGTCTAGCTCTTTTTTATCTAAACCGAAACCTTGGTTTCCTTCTGGTGCAACAACTGCATCATTAAATGATTTTTGCATTTCAGATAGTGGGATTAAGTCTTGTGGACGTTTTGGTCCCGCAAGGTTTGGTTCTACTTGTGTTAAATCGACTTCGATTACGTCTGTGTATGTAGCATCTTCTTTGTCTGCTGTAAAGAACATATCGTTTTCGATTAAGTATTGTTTAACAACATCGATTTGCTCGTCTTCACGACCTGTTAAACGCATATAATCTAATGTTTCTTCATCTACAGGGAAGAAGCCACAAGTTGCACCGTATTCCGGAGCCATATTCGCGATTGTCGCACGGTCTGCTAGTGGTAATTGAACAACGCCTGGTCCGAAGAATTCAACAAATTTTCCAACAACACCGTGTTGACGTAATGTTTGTGTAACTTTTAGTGCTAAGTCCGTAGCTGTTGTACCGTTTGGTAATTCACCTACAAGCTTAACGCCAATTACTTCTGGTAGTGGGAAATATGATGGTTGCCCAAGCATTCCAGCTTCAGCTTCAATACCACCTACACCCCATCCTAGAACACCCATACCGTTAATCATTGTTGTATGAGAGTCTGTACCAACTAAAGTATCTGGGTACGTTTCAAATGTTCCATCTTCATTTTCAATGGCATGAACAACATTTGCTAAATACTCTAAGTTTACTTGGTGAACAATACCTGTTGCTGGCGGCACTGCACGGTAGTTATCATATGCTTTTTGTGCCCAGCTTAAAAATTGATAACGTTCAGCGTTACGTTTGAACTCTAAATCCATGTTTAATTGTAAAGCTGCTTCATTTCCGTAGCTGTCAACTTGTACTGAATGGTCAATAACTAAGTCAACTGGAATTTCAGGGTTAATTTTGTCAGGATCTCCACCCATATCAGCCATTGCTTGACGTAATGATGCTAAGTCAACAACAACTGGTACACCTGTGAAGTCTTGTAAGATTACGCGAGATGGTTTGAATGGAACTTCTCCGTTAGCATCTGCTTCAGTTCCCCATTTCGCTAAATTTTCAACGTGTTCGTCTTTAATGACATATCCATCATGCTGTCTTAATACTGATTCAAGAAGAACTCTAATTGAATAAGGGAGTTTCGAAATGTTTGCAATACCCGCTTCTTCTAATGCTTTTAAACGATAGTAGTTGTACGTTTTTCCGCCTAGCTCAAACGAAGCGCGGCTGTTGTGTAAATTACTTTTTGCCATTTTACTTCCTCCTTGTTTCTACATGAAAAGACTCTGTAAGCGTCTTCACTCTACTTCATCATAATACATTTCGAAATATAAGTAAAATACAATAAGTTTATAGATTCTGATAAGAAAAAATAATGACTAGTAAATGGTGAATATTCATAGTATTCAAGTCTTTGCTAGAAAATGATGTTCAATTCGATTCTGCTTCATTTATTGTGTATACTATTGTCAAGACAATGAGGAAATGAGGGATTTGAAATGAAGAAAGCATTATTAGTAGTTGATTACACAGTTGATTTTGTCGCAGAAGATGGCGCGCTTACATGTGGTTTACCAGGGATTGAATTGGAATCGTATATTTGTAAAATAACTGAGCAGTTTATAAAAGATGGAGAGTATGTTGTATTTCCAGTCGATGTTCATGAACTTCATGATCCGTACCATCCTGAAACAAAAGCGTTCCCGCCTCATAATATACGTGGAACGGCTGGGCGCAATTTATATGGACAATTACATGATCTTTATCAACAATATGCTGAAGATATTTTTTGGATGGACAAAACGCGTTATAGTGTATTTGCTGGGACAGACTTAGAATTGCGATTACGAGCAAGAAATATACGTGAAATTCATCTTGTAGGTGTTTGCACAGATATTTGCATCCTTCACTCTGCTATCGATGCGTATAATAAAGGGTTTGATATCGTTATTCATGAACAAGGCGTCGCGAGCTTTAACCAAATGGGTCACGAGTGGGCAATCAATCATTTTGAACAGACATTAGGTGCAACAGTGATTAGAAAGTAGAAATACAACTTTCATTTTGTTTAAAATCGTTCCTTATTGGTTATACAAAGAGTAAGCAAGAATGACTTTAAACATTAAGGAGATGACTCTATGTTTAGTTTTATTTGGTTTTTAATTATCGGTGGAATCATTGGATGGCTCGCAGGGATGATTCTAGGAAAAGATATTCCTGCTGGTATCATCGGAAATATTATTGCCGGAATTGTTGGGGCTTGGATTGGCGGAAAATTACTAGGAGAATGGGGATGGAGAGTATCTGATTTTTATGTATTTCCTTCTTTAATCGGTGCACTCATATTCGTATTTATTCTTAGTATTTTATTAAAATCTATGAATAAGTAACATAAACCGATTCGCATCATCAAACATGCGAATCGGTTTATTTTTTGGCTAATTTAATTTCATAATCAGATTTAATGTCTTCATATTTATCGAAATAAAATAGCACATCTTTTACATATTTTTCACTACGATTATATTCAAAGATGGCTTGTTCGATTTCTCCAGTTGCCGCTCCGTGTGAAGAAATATAATTTGCCGTGCTAAAAATTGCATCTTCAATATCGTAAGGATCCGCTTTTCCATCACCATTCGCATCAACGCCATAACCGCCGTATTTCGCAATGACGTCAGGGTCTGTTAAATCTTCTTTTGGGATATTCCCCTCACCCAATCCATTACAGCCTGGGTATTCCCAACCGACGAATGTGCACGGCATAAATTGCATATGACCTTCTGCACCTGCAGGTGAAACTAATGGATTCATTTTTGAAAACCTTGTTTCAACACGATGATGTGCAGCAAGTAACGTCCATGGAATATCATATTCTTCAGCAGCTTCCATATAGATTGGAATATACTCCGCAGGAATTTTTGCCCCGCCGACACGATCTTGTAAATCCATCCAAAAGCCTTTCGTTTTCTCCAATACTTGAAATTGAGTTAAGTTTTTGGATTTCATCATGAAGAAAAGTCCACTGCAAACGACGAATGGTATGATGACTAGCAATATGAAAGTTGTGATTCTATTTTTTGAACTACGTCGCTTACTAAACATACTGGACCTCCTGAAGAATGATACAAACCATTTTACACGTTTTTGTTATAAATGTAAAAAAATCCCCTATAAAATAGAGGATTTTAAAGATTAACTACGTTCGCTTAATGCTTTTATATCGTTGGCAATATCATCCATATAATCTGAGAACACTTTTTCGCCATCATTAACGCCGTTATACATTTTAACAAGATTGCCTTCTTGGTCAATTAAAATAAAACTTGTTCCATGAATGACTTGATCCGAATTTGGGTCGTCTGCAACAATTGTAAAAAATGACTTTTTCGCCACTTCGATAATTTCACTTTGCTTATAGCCCGTTAACATTTCCCATTTTGATTCATCAGATGGTGCGAATTGTTCTAAATAACCTTTCAGCACGTCAGGCTTATCGTAAACCGGGTCGACTGTGAATGAGACGATTTTATAATCTTCGACACCTTTTTCAATTAACGCATCTTGTAATTCTGCCATATTATGCATCATTGGACCGCATACTGTCGTACAATTCGAAAAGACAAATTGTGCGAGCCAAACATCTCCTTTTAAGTCATCTAAAGAAACTTCTTCATTGTGATGATTGGTATAGCTAAATGGTTGAACAGCTTCTTTATAGTCAGCCTTGAAATCATCTTTAGAAGAACAAGCGCTTAACAATAATACGACAATAAGTACAATTGGAAATAATAATTTGCGCATTTTATAGCTCCCTTACTTATATCATTTGCTTCTTTATCATATCGTAATCATCTTTTTCTAACAAGTAAATTAGCGGTCATTTAGATAGGAGAATTGACGAACATGTGACAAACGATTCCCCATCTTTTCTAACTTCCACGAAGAGTTTGCTCAAAATCACTATTTCTTTGATACACTATTATTCGGATACATCGCACGTGTTTTTTGTTACAAAATTTTATATAATGAAATATAAGTTGAGGTGAAGATAATGTTAGATGGATGGTTTCTTTGGTTCATTTTATTTTGGGTCGTTGTACTCGTAAGCTTGTTTGCAATTGGCGGATTTTTTATGTTCCGGAAGTTTTTAAAGAAATTGCCAAAAGAAGATGGAAAATCAATTATCGATTGGGAAGAACATTATGTAAATGAATCTTTACATCTTTGGGATGATCGTTCGAAAGAATTATTAGAAGAGTTTTGTAGTCCCGTTCCGGAAATATTCCGACCAGTTGCGAAACAGAAAATCGGTGCGAAAATCGGCGAGTTAGCTTTACAAGATCGCCTGAAGAAAATCGATCTTGACGTAATGATTCGAGGATATATTATTGCGACGCCAAAACGTGATCATAAATTTTTGCGGAAAAAATTAGAAGAGATGGATATTGATGTAACACCCTATGAGAAGTATTTTGCTTTAAGCGAAAAATAGTCGTTACATAAACCAAAAAACGTTAGCATATGCTAACGTTTTTTGGTTTATTGGATTGTATGTACAAGTCGTTTAAATTTTATGAGCATCGCAATACGCCAAGGAACAATCATTCCGAATGCTAAAATCCAGAACATGCCGCCAAGTTCCCCCACATCAATCGTGCTGCTTAATAGTAGTTTTGCAATAAGACGTATAAATAATAGTCCGAATAAGATGAATGCAAATGCTTTTGTACGTTTCATATAAATATCGCCTTGTCGAATTTCAAACTTTGTCGTTTTAATTAATATAAGCGAAAACAGCAATCCAACGACTAGCGCTTCTACAATTTGAGGGGGTGCTACACGGAATTCCTCAAAAATAAACATGAGTGCACCAGTGGACATAAACACAGGTGGTAAAACAATTTTTTTAACATTGACAGGATTTTCTGCTGATTTAGAACGGACGAAAATGGCGAATATTCCCATAAGCGTCGCCATAATCGTTGTTCCAATAATTAAATAAACGGACGGAATTTTTTCGGAAATATAGGAGATCATTTTACTCGCCCCGTCCAACTAATTGATCTAATCTGTGCTTAAGTTCCTCCATTGGTACGAAGCGTGCAAACCGTGCATATTCTTTGCCATTATCAAAGAGTAATACAACGGGCGCACTAAATAGTGATAATTGCCCTGCCATCGCTGGAACCTCAGCAGCATTGACGATGTAAAATGGGAGAGGATATTCTGCTTGTAACGGTTCTACTTGTGGCAATAATCCTTCACAAACGGAGCAATTATTCGTTTTGACAAATAATAATACGCGCTCATTTTGTGTGACGACTTCTTCCCATTGTTCATATGAATGAATGGTTTTCACTGCTGTTCCTCCTTAGTCAACGAGGTGATTCATCGATTATTAGAAGCCTGTAAAATCGCCAAAGATTGGACTTAGCCAACTAATAATATAGGTCATCCCATCAAAGAATAATAAAATACCGAATCCAATCATTAAATAACCACCGATTTTTGTAATTTTAGCACTATGTTTACGAATTGCTTTTGTTTTTGTAACAAAAAACGATAGTGTAAAGAACGGAATCGCAAATCCAAATACATACGCAAGCATATAGTACATGCCGGCACTTGGATTTGTACCTGCTAATAAAATGATTGCGCCAATAATCGGACCTGAACATGGCGTCCATCCAGCCGCGAAGGCAAGACCGATTAAAAATGTTCCCAAATAACCACTTGGTCGATTTTTAAATTGAAATTTCCGATCTTTCATTAGAAAATCAGGTGTAAATAAGCCAACAATCATTAAACCAAATACGACGATGAAAATTGAGCCGATTTGTCGTAATAGATCAATATTTGATTTAAAGAAACTTCCGATATACGTTGAACCGAATCCGAGTGCAATAAAAATGATTGAAAATCCAATTAAGAAAAAAATCGTATGTAACATGCCGCGTTTTGTCATTTTTGATTGCTCAGATTGTAAATCGTCTACAGACATTCCTGTAATATACGATAAGAATGCTGGGTATAATGGCAACGTACATGGAGAGATGAAACTTAAGAAACCAGCTCCGAATGAAAATAATAAGCCCATTAATAAGCTATAACTTGCTAAATCAAACATTATCAAATCTCCTTTTAAATGCTTTATTTATCATATCAAAAGAAGTTCCCATTTACGCTTTTTTTGCTTGTGAAATCTTTGTGAACACGATGAAATAGAAGCATATTTCTTTCATTTATATGCGGACTTGCCTCGTAAAAAAACCGATAGCGAAATATCGCTATCGGTTTGAATGTTTCAGTTAACTTACATCTGCCCCACTATTTTGTAATTCATACATCATATGATAGAGTCCTTTTTGGGATAGTAATTGTTGATGAGTTCCTCTTTCAACAATTTCTCCTTGATGTAATACTAAAATCAGTTCAGCATCTTGAATGGTACTTAAACGGTGTGCAATCGCAATTGTTGTACGACCTTTTCTCATTTTTTCCAAACTTGCTTGAATCGCTACTTCTGTTTCAGTATCAATGTTCGCTGTTGCTTCGTCTAATACAAGGATTTTCGGATTCGTAGCAATCGTTCTTGCAAAGGCAATTAATTGACGTTGACCGCTTGAGAACGTAGAACCTCTTTCTGTCACTTTATGGTCATATTGGCCAGGTAGCTTTTCGATAAATTCATTTGCGCGAACAAATTCCGCTGCTTCACGTACTTGCATTTCTGTTAAATCCGTATTGTGCAATCGAATATTACTATCAATATTTCCATAAAACATAAACGGATCTTGTAATACAAGCCCCATTTTGGTGCGTAATTCTTGTTTTGGATATGATTTTAACGACACGCCATCAATGAGAATATCTCCGTGTTCATATTCGTAAAATCGCATGAGTAAGTTAATAATAGAGCTTTTCCCACTTCCAGTATGCCCGACAAGTGCGACCGTTTCACCTGCATTTGCTGTAAATGAAATATTTTTCAAAACATCTTTTTGACCGTCATATGAAAACGTAACATTTTTAAATTCGACTTTTCCAACATCAACTGTTGCTTCTTTTTGTACATCTTGTTTCGGCTCCATTTGTGGATCATCCATGAGTGTAAAAACACGTGATGCGGAAACGAGTGCTTGTTGAAAAATCGATAATCTTTGCATAACTTGCTGGATTGGTTGGAATAAACGACCTAATAATGTTGTAAATGCAAATAATACTCCGACCTCCACTGGACTATTTAAAGAGGCAAACCCAAAATATCCGAGTGCAAATACAATGGCCCCTGTATACAGCAAATCAATCATAGGTCCAAGTAAAATTCCATCAAATTTAATATTTCTCATACCTGCGCGATAATGCATTTCATTAATATCATCGAATTCTTTCTCAAGTCGTTGTTCTTGTCGAAATGCTTGAATCATCCCCATCCCTGCTAACGATTCTGCAATTTTGGCATTCAATTGACTTAAGCGTTCACGAATATCTTGATAAAAATCAGCACTGAAATAACGATAAACACTAATGACAGCAACGAACATCGGTAGTAATAATAATGAAATCGTTGCAAGTTTTGCGTCTAATGAAAATAGCGCAATAAAGACACCGACTAAAATGAAAGCTGCTTGTAAAAATGTAACAAGCACACTGACAAACATCTCTTTAATCGATTCTGTATCATTTGTGACACGTGAGACGACGCTGCCAGCTGGTGTTTGATCAAAATACGTCATCCCAAGACCTTGTACTTTTGTAAACACGTCAATGCGCATTTGTTGAATGATTTTCAAAGCAATATCCTGGAATCTCAGTAGCTGAAAATACGATACAATCACAATGAAAATCTCCAGCCCGATGTACACGCCTGCAATCGTTATAATCTCTTCTTTTGGAAAATGCATTGGTGCTAAATAATGGTCAATGAACCGTTGGATAATAAGGGGTCCAACAATTGTCCCGGTAATTGTTAATACGAGCAATATTAATGCAATTGTAATACTTGCTTTATGTGGTTTCGTATACGTAAGGAGACGCTTCAATACATGCCATTGATCTTTTGCAGTGAGCTTTGGTTGTTTTTCATGCATCATTTTCTCCGCCTCCTTGTTCGACCATTACTTCTAATTGTTGTAAATCATACATTTCTTTATATTTTCCATTACGTGCGAGTAATTGTTCATGTGTTCCCTTTTCAACAATCGTGCCCTCTTCCATGACGATAATTTGATGTGCGTGTTGAATTGCGCTTAATCGATGGGATGTAATAATCGTCGTTTCATCTGTACGTGCTGCTTTTAATGCTTCTAAAATAGCTTCTTCAGTTTTTGCATCGACTGCGGACAAGGAATCGTCTAAAATAAGTAGTTCTGGATTCATGACCAATGCACGTGCAATTGACACACGTTGTTGTTGCCCACCAGATAATGAAACACCACGTTCTCCAACAATTGTTTCGTAACCATTTGTCAGCCCTAAAATATCGTCGTGAATTTGAGATAATTTTGCGGCTTCATAAATCTCTTCTTTTGGTGTATGTGGGTTTGTAAACGCAATGTTTTCAGCAATTGTCGTTGAAAATAGAAAATGATCTTGTGGCACATAACCAATTGCTTCACGTAAGCGTTGTTGTTTGTAATGATTAATTTGTTCGCCGCCATAAATGATTGTCCCTTCATACCCCTCAAACTCTCGAAGTAATAACTTTAAAATTGCTGTTTTCCCTGAACCGGTCCGACCGACAATTCCAAGTGTTTCCCCTTTCTTTAACGTAAAATGTACATCATGTAAAGACGGTTTTTCTTCACCGGGAAAATGAAAAGATTGAATATCAAATTGTAAATTTCCTTCAGGTTTTTGATCAATCGCTCCTGGCACATCTTGAATCTCCGGGATCACCGATAATAATTCGGTAATTCGCGTGTAGGAAGCATTTCCTCGCTCTACAATATTAAATAAAAATCCAAATGCTAACATCGGCCAAACAAGTAAACCAAGATATGTACTGAACGCAACCATATCCCCAATCGTCATATCACCAGCAATGATAAATTTTGTTCCGAAGAAAAATGATAAAATATAGGATACGGCAAACACTGCTGTAATCGTTGGATCAAATAATGCATCTACTTTAGCAACGCGCATATTTTTTTCAACTACATCAGATGATAACTGTGTAAAATCCTCAATATCTTCTTTTTCTTGCCCAAATGTTTTAATCACTTTAATACCTGTTACACTTTCTTGTGTTTTATCATTCAAATTTGAAAATGCTTCTTGTGCATAGCGGAATCGTTGACGTAACAATCGACCATAATAACTTGTTAAAAAGATCATCAATGGTAGCGGAATTAACGCAATGAGTGTTAATTTCCAACTAATCGTTAATGCCATCATTAATATGACAAATCCGCCTGTTGCAAATGAGTCAATTAATGTTAGTACACCCATTCCAGCCGTTTGTTGGACAGCATTAATATCATTTGTTGCATGTGCCATTAAGTCTCCAACACGTCTTTTTTGATAAAAGGACGGCGACATTCTCGTAAAATGATGAAACATGTTTTCGCGTAATGTCCGAGAAAGTAAAACAGATGATCCAAAAATCATTACCCGCCAGTAAAAACGTGCAATGTACATCAAAACACCTGCGACTCCTAGAATAACGAGCCATTTTGTTAAACTTGAAGCTGTTAGTGCACCATCCGTAATTGCATCTACAATCAACCCGATAATTTTGGGTGGTAATAACTGCAATAGTGAGACAAGGATTAAAGCCAAAACCCCGATGATGTATTGCTTTTTCTGCTGTTTAAAAAACCAGCGTAACTGAAGTAATACCTTCACATAAACCCCCTACTTTTCTAAAGAATAAATACTCTCCCATTTTACCAAATTTTTAGATAATATAAAAGGTCTGAAATTCGAAATTTTCGATAAGCGAATTAATTATTTATTGTCAAAACATTCACACTCATTTGTTTTTATGCTAGAATGAACAAATATTTATATTGGAGGAGATTTTATGTCAATGAAAGTTACCGAAGATGATTTACTGCATGTCGAAGATATTTTAAAAGCGTATCAAACGTTAAAAGATGTCGTTGTGCATACCCCGCTTCAAAAAAACGACGTGTATTCGGCAAAATACGGCTGCGAATTATATATTAAGCGGGAAGATTTGCAGTATGTACGCTCCTTTAAATTGCGTGGTGCATTTTATAAAATGAAAAAAGTTGCCCATCTTGTACAGGATCATGGAGTAGTCTGTGCAAGTGCAGGGAATCATGCACAAGGTGTTGCGTACGCATGTGCAGAGCTTGATATTCACGGAACGATTTTTATGCCGCAAACAACACCAAAACAAAAAGTTCAACAAGTAGAGTTGTTTGGTCGAGATCAGGTTGAAATTGTGTTGACGGGTGATACTTTCGACGAAGCTTATGAAGCGGCACAAGCATTTACGACTGAAGGTGGAAAAACGTTCATTCATCCATTTGATGATATTGATGTGATGAGTGGTCAAGGGACCGTTGGCATTGAAATTTTGAATGATATCGAACAGCCTGTGGATTATGTTTTTTCAAGCATCGGCGGTGGCGGTTTAATGGCTGGGATGAGTACATATATTAAAAATGTTTCTCCACAAACAAAGATGATTGGTGTAGAACCTTCAGGTGCTGCTAGTATGAAACATTCATTTATGCATGGCCATGTAGAAGCGTTGTCTTCGATTGATAAGTTTGTTGATGGTGCTGCCGTTCAATGTGCAGGCGAACAAACATATACAATTTGTCAAAAATATGTATCAGATATTGTCGCTGTGCCAGAAGGAAAAGCATGTACTGCAATTTTAGATTTATATAATGCACATGCGATTATTGCAGAACCCGCTGGTGCGTTACCAATCGCTGCATTAGATTTTTATCGAGAAGAGATTAAAGGGAAAACGGTTGTTTGCGTCATTAGCGGTGGAAATAATGATATTAGCCGTATGCAAGAAATTAAAGAAAAATCATTAATGTACGAAGGATTGCTCTATTATTTCATCATTAATTTCCCACAACGTGCTGGGGCATTGCGAGAATTCCTCGATCATGTACTTGGGCCTAATGATGACATTGTCTCTTTTGAATATACCAAGAAAAATAATAAAGAAAGCGGGCCTGGACTTGTCGGCATCGAATTAAAAAATCGGGATGATTATGAGGGGTTAATTGAGCGTATGCAAACATTCGGATTCCCTTATAAAGAAGTTAATAAGGACAATACATTATTTGATTTGCTTATATAAACCTCCCTACTTCAAACATATTGTTTTAAAGTGAGGGTTTTCTACTAGATTATCTAAGTGCCTCCAACAAAGCTTATAGATTCATCATTTTTTGGCGCAAACATACAACAGCATATCTAGAAAGCTTCCGTAAATAACAGTGAATTCCTTTCACTGAGCGAGCCTTTCATGCGCTTGAAGAGAGACTTCTTTTGGAAGGCGATTGATTTCAGCAACATAAATACTCCCGCCCATAAACAGCGTTGTTACTTTCTGTTGTTTACGAGCGGGGTTTTTTATTTGTCCATTGAACGATGAACATCTTCTTCATCTATGACATAAAATAGATCATCTGCTTCAGTTCCATCGAATTTTACATATAACTTTTTATCCAATCGATAAAAATCTGTGATTCCCATATGTGGAAATTGAATATACTGCTTCATCTCCCCTGTTTGTGCATCAAATTGAAGTAAGTTTGTGAGACTTGGGTCTTCGGGGTCGTTATCGATTAAATAGATATACTGTTCATCCGAATCGAATACTTCTTGGTGAGATACCCCACCCACTGCTATGCGATATCGCTCTTCTTTTAAGTTTTCATCTAATGCGACAAGCATTTCCTCTACTGGGTCATGATAAAAAACCTGTTCATTTGCAACGTAAATGCCACCACTGGCATTGTTGACAAAAAGCTTCGATTTTTCCTCTAATGTCTGCCCGTCTACTAAAATAAACGTATGTCCATACTGGTTTTCCTTAGGGGAATCAATGATATATAAATCATCGGTTCCGTCTTTAGCGAAAATGCGTGTATCATTTGCAAATTCTTTTTGGGCTAATTGTTCTCCGGTTTCATTATCATATGTAGAAACAAGACCATCTAATTCTGTAGCAGCAATTGTATCCATAAGTGCTGTTTCAATATAATCATGCTCTTCATTCTCCATTAACTTCACCGTTTTTTCTGTGTTTTCATTCGTCACTTGGACAGCTTGAGAGGTTGACCCTATGCGATAGACACCGCGATAAGCAACGTCGTCTTCATAGCCATCATCTTGATCGAATTCAATTTCTTCAACGATCTCACCAGTCGTCACATTTCCTTTTATATTTTTAAATCCTCTATAATGTAAGATCCCTTTTTCTAATGAGAACATTTGTGACGGAGAATCCCAAAATCTTGTTTGCCATATTTCCTTTTTCGACTCCACATCATAACGATATACATGATTCAAAAAGAAGGAAACGATTTCGCCATCACCATAAACGATAGATGTTCCAGTGATGTCTTTATCTTCAATCTTTATCATATGTTGAGTATCTAACGTTTCAACTGGTACTGGCTCCTCTTCGAACGCAGAAAATACAATATTTGCTTCAGGCAGTTTAGCGTCTTCTGCTGGGGTTGCTTCGTCGGTTTTCACTTCCTCTTTTTCTTCTGTTTCATCTTCCTGTTGATCTGTAAAATGTTGATCTTCTTTTTCTTGCGTTTGAGGTTCTGAATCTTGTGAACTGCAAGCAGTTAACAATAATACGATGACACAAATAAGCCATGTGATTTTGCGCATACAATCTTCCTTTCTAATTAGCTAAATGACATTCAGAGATTGGGCGTGTAAAAAATGAGGAATCGAGGTTTTTTACCCTTTCTATCATAGAATAAAACGCATAGCTTAAAAAATCATCATAATTGTTCATTCGTCTCGCCTATTTTATAAGCCGATTATTTATAATGACCACCTATTAAGGATGAGCGTTCAATCGCTGTGCCCGCTTCTGTGTAGGAAGCCGCACGCAAAATAGTTGTTGTTCCGTACGTTCTTCTTAACTCATCTATCGTTTCATTTAGCACGCGTTTTTTCCATTTATGTTGATCAAATAAACTTAATTGTACGACTTTTTCATCTTCTAATTTACTAACACGAATCATTAGTTGGCGTATCGGTTGTCCGTCATGAAATGTATCGAGCAGTAAAACACAAACATCGAATAAAGCCATTGTATCGTTCGTTGCTTCTTGTAAAGTGTGTGCGCGGCTAAAACCGCCACCTCCCATATGTTTAGAATAACTTACTGACAAATGGACGGTGCATGCTTGCTGTTTCGACGAACGTAAACGCATCGCAATATCTTCGCACATTTCAAGTAAAACAACCGAGATATCTGCTTGCTTAACGTAATCCCGATAAAAAATTTGTCCTTTTCCAAAGCTGATTTGATCATCAAATACAAATGGATTCATTTTAGTTAAATCAATCCCATGTGCATGATTGTATAATTGATGTCCCATGACACCGAATTTACGTTCTAACATGTGAAGATCTGCATGTGCTAAATCTCTTACGGAAAAAATGCCCAGATCATTTAAACGCTTTTGCAATCGTCCACCAATTCCCCATACTTTTTTCAAAGGGGTTACCGGCCATAATTTTTCTTCAATATCTTCATAAGACCATACAGCAATACCTGTCTTTTTTGCTTCTAAGTCAAGTGCTAATTTCGCCATTAATAAATTCGGTCCCATGCCAAATGCTGCATGCAATTGGAATTGCCGCAGTAAATCATCACGAATGCGTTCAATAACTTGTAAAGGAGATCCCCATAAGCGTTCGGTCCCACTAAGATCAATAAAACTTTCATCAATGCTATAAGGAAATATCTTTTCTTTCGGGACATATACATTAAGTAGTCGCGTAATCTCCATTGATACTTTAAGATAATATTCCATTTTTGGTTCAATGAGTTGAATACTTGGATCTTTTGGAATTTCGAATAAACGATTTCCTGTTCGAATACCAAACTGTTTTTTTAAAGGTGGAGAGGCTGCTAATACAACACCGCCTTTTCGTTCTTTATTGCCAATAATCGCAATAGGCGTTTTCATCACGTCGAGTCCTGCTTCTACTGCAGCACAACTCGCGTAAAAACTGCGCATGTCTATACAAACAATCGGTCTATTTGGCAATTTCATCTCAATCACCTCGTACGTATGTTCTCATCTATAGTATAAGCTGTTTTGACATTGTGCGCAATTGAATTGTAGTGGTAACATATGGAACTTGGTCTTTTACTATACAAATATACTAAAATGCGGTATATTCTAATTAGTTTGTGTTTTCTAATAACGAAATAGAGGAATGGGGGATTTTTTATGTCACATTTACCAACAGTGTTCGACAATATGCGTTTGCCAGTAATCGGTGCACCGATGTTTATCATTAGTCATCCAAAGCTTGTAATTGAGCAATGTAAAGCAGGTATTATCGGCTCAGTTCCCGCTTTAAATGCTCGTCCAGCATCACAATTAGAAGAATGGTTACAAGAAATCACAGAGGAATTGGCAGATTATAATGCCAAAAATCCAAATAAACCAGCGGCACCTTTTGCAATCAATCATATCGTTCATCGTTCGAATAAGCGGTTGGAAGAAGATTTGGCGCTTTGTGTCAAATATCAAGTACCGATTATGATTACATCACTTGGTGCGCGTGAAGAAGTATTTGAAGCTGCACATAGTTATGGTGGGTTTGTTTTTCACGATGTCATCAATAATACCTTTGCTAAAAAAGCAATTGAAAAAGGAGCCGATGGATTGGTAGCTGTTGCGGCTGGTGCAGGTGGTCATGCAGGTGATAAAAGTCCATTTGCACTCGTTCAGGAAATTCGTGAATGGTTTGATGGACCTCTTGCATTATCAGGCTCTATTGCTAATGGTCATAATATTTTAGCTGCACAAGCGACTGGTGCAGACTTTGCATATATTGGCTCACCTTTTATCGCAACTGAAGAAGCACGTGCAGCAGAAGCATATAAACAAACAATTGTGGAGAGTACATCAGATGATATTGTCTATAGTAATTTATTTACAGGTGTACACGGAAACTATTTAAAGCCATCTATTCAAGCAGCTGGGCTAGATCCGGATAATTTACCGGAAAGTGATCCGTCCAAAATGGATTTCGGAGACAATAGTGCTAAAGCGTGGAAGGATATTTGGGGTAGTGGTCAAGGAATTGCGGCAGTTAAAGAAATTGTTCCAGCAGCAACTTATGTTGAGACGCTGAAAAAGGAATATCATGCAGCAGCTCAACGGATTATTAGCCTTACAAATCAAACAACAAATGTATAACATAAAAACGGCTCCGATATTATTCGGTCAGCCGTTTTTGTTCTCTATTGACGAGGTATGGAATAGATATATTACTTTTTATAGAAAAAACGTTTCCCTAGTCGCTCAATCATGGTTGGTATAACAGCATATAATTTACTTGTTAGACCCATGTAACCAGGGAGATTTACTTCCCTTTTCGTTGTACCAATGGTTTGAATGGTTGCATCGACGACTTTATCTATTGAAAGAAGTTGTTTCTTTACAGCATGACGGTACTGTCCAGTGTGATCAGCATGTTCTAAAAAAGGGGTGTCAATCGGACCAGGGTGAATCGTTGTCACTACGATATTGTCTACTGTTAATTCCATCCGTAAAGCATTTGTGTAACCGATTAAAGCATGTTTGGATGCAGCATAAACACTTGTTTTAGGGGTGGCAACCTTTCCGGCTTGGGAACCAATAAAAATAAATTGTCCCCCTTTTTTTGGATGAAACATTGGCAAAAATCGTTTTGTTAATTGAATTGGACGTATAACATTGACGATCATCGTTTGTTCAACTTCCCGGTCACTCACTTCTTTTGCATAAGTAAAGGTCCCAACGCCCGCTGAAAAGATGACGACATCAAGCACGTCATCAATCGATTGTACAAGATTGTCCATTTCGGTCGGATGTACCAAGTCAGCACGCACAGTTTTGGCCCCTAATCGTTGTAATTCCTCTAAAAGTTCTTTTTTTCTTCCTGTTGCCCATACAGTATGGCCTAGCTTCAGCAGCTTTTTAGCAAGAGCAAGTCCAACACCACTTGTTGCACCTGTAACAAGGATTGTTTTACTTTTTTGCATAATATAAAATACCATTTTCAGTGATTGTTTCGGTTAATAAAGCCTGATCAAATAAATCATCCACTTGTCCAATTGTTTCAGACAAGGTTAACCCTAATTCTTTTTCATAAACTGCTGGGAATAATTCTTGTGTTAATTCATAGATGGTTTTTGCTCCCCCATTGAACATGGCATATACTTTTTGAGCACGTTGTTGTTGTTCTTGTAAGCGGTTTTCAATCAGTGGATGAACATCTCTTACTTCATGGCCATGCCCTGCGTATACGACGTCAATCGGTAAATCTAATAAGCGACGTAGAGACGCATTATATTGGAGTAATGAACGTGGTCTTTCTGCAGACGGATCCATTGGGGGCTCAATGAGTGGATTAGAGGACACTTTCCCTAATAATAAATCTCCACCAATGAGTTCACGGTTTCGTTCATTCCAAAACGATAAATGACTTTGTGCATGCCCTAATGTTTCGAGTACCGTCCACCCCGGATGTCCTGGTAATTCATCCCCTTCTTCTAAAATAGCGTCTAATGGGCGTTCGCCAATTAATGCAATCGGTCGCTTCATTTTTTGAATCCAATGATAGTCTTTTTGCGGAACGCCTTCTTCTACTAAACGATCATAGTAAAATTGATCGTGAAAATTAAAAAATTGTTCATCACGTGTTAACCAAAATTGATTGTATTGATGACCTAGTAATGTTGCGCGGTCAAAAGCCTCTACCCATCCAGAATGGTCAGGGTGATGATGGGTTAACACAACTTGTTCTACATCTTTAAATGTATATCCGGCTTCTTTTAATCCGAATTGCAATGCTTCATAAGCTTCTTTTGTTTTTGAACCTGCGTCGAATAATGTGAGTGCGTCCCCTTTAACGAGAAATGCATTTACTGTACCTACAGCAAAAGGTACAGGCATTGTAATTGTATGAATCATATGTTCGTCCCCTTTTTCGTCAACAATGAATAAGTATTCATTTAGTATACGCTTTTTTGGAAAAAAGGTCATCTATAATGAGTTTATTGACCTGACAATGATTCTTCTTTGATTGAAATGATATGTAATAATGCTTAGAGAAATAATATGAGCTGAGTTGTTATTTTGGAAAGTCCTCTCATCGACATATCCGCGAACCGAAGCATTAATGCAAGAATGAAGAACGTAATCTGTTATACTAAACGTGAAACGATAGCATATATTGGGGGAGATTTTATGGCAACATTGTTTGAACCTTTTACGATTCGTCATACGACATTTAAAAATCGAATTGTGATGGCACCAATGTGTATGTATTCTAGCGAACAAGAAAAAGGTTTTGTCGAAGCATGGCATAAACTTCATTATGCAACGAGAGCAGTTGGGCAAGTTGGTTTGATTATACTAGAAGCAACTGCTGTGCATCCACAAGGCCGTATTTCTTCAAAAGATTTAGGAATTTGGGATGATGCACATATTGGCGGTTTACGTGAAGTTGTAGAAGACATTCATATGCATGGATCAAAAGCAGGGATTCAACTTGCTCATGCAGGAAGAAAAGCTACAGTGGATGGCACCATTTACGCTCCATCTTCAATTCCTTTTAGCGAGGATTATCAAATCCCTAAAGAAATGACACTTGATGATATTCAACAAATTGTCGTTGGTTTTAAGGAAGCTGCGAGACGTGCTAAAGAGGCGAAGTTCGATGTTATTGAACTGCACGCAGCACACGGATATTTACTTAATACATTTTTATCGCCGCTATCAAATAAACGAACGGATGCATATGGTGGATCAGCTGAAAATCGCTATCGCCTTTTAAAAGAAGTCATTGATGCAGTCAGAGTAGAATGGAGTGGTCCATTATTTGTCCGCATTTCTGCTAATGAATATGTCAAGGGTGGCATGACACCTGAGCACTATATTCAAATGATTGATTGGATGAAATCCCAAACGATTGACTTAATCGACGTTAGTTCTGGAGGTGTTGTATTAGCGAATATTGACACATACCCAGGATACCAAGTGCCATTTGCAGAAACGATTAAACGAGAAACGAATATGGTGACAGGAACAGTTGGATTAATTACTTCAGGGGAACAAGCAGAAGAAATTTTAAGAAATCATCGTGCGGACATGGTTTTCTTAGGGCGTGAACTGTTACGAAATCCTTATTGGGCATATGAAGCTGCAAAACAATTACGAACAGAAATTCCGTCACCAATACAATATAAACGAGGGTGGCATTTTCATTCGTAAGCATACATGTAGACAATTGACCCCAAAATGAAAAAAGCGTGGCTTAATAGGCTACGCTTTTTTCGTCTTATTCCTCTACTATTTTGTTTAATGTTTGGTGTTTCCATTCAAATCGATCGAAATCATTTGCAACGTAAATCGGTGAGAAAATATGTTCACCCTCTGCTTTAAATGCTTCTAGGTCGCTCGGTAAAAAGCGTGCACTAATATGATTAGCAATTAATACCTCTGCATTGGATTCTTTTGCAACAGTAGCGGCATCTTGAATCGTCGCATGCCCGTAGTCTTTTGCAATATTTCCAGTTTCCGCATTAAATGTTGCCTCATGGACAACAATATTCGCATTTTGCGCAAGGCGAATAGAAGCATCACAATACGTTGTGTCTCCTAAAATAGTCACGATAAATCCTTGTTGTTGTTCACCTGTTACCTCTTTACTATAAATGATACGTCCATCTTCTAACGTAACATTATGACCGTCTTTTAATCGTTTTAATAAAGGACCTTTTGGTACACCGAGTGTAAGTGCTTTATCAATCAGCAGTTTTCCAGGTAACGGCTTTTGTTCAATTCGAAATCCGTAAGAAGGAATGACATGTTGTAATTGCTCCACATACACTGTAAAATGTTCATTTTCGAAAAGAAGCCCTTCACTTAGTTCATGAATGTAGAGAGGGTAATTTACATGCGTCTTCGTCAATTGAAAAGTACCTTCTAGCCATGCAGCTAATCCAGGGGGACCGTAAATATGTAGTGGCTCTTGTTGTTCCCCACTTAAAAACGAACGAGAACTAATCAGACCCGGTAAACCGTATAGATGATCACCGTGTAAATGTGTAATAAAAATATATTCGATTTTTCTTGGTTTTAAAGAGGTATGCAACAATTGATGCTGTGTCGCTTCTCCACAATCAAATAGCCAATAACCATGTTTTTCAGCAGATAAATCGAGTAATAATGAAGATGTATTTCTTAACTTTGATGGCATGCCAGCGCCCGTACCTAAAAAGTGTAATTCCATATTAGTGATCGTTCTCCTTATTTACTTTGTTTTTTCCTCTATGAATTAAATGCTCGCCAAATTTTGCTTGTAATGAATCGACAAGACGCTCCATTTTCTCTTCATTCGCATGTGCTTCATAATTGTACATTGATAATTGTTCATATACTTCTTCAATCGGGATCACATTGGATAATGTAATGCCAAGTAAACGAACTGGTTCCTCATTCCAGTGTTTCTTAAATAATTGAATGGCTTCTTCATAAATTGCTTCCGCCTGATAAATTGGATTGACGACTGTTTTACTTCGCGTATAATTCACCCAATCAGCTGTTCGTATTTGAATCATCAGAACATTCCCTGCTAATTGTTGACGTTCTAAACGAAGAGATACTTTTTCTGCTAGCCATTGGAATGTTTTTAAACAGTCTTCTAATCGTGTTAAATCCGTAGATAAAGTCGTTGAACTTCCAACACTTTTTCGTTCGGCAGCAGCTTCTGGATCCACTGGATTCGAATCGTTTCCATTTGCACGATTGCGCAAACGAATGCCATTTTTTCCAAGTAAAGACTTCAATTTACCTTCATCGCAATTTGCCAACTGGCCAATTGTATATACATCAATGGAATGTAATTTTTCTTCCGTGCTTTTTCCAACACCATGCATATCAATAACAGGTAAAGGCCATAATTTTTGCCCCACTTCCCGCTTTCGTAAAATGGTAATCCCCAAGGGCTTTTTCATATCAGAAGCAGTTTTAGCTAAAAATTTATTCGGTCCAATGCCAATCGAACAAGGTAAATCGAGTTCTTGCAAGATTCTTTGTTGAATATTGTTTGTAATCGCTAAAGCATTTGTTAGCCCACCAATATGCGTAATGTCCATATATGCTTCGTCAATCGATACAGGCTCTACTAAGTCTGTGTACGTACGAAGAATGTTAAAGACGGATTCAGAGGCAAGTCGATACTTATCAAAATCAGGTGGAATGACAACAAGCTCGGGACATAGGCGACGTGCTTCACCTACATTCATAGTTGTATAAACGCCTTTTGCGCGTGCTTCATAAGAACAAGTGACAATAATACCGCGACGATGTTTTGGATTTCCAGCAATAGCGAGTGGAAGTCCCTTTAAAGATGGATCATATGATTGTTCTACAGAAGCATAGAAACTATTCATATCAACATGTAAAATAACACGTGGTTGTAACGATTGTCGTGTCTCCATCTTTCTCTTCCTTTCATCAAAAAAGCCGAGCAGTCTTTTCCTGCTCGGCCAATTCATATTCATGATCATCGTTTATATTGTGATTTTATTCGGCACTAGGAAAAACCATTTACCACTAGTATACAATAAGCTTGTCCTTTTTTCGATCTTTGGAAGCTATTTGTCTTGTTGTCCAGTAGACCGCACAATTTCGATAAGAAGTTCCGTTAGTTTTTCTAGTTCTTCAATTGGCATACGCTCATTCGTTGTATGAATCTCTTCATAACCGACTGATAGTGTAACAGTAGGAATGTTGAAACCGTTGAAAATGTTTCCATCACTTCCCCCACCGCTTGTTAAAAGGCGTGGTGTACGTCCAATTTTTTCTACAGCAGTCATAGCTGTTCGCACGACTGGCGCATCTTCTGTAAAACTAAAGCCTGGATAAGCATGCTCAATTTCAATTTTTGCATTGCCGCCCATTTCCTCTGCAATACGTGAAAATGTTTCATCCATATGTTGTAATTGCGTCGCTAATTTTTCTTCATTAATCGAGCGTGCTTCCGCAACAATGGTTACCTCATCACAAACGATATTTGTTGCTTTTCCGCCATAGAAACTACCGATGTTTGCCGTTGTTTCTTCGTCAATACGTCCTAACGTCATTGCAGCAATTGCTTTAGAAGCAATATTAATTGCAGAAACACCTTTTTCTGGTGCGACGCCAGCATGTGCGGTTTTCCCGTAAATTGTAGCGTATACTTTTGCTTGATAAGGCGCCGCTGTCACAATCCCTCCAACTTTCCCGTCACTATCGACAGCATAACCATACTCAGATGTAATAAGTGATGGATCCATTTCCTTCGCACCCATTAATCCACTTTCCTCACCAGCAGTAATGATAAATTGTAAATCACCATGTGGAATCTGTTCTTCTTTTACGACACGAATCATTTCAAATAAAGCAGCGATTCCAGCCTTATCATCAGCCCCTAATATCGTTGTACCATCTGAATAAACATAGCCGTCTTCACGAACTTCAGGTTTAATACCGATGCCTGGAACAACTGTATCCATATGACATGTGAAATAGATACGATCTGCGTCTTCTACATTTCCTTTCATCGTTGCAATTAAATTCCCTGCACCATGCCCACTGCGTACAGCAGAATCATCTTCTACTACATCGAAACCAAGTGCTGTTAATTTTTCGGTTAATACAACAGCAATTTCTTCTTCATGTTTTGTTTCGGAATCAATTTGTACTAGTGCTAAAAACTCATTTAATAAACGTTCTTCATTCATTTTTTATAAAGTCTCCTTCAATAAACATCCATTTTTATAATGGAATATTTCCGTGTTTCTTTTTCGGACGATCTTCTTTTTTATTTTTCATCATGTCCAATGCTTGAATCAGTTTTATTCTCGTCTCACGTGGATCAATTACATCGTCAACCATCCCATGCGCTGCAGCTACATAAGGATTTGCAAATTTCTCTCGATATTCATCGATTTTTGTTTGTCGCGTTTGCTCAGGATTGTCAGAAAGAGCAATTTCTTTTGCAAAGATAATATTTGCAGCGCCTTCAGGTCCCATAACAGCAATCTCTGCGTTTGGCCAAGCAAATACAACATCGGCACCAATTGCTTTTGAATTTAACGCAACATAAGCGCCACCATAAGCTTTTCGCAAAATAACTGTAATTTTAGGAACAGTTGCTTCTGAATACGCATATAAAATTTTAGCACCATGTCGAATAATGCCGCCATGTTCTTGTTTAATCCCTGGGAAAAATCCGCTCACATCCTCAAAAGTGATTAAAGGAATATTAAAGGCATCACAAAAACGAATAAAACGTGCCCCTTTGTCAGAAGAGTCGATATCAAGACCACCAGCCATTACCCGCGGCTGATTACAAACAAGTCCAACCGTTTCCCCTTTAATACGGCCAAAACCAATGACTAAATTGCGTGCAAATTCTGGTTGAACTTCCATGAAAGAATCTTCATCAACAACTTGTTCAATCACTTTTCGAACATCATATGGACGAATTCCTTCAAATGGTACAATATCCATTAAATCTGGACGTTCATCATCTGTACGATCATAAGCGATAATCGGTGTTTTCTCTTCATTATTTTGTGGGAGGTACGACAATAAATGTCGAACTTCTTGCAGCACAGTTTCTTCATCTTTTCCTCTAAAATGCGCATTCCCACTAATTGTATTATGTACTTTCGAGCCACCAAGTGCTTCGGAACTAATTTTTTCCCCAGTAACCGTTTCAATTACTTTTGGACCTGTAATAAACATCTGACTAGTTTCATCTGTCATAAACACAAAATCCGTAATCGCTGGTGAATAAACAGCCCCACCTGCACACGGTCCTAAAATAACAGAAATTTGTGGAATCACACCAGAGTAAATCGCATTACGATAAAAAATCTCACCATATCCATCTAATGACATGACACCTTCTTGAATGCGCGCACCACCAGAATCATTCAAACCGATAAACGGCGTACCATTTTTTGCGGCAAGATCCATCACATTTGCAATTTTCATAGCATGCATTTCACCTAAAGCGCCCCCGAAGACAGTAAAATCTTGAGCGAACAAATAGATTGAACGTCCATGTACTTTCCCATACCCCGTAACAACCCCATCACCAGGACCGATTTGACTGTCCATTCCAAAATCACGATTACGATGTGTCACAAATGGATTTAATTCAACAAAAGTACCTTCATCTACTAATAATTCGATACGTTCACGAGCCGTAAGCTTTCCTTTTTCATGTTGCTTGTCAATACGCTCATCTCCACCGCCAAGCTCAATCGCTCGACGTTTGTCATACAATTCATTAATTTTATCATACATATCCATTCCCTTATCCCCCTTGAACGATTACTTCTCGCATAGCTCGTATAATACGCCATATGATGACTTTGGATGTAAAAATGCAACTTCAGCCCCACCAGCACCAATTTTAGGTTCATCTTGAAGCAACTGCACACCTTTTTCTTTTAATTGTGTCATTCGTTCTCGAATGTTGGCTACACCGAATGCAATGTGATGAACTCCTTCTCCTCGTTTATCAATGAACTTCGCAACTGGGCTTTGGACATCCATTGGCTCTAATAATTCGATTTTTACATTTCCTGCATCAAGAAACGCAACTTTGACTTTTTGACTTTCAACTTCTTCAATTGCAAGTAATGGTAGCTTTAATGTTTCTGTGTAATATGATAAAGCGCTTTCAATATTCTTTACAGCAATACCGATATGATCAACACGTTCCATTTACTTCCCCTCCCCTTCTCTTCTATTGTACATTTTTCAAGCAAAAAGTTCTAGCAGTTGTGAATTTGAATATTTCTGTTAAAATAAAAGTAATAAAGTTCGTAAGGGGTTGTCACGATGAGCAATAAAAAGATTCAAAAAGTAATTGTTTATATTATGGTTGGGCTCATGCTAATTTCTGGTCTCGGTATGGGGATTAGTATGATTATGTAAGCTATGAACAAGAAAGAAAATCATTCGTGTGTCGATGATTTTCTTTTTTTATACAAAAAAAGACCCGATACATCGGATCTCATTTTGTTTAAATTTCTTCGCAGTGTTCTTCAAATTGGCCTTGTAAATTTGAAATAACTGACATTGGGTCATGCCCTTCAATTTCATAACGACCGACTTCAGCAACTAATTTTCCGTCTTTTAATAACGCAAATGATGGTGAAGATGGTAAGTGATCTTCTCCGAAATGCATACGCATTTGTGCAGTTGCTTCTTTATCTTGACCAGCAAATACTGTTACTAAATGATCTGGACGTTTATCATAATGGACTGCATGTTGTGCCGCTGGGCGCGCAATACCGCCAGCACATCCACAAACAGAGTTAATCATGACAAGTGTCGTACCTGTTCGTTTAACAGCTTCTTCCACCGCTTCTGGTGTTGTTAATTGCTCATAACCAAATGTATCCATTTCAGAACGTGCACGATTAACTGTTTCTTGTAATAGTAAATTATAATCCATTGACATTAAAACCAATCTCCCTTCTACGTTTACAATGTAATCATAGCAAGACTACAATGCACTTGCAAATAGTTATTACTATTTTTCATACTTATATTCGTATAATGAATAGCCGTCTTTTTCACCTACATACACAAAGCCATTTGTTTGATAGAATCGATTTAAAAAAGGATTATCGGCAATGCAGTCTAAACGAATTTTTTGAATCTCGGGAAATCGAATAGATTGTTGACACCATGTTAACAATGCACTTCCTAATTGATGGTTCGCAAAATCTCGATTAATAGCCAGTCGATGTAAATAAACCGCCTCATTTTGTTCATCATCAGATAAATCCCATAAATTTTTATCCCATGCACTCGGTTCTTTTAATAACATTACCATTCCTGCAATCGTTTCATTCATAGTTGCGATAAATACGTCTCCTCTTGCAACTGCTTCTTCCGTTCGATGCGAATCAATTCCTTCCAGTAATCCATTCCATTGACTCGACCCATTTGCTTTAAACCATTTTGCAGTATTCACTAGCAATGTCATAATGTCTTCAGTATGTATCGGTTGAGCTTGTTGCATCATAAATGTCGTGTGTGAATTTGTTTGTAAGTGTTCATTTGTTATGCCCATTATAATTCCTCCCTTTGCTACTATTATATAATGAAATGTCTTATAATACATATCGTTAATTTAAGTTAACATAATATAAATATAATCAACTACATATAACGGTGATTGAAATCGGTGTTGTTTGTGCAGGAATACTACGCGTTGAACGGTCATATACAACAGCTAATAAATGATGTTGAATAGGTCCGCGATATGGCTGACCATTTTCATATTGAATAACCACGCTATCATCGACTCGTATTTGTAATTGATGATCATCGCTTACTAAATTGTCATCGAAATACGCAACTTTTACGTTATATTGAGGAACTTTTTTAGCAAGCAAAACTGCCGTATATTGTGGTGGATAAATTAAAGGCACTGGTGCATTTCCATCATAATACACTGTTATTTCATCGCCTATTTCAATAGCATTACGCTGTACGATATAAGTTTCTCGATTTACAATGATATGCACAATCTCTCCATTACTTCTAATCGTAAATCGCTGTGAACAATTCAAGTTTCCCTGCATATTATGCATACTAATGTCATTAATTTCTTCTACAATACCATCAAACGATAAAACAAACATTATTTAACACCTCCGTATCATTTCCTTTATACTATATGTTTATTTCCAATGTTTGTGCATAATAAACCGCTGCTCCAAAATAGAAGCAACGGTTTATGATTAGTGATTTTTCTTTTTCATATCTTTTAAGTAGAAAATACTACTTGGGTATTGCCAGAAATCTTCTACACCTTCATGTAACCCTGCAAGTAATTCGGAATGATATAAAAATGCAATGGGTGCTTCTTCAGCAATTAAATTTTGGACATCTTCGTATAGTTTAAGTCTTTTATCGACATCAATTTCTTCGCGTGCTTGTTGCAACAATTTATCAATGTCTTCATTTTGTAAAAATGAGCGGTTTCCTGGATGCCCGATATTAGATGAGTGGAACATTGGATATAAGCCATAATCTGCATCTAATGTGACAGTTCCCCATGAGCCGATAAACATTTCTGATTCTCCCTCACCAGTTGCATCTAAATAGGCACCTGTTTCAATCGTATCAATTTTTACATCTATGCCAAGCTGTTTTAATTCCGATTGGATAAAGACGGCTAAATCTGCATTCGCACCTGATTCATATGTGAGTAATGTCGTTTCAAAGCCTTCTTCATATCCTGCTTCCTTCATTAACGCTTTTGCTTGCTCTACATCATACTCTAGTTGATCAATGTTTTCAGAGTAACCAAATACAGTTGGAGCTAGTGGTCCTTTTGCTGGTAGTGCAATCCCATCTAATATGCCATTAATGAGGTTTTCTTTATGAATCACCATAGAGATTGCTTGTCGAACCTCTTTTTTATTAAAAGGTTCTACTTCATTGTTGAAGCCTAAATAGGTTAAATTTGAGCTTTTTGATTGTTGTACATAAGTTTGGTCGGAACCTTCGATTTGTCCAACATCAGCAGGACTTACAGGATAGATTAAATCAGCACCGCCTGTTTCTAGTTCAGCGATTCTTGTGAAATCTTCAGGAATCGTTTTAAATGTAACAGAAGCAGACTGAGCTTTTTCATCATCCCAATAACGATCATTTCGTACAACTTTTACAGATACACCATGCTCCTTTGAATCAAATTTAAATGGACCAGTACCGACAGGATGCTCGTTAATTGTCGCAAAAGGTGGTTCTCCATTAGCAATCGCTTCGTTATCTTTTTCAATTGCTTCTTTACTAATGATATTGCCACCTGGGTGTGCTAAGTGTGCTGGCAATGATGCAAATGGGTAAGCTGTCTTAATATGAACAGTAAGCGGGTCGATTACTTCCACTTCTTCAATCATTTCATATAGAAAACTAACCGGTGAAGCAATTTCAGGATCGCGAACACGGTCTAGGTTCATTTTTATTGTTTCCGCGTCTACAATAGATCCGTCATGAAACTCAACGTTTTCACGAAGTTTTGCTTCCCAAACTGTATCTTCAATTTGTTCCAAACTTTCGGCAAGACCGGGCGTAATCTCCAAGTCTTTATTCAAATAAACAAGTTTGTCGTACATTGTACTCATCACATATAATGATGTCCCATCATTTGCACCATGGGGGTCTAATGAGACAGGGTCGGAACCGAGCATAATCTGAATATCACCGGATACTTGTTCATCTGTCTGACCCGTATCATTCTGATCTTGCTCAACAGTACCGCCACTGCAGGCAGCTAATATAACAATGACACTAAGTATTAACAATAAATGCATATAATTTTTCATTAATTTCTCCTCCTTTAAGAAATTATACTACTTTTTTAATTTTTTTAACAATTAAAAAGACGAGAATAAATCTTTGAAGTTGATTTATTCTCGTCTTTTATCATTTTGGAAATAATTGTTCTATCGCTTTTGTTACTGTCAACTGTCCAGTTAGAATAGCATATTCTAGTTTATGAACTTGCTGTTTCCGACCTTCTTCCGCATAAAACGCACGAATTAACGTATCTTCAATCATTGCGTGAAACCAGTCTTTTGTTTGATAACTTCTCCGTGCGTTCCAATAATCTCGTTCTTCCATTGTTTGCTTAAATCGATTAATTGTGTCCCAGACACGTTCGAATCCTGTTTTCTCGTAAGAAGAAACTGCAACGGCTTCACTCGACCACCCGGGAGATGCTTGTTGTAACATATGCAAAATACGTCGATATTCACGTACAGTCTTTTTAGCAAGTGGGGCATTATCTCCGTCTGCTTTATGAACAATAACCATATCTGCTAATTCCATCACACCTTTTTTCATCCCTTGAAGTTCATCACCCGCACCTGTTAAAGCAAGTAGGATGAACATGTCAACCATTCCTCTTACAACGGTTTCGCTTTGCCCGACACCAACTGTTTCGATTAAAATGATGTCATAACCTGCTGCTTCGCAAAGTAAAAGTGTTTCACGTGTTTTTTTATGGACGCCGCCTAAAGTACCTGCGGAAGGAGACGGACGAATGAATGCGTTCGGATGGCGCGCCAACTCTTCCATTCTTGTTTTATCGCCTAAAATGCTACCACCCGTTACAGTAGAGCTTGGGTCAATTGCAAGCACAGCTACTTTATGTCCTTCATTGGCAAGCTTTAATCCAAATTGTTCGATAAAAGTACTTTTCCCTGCACCGGGGACACCCGTAATGCCAAGACGAATACTATTGCCGGTCTTTGGCAAAATATTTAATAATAATTGTTGCCCTGCTTGGCGATCTGCAGGATGCGTACTTTCTAATAATGTAATGGCTTTTGCTAAATGAAGTCGTGAACCTTTTAATAGTTCTCGCTCTAATCCATCGATTGGCACCGTTTTATTCTTTTTAGCAAAACGTTTCCGTGGTGTTTCTTTCATACCATCATGTTGAGAATGAATCCCATCCATTACATGCATCGCAGTTTTAGGGTGGTTCTTCTTTTGATTAGGCATCATCCATCACTTCTTCGTAGCCAAGTTGTGCATAAATTTGCTCAATCACTTTTTGTGCTGATACCGGAATAACTGTACCAGGACCAAAAATCGCAGCGGCACCATTTTCACGTAAAAATGCATAATCCTGTGCGGGAATTACACCACCTACAACAATTAAAATATCTTCTCGACCAACTTTTTTCAGTTCTTCTTTCAGTGCTGGGACGAGTGTTTTATGACCGGCTGCTAATGAGCTTACACCAATGACGTGAACATCATTTTCTGCGGCTTGCAAAGCTGTTTCTTCAGGTGTTTGAAATAACGGACCAATATCAACGTCAAAACCTAAATCTGCAAAAGAAGATGCAATCACTTTCGCACCACGATCATGTCCATCTTGTCCCATTTTTGCGATTAAAATACGTGGACGACGACCTTCGTTTTCTAAAAAATCATCTGCCATCGCTTTTACTTCAGCAATCTCCTCCTCATTTGAGAAGTTTGAGCTATATACACCACTCACAGAACGAATCACCGCCTTATGTCTTCCTGAAACTGCTTCGATTGCATCCGAAATTTCTCCAATTGTTGCACGTTCACGAGCTGCATTTACTGCTTTATCCAATAAATTACCTTCACCTGTTTGAGCAGTATTGGTCAGCTCTTGTAGCGCTTGTTGTACAGCTTCTTCATCTCTTTCCGCCTTCATTTTTTCAATACGTTCAATTTGTTTTTGTCGCACAATGGTATTATCAATATCTAAAATATCAATTGGCTCTTCTTCATCTAACTGATATTTATTTACGCCAATAATCACTTCTGCTTTCGAGTCAATTTGTGCTTGTCGTTTTGCAGCCGCCTCTTCAATTTTCATCTTTGGTAAACCTGTTTCAATCGCTTTTGTCATGCCACCTAAATCTTCAATTTCCTCGATTAAATCCCATGCTCTATCCATTAACTCATCTGTCAGTTTCTCCACATAATAAGAACCACCCCAAGGATCTGCAACGGCAGTCATGGATGTTTCCTCTTGTAAGAAAAGCTGTGTATTACGTGCTATTCTTGCAGAGAAATCTGTTGGTAAAGCAATTGCTTCATCAAGTGCGTTTGTATGCAAACTTTGCGTATGTCCCATTGCTGCAGCATTGGCTTCAATTAATGTTCTTGTCACATTATTAAAAGGATCTTGTTCTGTTAAACTCCATCCAGAAGTTTGTGAGTGTGTACGTAATGCAAGCGACTTTGGATTTTCTGGATCAAACGAAGCCATTAATTGTGCCCACATTTTTCTGGCCGCGCGCATTTTAGCTACTTCCATAAAATAATTTTTACCAATCGCCCAGAAAAATGATAATCTCGGAGCAAATGAATCGATATCAATCCCTGCTTTTAATCCCGTTCTTACATATTCTAAACCGTCTGCTAAAGTGTATGCTAACTCAATATCGGCAGTCGCACCTGCTTCTTGCATATGATAACCTGAAATTGAAATCGAGTTAAAGCGTGGCATTTTTTGCGATGTATATTCAAAAATATCCGCAATGATGTTCATCGACATTTCTGGTGGGAATATGTATGTGTTACGAACCATATATTCCTTTAAAATGTCATTTTGAATGGTCCCTGCTAGTTGTTCAGGTGTTACCCCTTGCTCTTCAGCTGCAACAATGTAAAAAGCCATAACGGGTAAAACAGCACCATTCATTGTCATTGATACAGACATTTGATCAAGTGGAATTTGATCAAATAGAATTTTCATATCTTCGACTGAATCGATTGCGACACCAGCTTTTCCAACATCCCCTGTTACGCGTGGATGATTAGAATCGTAGCCACGGTGCGTCGCTAAATCAAATGCAACAGACAATCCTTTTTGTCCCATAGCCAAGTTCCTACGATAAAATGCATTACTTTCTTCAGCTGTTGAGAAACCAGCATATTGTCGTACGGTCCAAGGTCTTGTGACATACATCGTTGGATAAGGTCCTCGTGTATTCGGTGCCACACCAGGGTAGTCTTGTAAATGCTCTAGACCATTTGTATCTTCCTCTGTATAAACTTTTTGTAAAGATATCCCTTCATTCATCTCAATAGATTCTCCATCAAAGTGATAGGAATGTTTTGACATATTCACGAGTTGTAAAGGGTCAATCGTATCAAATTTTGGCTTATTCATTTACATCTACTCCTTTCCAACGGTTATGAATTTCTGCAAATTTATCTAGTTTGTTTAATCCTTGATAAATCAAGCCATTCATCCCTTTCGACGTCCATTGCTTGATGTATGTGTCATCATATTTACCTGCAACATCAACCACAACATGCTCTTGAACAATTTCTAGCAATGGTTCTACTATTTCAATCGTTCGATTATTTGTGGCACAAACAATCGCATAATCAATTTGCTCTTCTGCTATCCATTTAGCAGCTTCATCGACATCGCTTAATGCTGGACTCCAAACGACCTCAATTCCAGCAGTTGCTAAATAACCTGTAATAAAATCTGCTCTTGCTTTAAAATCTTTTAATAAGCCGAATGTACATAACCCAACTTTTGGCTGAAATCGATTAAATTGTTCACGGAAAGTTTCAAAAGGAGTAGCAAGTCTACCTGGAATATTTATCGTAGGAGAAATCGATTCCTCTGCTGCTAAGTCTGCATAAACACTTGTCCCAACAAGTGAATGCTTTCCGGTTGCTAATGCTGCCAAACGTTGTTCATACGCATGATTCACTTTTTCTTTAAATGATTCACTTTCTACATAAATGGAATAACCCCCATTTTTCTCGATTTCAACAAATGAGGCCCATGCCTTTTGGATAAGTTCTTTTGTTAATGCCTCTACGTAGTAAGATCCACCAGAAGGATCAACAACTTCACTCACAAACGTTTCTTCTTTAATCACAAGTTGAATATTTCGTGCTAAACGCTCTGCTGTTGGTGTAAGTTCTGTTAACACATTATGTGGATGGACAGTGAGGACATCAACGCCCCCTAAAACTGCTGAAAATGCACTGTTTCCAGCACGTAATAAATTCACATAAGGATCTAATGTCGCATACGAACGCATAGATGTTTCTGCAAAAATTGTGACCGGCACAACTTCTTTCACTTGATAAGATTTTGAAAGCGCTTCCCAAAGTGCTCGAAAAGCACGGATTTTAGAGATTTCCATAAAGAAATTGGTATCAATTGCGATACGTACATAAAATTGTTCCGCCATTTGTTCGAAACTTTCATACTGATCAACAAGTTCTACAGCTTTTGCCAGCAATAAAGCCAATTCTGTAACTGCGTCTGCACCTAAATGATGGGCTTTAATAGTAGATGCGCCAACCGTTTTAAGATGTGGAAACGTCTTTAAAATGTCTGCTTCACATTCGACAATCCCTGTCACTTGCTGTCGTTTAGATTCGTCAATATGTGAAAAAACATTCATAATAGAATGCTCTTCTGATAAATTTAAAAAATAAATTGGATATTGAATCATATATTGTGCAAGTTTTTGCAAGTGCTCAATTTCCCATTGTATTGAATCATTGCCATCATAAACGATTGCTTCATTTCCCCTTTGTAAGCTTTCTTCTAATTTAATCAAAAAGCTGTCAGCATCGTTTGTATATAATGGTTGTGCAATGGTCCATCCTATTTCCTCTTTGCCAGAGCGGATAGATTCGATTGATTGTAGTTTTGGTGAATGTGCTGTATATAGAGGTTGTAATTCGATACCTTCTACTGTTTTTGTCAATAATTTCTCAAACGGCAAGCCCTTTAAAGACTTTAAAGCAACCTCTTGCCATTGTTCATATGTAATAAAATCAAATGTTTTCCCCTTAATGTCATCTATGTTCACGCTTTATTCCCTCCCAAACACTTTTGCATTACATCTCCATTTTACAACATTTCCCACAAAGATGTAAGTATACGCTTCTTATTTACGAATGAATGAATTTTTAAATTCATCTTGAGAAGAGAAATCCATTGTAAAATGACAAAAGTGCTGCAACCCGATTTGGATTGCAGCACTTTATATATCCGATACCAATTAGTAGATTGAAGTGTTTTCAGCAGAAGTGTTTTCTAGGATTTCTTTAACACGTGCTAAGAATTGACCACATACTAATCCGTCTAATACACGGTGGTCTAATGATAAACATAAGTTGACCATATCGCGTGGTGCGATCATGCCACCTACGATCATAGGACGCTTAACGATTGATTCAACTTGTAAAATTGCAGCTTGTGGGTGGTTAATGATACCCATTGATTGAACAGATCCGAATGAACCTGTGTTGTTTACAGTGAATGTTCCACCTTGCATATCAGCAGACGCTAATTTGCCAGTACGAACTTTTGTTGCAAGTTCTGTAACTTCACGAGCGATTCCTTTAATCGTTTTCTCGTCAGCATTTTTGATGACTGGAACGAATAGTGAATCATCAGTTGCTACAGCGATTGATAAGTTAATATCTTTCTTCTGTACAATTTTATCGCCAGCCCACATTGAGTTCATCATTGGGAACTCTTTTAATGCTTGTGCGACAGCTTTAACGAAGAATGCAAAGTATGTGAGGTTGTAACCTTCACGTTGCTTGAATTCAGTTTTTAATGAATCACGATAGCTAACTAAGTTCGTTACATCTACTTCAATTGTCATCCATGCATGCGGTGCTTCATGTTTAGATTTTAACATGTTGTTTGCAATCGCACGACGCACACCTGTAACTGGGATTTCAATGTCTCCAGCACCAACTGGTACTTCAGTTTTTGGTTGTGAAGCAGCTGGTTTTGATGGTGCTGCCGGTGCTGATTGTTGAGGTGCAGCTTCTTGAGCAGGAGCTGTCTCTTCAGCCGGTGCAGCCGTTGGGATTTCACCGCTATCAATAATCGCTTGAATATCTTTACGCGTAATACGGCCACCTTTTCCAGTACCTTCAACTAATGTTAGGTCAATATCATTTTCTTGTGCTAAACGCATAACTGCTGGTGAGTAACGACCCGCGTTTTCACCTTTCGCTTTTTTAGCTGGTGCTTCAGTTTTTGCTGGAGCTGCTTCTTGTTTTTCTTCTTTAGCTGGAGCTGCTGGTGTGCTTTCTGTAGAAGCACCACCTTCAGTTTCAATTGTACAAACAATTGCCCCAACTTCTAATGTTTCACCTTCAGAAGCGATAATTTCTTTAATCGTTCCTGTAAATGATGATGGGATTTCTGCAGTTACTTTATCTGTGTTTACTTCTGCAAGTGGATCATATTTATTTACTTTGTCACCTGGTTGTACTAACCATTTTTCAATTGTACCTTCTGTTACACTTTCCCCAAGTTGAGGCATTAAAATGTTTTCGATAGCCAATTCATTTACCTCCGTCTCAATTAAAATTCTGCTAATTCACGTGCTGCTTCTTCAACTTTGTCAGGATTCACCATGAAATAACGTTCCATTGTAGGTGCATATGGCATTGCTGGTACGTCTGGTCCTGCTAAACGTTGAATTGGTGCATCTAAATCAAATAGGCAGTTTTCAGAGATAATCGCTGAAACTTCTGACATGATGCTTCCTTCTAAGTTATCTTCAGTTACAAGTAATACTTTACCTGTTTTCTTCGCTGCTTCGATAATACCTTCTTTATCAAGTGGGTATACAGTACGTAAGTCTAAAATATGTGCTGAAATACCATCTTCTGCTAAACGTTCAGCAGCTTGTAATGCGAAGTGTACACATAAACCGTAAGTGATAATTGTAATATCTTCCCCTTCACGTTTTACGTCAGCTTTACCAATTGGTAACACATAATCATCTTCAGGCACTTCGCCTTTAATTAAACGATACGCACGCTTATGTTCGAAGAATAACACTGGATCTTCATCACGGATTGCTGCTTTTAGTAATCCTTTTGCGTCATATGGTGTTGATGGAATAACAATTTTTAAACCTGGCGTGCTTGCGAACATCGACTCAACAGATTGTGAGTGATAGAGAGCCCCGTGAACGCCACCACCGAATGGTGCACGAACGACCATTGGACAAGTCCAGTCATTATTTGAACGGTAACGGATTTTTGCCGCTTCCGATACAATTTGGTTTACCGCAGGCATAATGAAGTCTGCGAATTGCATTTCTGCGATTGGGCGTAGTCCGTACATCGCAGCACCAATTCCAACACCAGCGATTGCTGATTCTGCTAATGGTGCGTCAACTACACGGTCCTCACCAAATTGGTCGTATAAGCCTACTGTAGCTTTGAATACGCCACCTTTTTTACCAACGTCTTCCCCTAAGATGAAAACGCGATCGTCTCTTTCCATTTCTTCTTTCATTGCAAGTGTGATTGCATCAATATATGACATAACCGCCATGATCAGTTTCCTCCTTCATCAGCGTACACGTGAAGCAGTGCATGTTCAGGTTCAGCATACGGAGCATTTTCCGCATAATCTGTTGCTTCGTTTACTTCTTGCATAATTTTGTCTTCGATTTCTTGTGCTAAGTCATCCGTTAAAATTTTAACGTCTTTTAAATATTCACCGAATAAAATAATTGGATCTTTAGCTTTTTGTTCTTCTAACTCTTCTTGTGTACGATATTGACGTTGGTCGTCATCAGAAGAGTGAGATGTTAGACGGTAACAAACTGTTTCAACTAAAGTCGGTCCTTCACCGCTACGTGCACGATCTGCTGCTTCTTTTACAACTTTAAACACTTCTAAAGGATCAGTGCCGTCAACTGTGAATCCAGGCATACCGTATCCAATGGCACGGTCAGAAACGTTTTTTGCTGCAACTTGTCTGTCATACGGTACAGAAATTGCATATTTATTATTTTCTACCATAATGATTGTTGGTAATTTATGAACACCAGCAAAGTTCATTCCTTCGTGGAAGTCACCTTGGTTTGAAGACCCTTCACCTAATGTAACAAAAGTGATGAAATCTTCTTTTTTCATTTTACCAGCTAATGCAGTACCTACCGCATGCGGTAATTGAGTTGTTACTGGTGATGAACCTGTTAAAATACGGTTTTTTCTTTGGCCAAAGTGACCTGGCATTTGACGTCCACCTGAGTTTGGATCTTCAGCTTTTGCAAATGCAGATAACATTAATTCTTTTACCGTCATACCGAATTGCAATACGACACCTAAGTCACGATAGTAAGGTGCAATCCAGTCTTTTTGATTGTCAAGTGCATATGCAGCAGCAACTTGTGCAGCTTCTTGTCCTTGACATGAGATTACGAATGGGATTTTCCCCGCGCGGTTGAGTAACCACATACGCTCGTCTACACGACGTGCACGAACCATTTGCTCATAAATATTTAGTACGTCCTCGTCTGTTAAGCCGAGTTCTTTATGACGATTTTTTGTCATTTTATAATGTCCTCCTCTTACATATGAATCGCTTTTTTGTCTACTGCTAATGCAGCTTCACCCATAACTTCTGATAAAGAAGGGTGTGGATGAACGGTTGAAGCAACTTCCCAAGGTGTTGCGTCAAGTACCATAGCTAGTCCTGCTTCAGAGATTAACTCTGTCACGTTTGACCCAATCATATGAACACCTAAGATGTCCTCAGTTTCTTCATCAGCAACAATTTTAACGAAACCGTCAGAGTTTCCGTTTACTAATGATTTACCAATTGCCATGAATGGGAATTTACCAACTTTTACTTTATAGCCTTCTTCACGAGCTTGTTTCTCCGTAATTCCTACGCTTGAAGCTTCAGGGCTTGAGTAGATACAACGGCTAATTTTTGTATAGTCCATTGGCTCATTGGAAATGCCTGCGATATGCTCAACTGCTGCAATTCCTTCGTGTGAAGCAACATGTGCAAGTTGTAATCCGCCAATTACGTCACCAATTGCGTAAATGTGATCTTCTTTTGTTTGGAAAGTCGGACGCGTTTTAATAACACCTTTGTCAACTTCAATCGTTGTATTCTGTAAACCAATGTCATTTACATTCGCTTCACGTCCAACAGAGACTAACATTTTCTCTGCAGTAAAGCTCTCTGTTTTCTCGCCAACTTCAGCAGAAATTGTAACTGAGCTCTCTGTTTTCTCTAATGTATCCGGTAAAACTTTAGCACTTGTTACAAACTTAATGCCTTTTTTCGTCAGTAGTTTTTTCATTTCCTTAGAAATGTCTACATCCTCAGTTGGAATGATTTCATCAGCATATTCAAGTACAGTAACTTCTACACCAAAGTCATTAAGCATTGAAGCCCATTCGATACCGATTACACCGCCACCAACAATGATCATTGATTTTGGTAATTCTTCCATTTGTAAAGCACCGTCTGAAGACATCACTACTTTTTCATCTAATTCTAAACCTGGTAATGATTTTGGTTTTGAACCAGTAGCTAAAATTAAATTCTTTAAGATTAAAATTTCGTTTTCATCACCATTTGCCATTTCAACTGAAATTGTTCCTGGCATTGGAGAGAAGATTGAAGGTCCTAACATTCTACCTTTACCTTCATAAACATCGATTTTACCTTTTTTCATTAATCCTTGTACACCTTGGTGTAATTGATTAATGATCGAATTTTTGCGTTCTTGAACACGTGCAAAATCTAATGAAACGTTTTCTGTATGAACACCATAATCTTTTGCATTGTTTTTTGCAGTATTATAAACTTCAGCACTTTTTAATAATGCTTTACTTGGAATACATCCTTTATGTAAGCATGTTCCCCCAAGTTTTTCTTGTTCAACGATTGCAGTTTTTAAACCAAGTTGTGCAGAGCGAATTGCTGCAACATAACCGCCTGTACCGCCACCAAGAATGACTACATCATATTCGTTAGCCATGACAATTTCCTCCTTTTAAAAAGCTTATTCACTTTCTCCATTCGGATAAACTCTTGCTTGTTCTTCACCCGATAATACACGAATCGCACCTTCTGATAACGCTTGTAATTCGTCTTCGCCTGGGTAAACTTTCACATCGGCTATCCAGTCAATTTTGGATGCAATTGTTGCAACAAAGTCTTTACCGTAAGCAATACCGCCTGTCATAATAATTGCATCAACTTTTCCTTCAAGTACTGCTGATGCACTACCAATTTCTTTAGCGATTTGATAAGCCATTGCATCATAGATTAATGTTGCTTCCTCATCTCCAGCAGCAATACGTTTTTCAACTTCTACTGCATCATTCGTACCTAAATAACCAACGAGACCACCTTCACCTACAAGCGATTTCATGACATCGTCTCGATATAACGTACCAGAGAAACAAAGTTCAACTAAATCACCGATTGGAACACTTCCTGCACGTTCTGGACTAAATGGTCCATCTCCGTGTAATCCGTTATTTACGTCGATTACTTTCCCTTGCTTATGTGCCCCAATTGTAATACCGCCACCCATATGCGTAACGATTAAATTGAGTTCATCATAAGATTTTCCAATTTCCTTTGCATACCGACGAGCTACAGCTTTTTGGTTTAATGCATGGAAAATAGATTTGCGTTGAATTAAAGGCGATCCTGAAATTCTTGCAATTGGTAATAACTCATCGACTACAACAGGGTCTACGATGAATGAAGGAATATTCACTTGATTTGCAATCTCATGTGCTAAAATTCCGCCAAGATTCGAAGCATGCTGTCCGAAATATCCTGCTTTTAAATCTTTAATCATCGCATCATTAACCGAATACGTTCCCCCTTCAATTGGGCGCAGTAAGCCGCCTCGGCCGCAAACTGCATCCAATGAAGAGACTTCGATGTTCGCTTCTTTAAGTACACTTAAAATGGCTTCTTGTCGAAATTCATATTGGTCAATAATGGAAGGATATTGAGAAATCTTCTCTGTTGCATGTCTAATTGTATGTTCTACTAATAATGTTTCACCTTGGAACACACCAATTTTTGTTGATGTAGATCCCGGGTTAATGACGAGTACGCGAAAGTTTTCCGCTGACACTGTCATTCCTCCTTCCAAATTGTAAAAAACCTATTATAATTATCTACCTGTAATAATGCTTTTTTCTGTTTTTAAAAATTGTGAACGTGATTTTGCAACGCTTGCAATACGTTCTTCTGCTAAACGGTCTGCTGCTTGGTAAGTTGGGATGTTGTCGCGTTTAGCGATTTCAAAGATTTTTGCGATTGTATCGTAAATACCACCAACACGATTCATTGCACGGTCGCGGTCATAACCAACTAACTCATCTGCAACGTTAATCACGCCACCTGAGTTGATCACATAGTCTGGTGCATAGAAAATGCCCATCTCGTCTAATTTGTCACCATGACGATCTTCTTTTAATTGGTTATTTGCTGAACCAGCAATAACTTTACATTTGAATTGTTCTAACGTGTCATCATTGATGATTGCACCTAGTGCACATGGTGCAAAAATATCTACGTCTAAACCGTAAATTTCATCTAATCCAACTGCTGTTGCACCAAAGTTGTCAACTGCGCGTTGAACCGCTTCTTCGTTAATATCTGTAACAAATAATTGTGCACCTTCTTCATGTAGGTATTCACATAATGCATATGCTACGTTTCCTACACCTTGAACAGAAACTTTTTTACCTTTTAATGAATCTGTACCGAAAGCTTCTTTAGCAGCTGCTTTCATACCAACATATACACCGTAAGCAGTTACAGGTGATGGATTACCAGAAGTACCAGCGCCACCAGAAATACCTGCTACATACTCAGTTTCTAAATGGATTAAGTCCATATCATGCTCTGTCGTACCAACGTCTTCAGCTGTAATATAACGACCGTTTAATCCTTCGATATAGCGACCGAATGCACGGAACATTTCTTCATTTTTGTCTTTTTTCGGATCACCGATAATAACTGTTTTACCACCACCAAGGTTTAACCCAGCAGCTGCGTTTTTGTATGTCATACCACGTGCTAAACGTAATGCATCTTCAATTGCTTCTTCTTCAGTTGCATATGTCCACATACGTGATCCACCTAATGCTGGACCTAAAGTTGTGTCGTGAATAGCGATGATCGCTTTTAAACCTGAGTTTTTGTCTTGGCAAATTACTACTTGTTCGAAGTCATAGTCTTCCATGTATTTAATGATATCCATTGTAAAGCCTCCTGTTTTGTATGTGTTATTTTTGTGCTGCTAAAATCGCTAAAGCTAAAGAATACACTTTACTTTCAGCGCTATCAGCTCTTGATGTTAGAACGATTGGTGCTTTCGCGCCTTGAATAATCGCGCCAACTTTCGCTTTTGCGAAGTAAATCAGTGATTTATATAAGATATTCCCTGATTCTATATTTGGAACGAGTAGAATATCAGCGTTTCCAGCTGTATCACCCGATAATCCCTTTTGTTTAGCTGCTTCAACTGAAACAGCATTGTCTAATGCCAACGGTCCATCAACAATACAGTTGTTAATTTGACCACGTTGGTTCATGGCTACTAAAGCAGCCGCATCTAGTGTTGGTTGCATTGCTGGGTTAACAGTTTCAACCGCAGCTAATGGCGTTACAATTGGCTGTTCTACGCCACATGCTCGTGCAGCAGCAACCGCATTATCAATAATTTGTGCTTTTTCTTTTAACTCCGGCGCAATATTCATTGCTGCGTCTGTAACAAACACAAGTTTATCGAAGTGTGGTACTTCAAATGCTGCTACATGGGATAATACTTTCCCAGTTCTTAATCCAACTTCTTTGTTTAAGACAGCTCTTAAAATAGTTGCTGTTGGTAAATTCCCTTTCATCACAACATGAGCTTCTTTTGAAGAAACAGCTTTTACAGCTTCAAGTGCTGCTGCATCGTTTGAATTCGCATGTCGAATTGTTAAACGATCATGTCCAACCATTTCAGGAAATTGTTCTTGCATCATATTTGTTAAAGTTGTTTCATCATCAAATAAGATAAATGATGCAAGTGATTTTTCAAGTGAAAGCTCTACTGCTTTTAATACTTCTGGATCAGCAGCTGCTGCAATTGCAACAATTGGATCTTCACTTTGAGAAGCTTTATCGACTAATTTATCGAGTGTAAGCATTTTCATTCCTCCTCATTAATCTAGACGATATTTATCGAGTTTATAGTAAAGTGAGCGTAGTGAAATGCCCAAACGATTTGCCGTTTCGGATTTATTGCCTTTATTTTCAACAAGGGCTTGTTCTAATATAGAGCGCTCATAGTCGTCCATAATAGATGCTAATGTTGTTTTTGCAGGCAATTGCACTTCGGTTTCTTGCTTTCTTGACGAATATAAAGATGATTGAATATCATCTAGCTTTAAAACCATCTCACCTTGTCCCATAAATATCATTGCCCGACTTAACACGTTTTCAAGTTCACGAATATTTCCGGGCCATTCATACCGTTGCAGCAATTGTTGCGCTTCACCAGAAATTTTTTCAATATTCATTCCAAGCTGTTTGTTTAGCTTAACAAATAAATGATCAATAATCGTAGCAATATCTTCTTTACGCTCTCTCAATGGTGGGATTTGAATCGCCATTCTACTTAATAAATAGTAAAGTTCTTCAATAAACATCCCATCTGCCATCAGTTTTTCTAAATTTTGACTTGTTGCTGTGACAATATGTACCGATGAGCTTTTGGGCTCTACACTATTTAGCGGCGTAAATTCATTGGTTTTTAAATAATGAAGTAATTTCTCTTGTGTAGGAATGGATAACTCAGCTACTTCATCTAACAATAAAGTTCCTTGATGTGTTTCGGAAAATAATCCGATGTGAACATCCGTTTTTCCATTCACTTCACCAAATAATTTTCTTTCCAGTACTTCGGCTGATATCGCTGCACAGTTTACACGAATAAACTTGTTGAACTTTCGAACACCTTCACTGTGTATAGCGTGTGCAAATAATTCTTTTCCACTCCCTACTTCTCCGCGAAGTAAAACCGTAAAATCATTATGTGCGACTAGTTTAGCTTGTTCAATCGCCATTTTAATCAGTGGCGAATTACCTTTTATATCTTCGAATGTACCAGTTGACTCCAATTCTCGAATAATTGCTCGTGCTTGATCTAATTCATTCATTAACCCACGCATTTCTGTAATATCATGAATAATCCCTACACTACCTTTGATTTCTTCGTCAACGATAATCGGTGCAACATTCACAATTACTTCATGGTCACTTTCGCCAATTCGCATATTCACACCACGAACAGGTTTTTTTGTTTCCAATACTTTCATATGGATACTTTCACCTTCGATGATGTCAACTGTCGCAGGTTTCCCAATTACTTCTTCTTTCGTCAATCCAGTAAGTCTTGTATAGGCAGGATTCACAAGAATCCCGTAACCGTTTTCATCTACTACAGAGATTGCATCATCGCTTGAATGAATAATCGCCTCTAACATTTGCTGAACTTTTTCTAAGTCTGTAATTTCTTTTGCTAATGTTAAAGCCTCTGTCATATCTTTGAATACTGCAAATGCACCAACAACATTTTTATTCTCATCGAATAACGGAAATCTGGAAGTAACAATATCAAGACCATTTCCTAAAGAATGTTCTTGATTTGTCTCCGCTTTACCATTTTCCATAATTCGTTCTAATTCAGAATTTGGAATGATTTCTTTAATATGTTTTCCAATCGCTTGTTCGATTGAAATACCAGTCATCTCTGCTGCACGCCTATTAAAGAAGTCAATTTGGTAGTTGGCATTTATACCGACCATTCCTTCATCAATAGAATCAAAAATTAGTCGTTGCCTGTGCATCTCAGCTCGAATTCTTTTCGTATATGAATGGTTTTCCTCTAATAGTTGAACAATAATGCTTGCAACCGAACCAGGAATGACAACAGCTTTTTTCGGTGTTACTTCAAGTAATTGATGAAAAACGTCTTCATTTCCTGTAACATCGATAATGATGTCTAAATCATCCGTGCAATACTTTGTCCAATCTGTAGCAAAAGGAATACCATCTTGTTTCGCTCTTTCAATACCGGGCGCTCGTAAGTCTTTGTCGATTATTGCAACGACTTTCATAGATTCTAGGTTTTGGAGAAGTTCTAGTATAATTGAGCCTCCAACACCTGCTCCAACAATGAGAACATTTTGCAAGGGTATTCAAACTCCTTTGTGAATTACATGCAATCTTTTGCAATACAGTTATATCATACTACATAATTACGTTCTTGACAATATATGTAATCAACGTACAATAATAATTAATAAAAGGAGTTGTTTCAATGGCTAGATTAGCGGCTTTTATCGTTCTTTTAATCCCTGGTTTAATCGCTGCAGGCGGTATTAAATTAATGCGTGATTCATTATACGGTATAATATTTTTTCCATTTACGTATAGTTGGCTTCAATTTCTCATTGGATTGATCATGTTGACACTCGGAATAGGCTTCTTCGCAGGCTTTCTTCTACATCGTGATCGTAAAAAAGGACGTGTACAAGAACGATTCGTAAAAAAAGACAAACCATCCTAAATTGGTTTGTCTTTTTTATTGCAATTGTTTGCATATACTGATTTTATAGGTAAATCTGCTTTTTCAGTTATTTTTCCATATAGGTTCTTATGTTAACTTGCCATTGTTTCTAGGCGAATTTTGTCGGCAATCATCGCGATGAATTCTGAATTTGTAGGTTTACTTTTTAAATGGTGTACGGTGTAGCCAAACATCGAGGAAATCACTTCGTAATTTCCGCGATTCCAAGCAACTTCAATTGCATGTCGAATTGCACGTTCGACTCTTGAAGGTGTTGTATTATATTTTTTTGCAATATCAGGATATAAGATTTTCGTAACAGATCCCAACAAATCAACATCTTTATAGACCATATGAATCCCTTCTCTTAAAAATGAGTACCCTTTAATATGGGCAGGAACACCAATTTCTTTGATAATTGCAGTAATTGTTTGGTCGAGTTGCTGATCTGACATAATGGTAGGCTTGTCACTCATGATCATTTGTTGTGGCATGGCACCAATTGCTGATTGTTGAAATTTAGATTGTGCAATTTCATTTATTTGTGTAGCTAAACGATCAAATTCAAATGGTTTTAAAATGAAATATGCTGCACCTAAATTTGCAGCTTTTGTCATAACTTCCTCTTGTCCAAAGGCTGTTAGCATGATAACGCTTACATCTTGATATTCCTTCTCAGCTCGCAAGGACTCCAATACCGCAATTCCATCTATTCTAGGCATGATAATATCGAGTAATAATATATCTGGTTGCAATTCTTTCATTTTTGATAAACAATCTTCTCCATTTTCAGCAGTCCAAATCACATCAATATTTGTTTGTTGCTTAAAAAATGCAGTTAAAATGTGAACCAATTCCTTATTATCATCGGCAATAGCTAAACGAACTTCACTCATGACTTCTCCTCCATATTTCATTAACTGTTTTTACAGCTTTATTTGTCAAACTATTCGGATTTCCGAACGTTGTTTTCATTATAGCTGACTTTCATTTATTTTAATATAGTTTCGACAAAATTCGTATGTAATCGCTAAAAATAGAACCTATTTTTATTCTTTTCTGAAATTAAACGACCATCATATAGACTTTCATGATGGTCGTTCACGATATTTATTGCTCTTTACGCATTTTGATAATGGATAATGCTGCACCTTCTGTAGGTTCATCGACAAACATATGGGTTACAGCTCCAGCAAACTTATTGTGCTGAAGGATAGGACTACCACTCATACCTTGTAAGACTCCGCCTGTTTGCTTTAGCAATGCTTCGTCTTTAATCACAAATGAAAAATTTTCATGATTAATTTCCGTGATTTCAATTGTAAATGTTTCAACTTTTGTTCCACTAATTGTAGTGAGCAATTCAGCTTCTCCCAGGCGTAATTCAGTCGGGTTTACGGTTTCAATTGGCGGATGCGTTTCATGAGCATTTTTTGTATTCCAATCACCATAAATACCAAATAATGAATTTTTTTCAATGGATCCAAGCGCTTTTTGGTCGTTGATAATGGTCGATATTTTATATCCTGGACGTCCTGGAGCGCTCTTTTTTATTTGATCAATCGTCGATAAAAAAATAGCACCTTTTTTAAATTGAGGAGGTGCGTCAAATGTGCTGTCTATAATTTGGTGTCCTAATGCACCATACGTTTTCGTTTTTGGATCCACGTACGTTAAGGTTCCCGTTCCTTCTGTTTCATTTTTTAATAACGGTATGAGCTGTCTTAATGAATCGGCGGTTAATTCGAGCGATATTTCCTTTCCTTGCCGGTCGATTGTTAACGTACTTTTATGATCTTCGGCATCACGCAAAGATGTTTCGACATCTTCAACTTGTGTGATTTTTTTACGGTTAATAGCTGTGATTCGATCGCCCATTCGCAGCCAAAGATCTTTTTCAGGCATCGTATCACTGGATAAATAAACCCCTTCAAGTTCCATTTGAATACCAATTGAATGGCCCATAGGGATAAGTGGTTCTGCATTTGCATTGGCGTCGACCGTGTAGGCTCCACAAAACATGAAAAACGCGAAAAATGAAACGACCCATTTATTCAGTTTACGCCACTTCATATGTCACCTCCTCTTTACAATTGTATTATTGGTATGACCAATGAGAAGGTGATTATAAGTGGTACTTTCAACTAAATAAGGAAATGTCTTTCATTTTCCGCGTTGTAATTAACGATTTAATGCTTTTTTTCGTTCATCAGCTAGCGTAAGAAGTTCAGCGGCATGCTTTAACGTTAATTCTGTTGTTTCTGCTCCCGATAACATACGGGATAATTCATTCCTACGGTCTGTTCGTTGCACATTTGTAATGGAAGTAACGGTGCGTTTATTGACGACATCTTTTTTAATCAAATAATGCTGATCTGCCATTGCAGCCACTTGTGGTAAATGAGAAATACATAAAACTTGAGAGTGGCTTGCAACAACTGCAATTTTTTCTGCAATTGCTTGCGCCACACGACCACTGACGCCCGTATCAACTTCATCAAATATAATCGATGTAATCCCTTGATGCTTCGAAAAAATGGTTTTCAATGCAAGCATTAGTCTTGATAATTCCCCACCAGATGCTACTGCTACTAATGGTTTTAATGGTTCACCAACATTGGTGGCTATATGAAAAGCTACTTGATCAAAGCCGTATTGATCAAATTCATCATGATTTTTACGGTCAATCATAACTTTAAAATCTGCTTTTTCCATATGAAGTTGTTGCAGTTGTTCCATAATCGCTGCTTCCAATTGTTTAGCTGCATCTTTACGAATAATGGAAAGTTCTTCTGCTTCAATCGTTAGATCTTTAATCATCTGATTGAATTTCTCCTGTTCTTGATGAACGCGTTCATCACGATTAATCAGCTCATCAAGTTTATCGGCGATGTCATCACGATATAAAAGAATATCCTCAATCGTTTGACCATATTTTCGTTTAAGTGTCGACATATATGCAAGTCGTTCTTCAATGAAATTTAAACGTTCAGGATCATATTCTAATGCATCAATCATATGCTTAATTTCATAACCTGCTTCTTGCAACGCATAAAAACTAGTCGTCACAGTATCATAATGAGGAATAATCGCTTCATCTACCTCTTTTGCATCTTCTAATTCGCTCATTGCTGATCCAGCCCAATCCAATGCGTGTCCGTCTCCACTTAATGCGTCATATGCAATTTGCAATCGTTCATACAAACGATTGAAATTTTGCAGTTTTCTGCGTTCATCTTCCAATGCTTCTTCTTCACCAATGACTAAATTTGCTTCATTAATTTCAGTTAACTGAAACGTGTATAAATCAATATGTTGTGCAATTTGTTGTTCATCATCCAATGCTGATTCTAATTTTTGCTTTAACTTCAAATATTTATGATACAGTTCCTTATAACTTTCATAAGCTTCTATAATGTGTTTTCCTGCAAATTGGTCTAATAAATGAATATGGCTTTTTTCTTGCATTAACTCTTGATTCTCATGTTGCCCATGAATATCAATGAGTTGTGCTCCAACTTCACGCATAATGGCAATTGTTACAAGCTTTCCATTTATTCGACAAACACTTTTGCCATTGATATTCATATCTCTTCTTAGTAGAATTGTCTCTTCTTCGATTTCTATACCTAATTCAGCTAATTTTTTATGAACAGGATGATGATCATCTTCAATCATAAATAACCCTTCAATCTCGGCTTTCTCCGCACCATGTCGGATAAAGCTTTGCGACCCTCTACCTCCGGCTAATAAATGAACCGCATCAATAATGATTGACTTGCCAGCACCTGTTTCTCCGGTCAATACTGTGAGCCCTTTTTCAAAAGATACGTCGAGTTGTTCAATAATCGCGAAATTTCTAATTGTCAATTCATATAACATGCGTTATCACCACTTTCAAATCATCGCAAGTAGTTTTTCTCGTACTTCTTCGCGATAGGTTCGATCTTTGCAAATGATGAGACAAGTATCATCACCACAAATTGTACCCAACATTTGTTCCCATTTCAAGTGATCTAATAAAGAACCTACAGCTTGTGCATTACCAGGCAATGTTTTTAATACAAGGAAGTGATCCGCGCCATCTATGCTGACGAATGCATCTGTTAACGCTCTATGTAATTTTTGCTCTGTATTAAACTCATGCATTCTCGGTAAACTGTATTTGTATCCGCCTGATGGTGTTGGGACTTTGATTAAGTGCATTTCTTTAATGTCCCTTGATACCGTTGCTTGTGTCACATCTACGCCAGAATCTTTAAGTGCTTGTACTAGCTGATCCTGCGTTTCAATTTCAAATTTTGAAATAATATCTCGAATACGAATATGACGATGTCCTTTGTTCATCATGAATCGCCTCTTTTCTTTAATTTACGTAATATGTTGTTAAATGTAACTGTATCAGTATAATTATACATTGTTTAGAAAAAAAAATCGCCAATTATGAAAAAGGTTTTATATACGTCGATTCATCCGCTTGCGTTTATCGCGGTTTGTAAACGATTTTTGTACATTTTCCTTTATCAATGATTGGCGATTTCATTATTTATTTAATGTTTCATACGCTTCCGTCATGAGTTCATTAAATTGTTCTGTTGATATGTGCATAATTGGTTGTTCAGTTGATTTCAGGTGAAATAAAAATTCGATGTTGCCTTCTCCACCCGTTACAGGTGAGAATGATGCATCTAGTAATGAAAAGCCTTCATTAGCAGCCATATTTGCAATATTTTCAAGTACTTCCAAATGAACTGAACGTTCACGTACGACACCTTTTTTTCCGACTTTCCCTTTTCCTGCTTCAAATTGTGGTTTGACTAAAGCCATTACTTCTCCACTAGGTACAAGTATTTGTTTGAGCGCAGGTAAAATTAACGAAAGTGAAATAAATGAAACATCAATCGTCGCAAATGTCGGTAAGCCTTCCGTAAACAAATCGGGTGTAGCATAACGAAAATTTGTTCTTTCCATTACTGTTACGCGTTCATCATTTCTAATTTTCCATGCGAGTTGATTATAACCAACATCAAGTGCGTAACAATGGCGAGCACCGTTTTGCAATGCGCAGTCTGTAAAGCCACCAGTAGAAGCTCCAATATCTAATACAATTTTATCTTCAACAGTGATGTCAAAAACGTCTAAAGCTTTTTCTAGTTTCAAACCACCGCGGCTGACATATTTTAATGCATTCCCTTTAACTGTTAAAGGAGTGTCAGTTGAAATTTTTTCTCCTGCTTTATCAATTCGCTGTTCATTTGCGTAAACTAAGCCCGCCATAATTGATCTTTTTGCTTGCTCCCTTGAATCAACTAATGCACGTTGAACAAGTAATACATCGACACGTTCTTTTTTTGGCTGACTTGTCATACGTTTTCCCTTTCTTCTACCGATTGTTGAATGAGCGTTTCAATACGTGCACTTAAATGTTCGCTCGTCATACCGATTTCAGCAAGTAATTCAGGTACGGATCCGTGTTCAACAAAGTAATCTGGGATACCCATTCTTTCAATAGGTCCACCTTCATATTTTACATCATGGGCATATTCAAGCACTGCACTACCAAATCCGCCAGCTAAAGAAGCTTCTTCAACGGTCATAATTGGCATATTTTCTGCGAAAAGCTCATCTAACATAGCTGTGTCTAAAGGTTTAATAAAACGTGCATTAATGACTCGAACGGATATTCCTTGTTCTTCTAGTTTCGATGCAGCTTCTAATGCCATTGATATAGTTGTTCCAAACGTTAATATGGCAGCATTTTCCCCTTCTTTTAGGACTTCCCAAGAACCAATTGGGATCGTCTTAAGTGTAGAATCCATTTGAACACCTAGACCATTTCCACGTGGGTAACGCAATGCAATTGGACCTTCGTTATATTCCAATGCGGTTTTCACCATATGCTGGCCTTCATTTTCATCTTTTGGCATCATAATGACCATATTAGGCATATGTCGTAAAAATGCAATATCATAAACACCTTGATGTGTTTCCCCATCAGCTCCGACAAGTCCTGCACGATCGATACCAATCATTACATTTAAATTTTGTCTTGCAATATCATGCAATGCTTGGTCATAAGCTCTTTGTAAAAACGTCGAATAGATGGCCAGGAAAGGTTTCATTCCTTGTGTAGCTAACCCAGCAGCCATCGTTGTTGCATGTTGCTCGGCAATTCCAACATCAAAGAAACGATTTGGGTATGTTTTCTGAAAACCTTCTAATTTAGAGCCAACCGGCATTGCTGGAGTAACGGCTACAACTCGCTCGTCCGTCTTTGCAATATCTAAAACTGTGTCTGCAATAAGCCCACTCCAGGATGGCGCAGAAGCTGCTGATTTAATAAAATCACCAGTTTCAATTTTATATGGCCCAGTACCATGCCATGTACCTACCTTATCGTCTTCTGCAGGTCGATAGCCTTTTCCTTTTTTCGTTATAACATGTAATAGTACGGGTCCTTCTGTTTTCTTCGCGTATTGTAGATTACGTTCTAATTCTTGGAAATCATGTCCATCGACAGGACCTAAATACGTAAACCCAAGCTCTTCGAAAAACACACCTGATACAACGAGATATTTCAAGCTATCTTTCACGCGCTCTGCAGCAGCTGCAACTTTCCCACCAACTGCCGGAATTTTCTTCAAAATAAATTCTAATTCATCTTTTGCATAATGATATTTTCCAGCTGTACGCAGTTTTCCTAAGATGGAATGAAGAGCACCAACGTTTGGCGCAATGGACATTTCATTATCATTTAAAACAACCGTAACATTTGTTTTTTCATGTCCGATATGGTTTAAAGCTTCTAATGCCATTCCACCTGTTAGGGCACCGTCACCAATAATTGGGATAACATAGTTATCTTCACCTTTAATATCTCTTGCTAATGCCATTCCCATTGCCGCTGATAAAGAAGTTGAGCTATGTCCCGCTTCCCAAACATCATGTTCACTTTCAACCATTTTAGGAAAACCACATAACCCTTTATATTGGCGCAATGTATCAAAATCTTTCGCTCTTCCAGTTAAAATTTTATGGACATATGCTTGGTGCCCAACATCCCATAAAAACTTGTCTTTAGGGCTATCAAATAATTTATGCAACATAATCGTTAACTCAACAACGCCAAGATTTGGACCGATATGCCCACCTGTCACAGACAGTTTTTCAATTAAAAAAGAACGAATATCAGCTGCTAAATCTGTTAACTGCTCCTCATTCATTTCTTTTAGAAAGGATGGATTTGTAATTGTCGTAAGATCCATCTGTATCACACACCTTCAAAAAAATAGTAACGCTACACATTGTATACCTTCATTTTATTATATCAATTGCAACGTTTAGTACAACAAATAACTGTTAAAAACTTCGTTGAACAATATAATCAGCAAATTGTTTTAAATAAGATTTTTCGTTTTCAATGAAAGCAAGTGCTTGAATTGCTTGTTCGTGATGCCATGCTAATTGCTTTTTAGCACCTTCTAATCCTAATAACATCGGGTACGTTGTTTTATCACTTGATTCATCGCTACCTGCATTTTTACCAAGTTGTTCAGTTGTTGCTGTGACATCCAAAATATCATCTTGTATTTGGAATGCGATTCCAATGTGGTTAGCATATTTTTCAATTGCTGTTCGATGTTCCCCTTGTAAATTCGCGAATGTTGCGCCAAATTCAATACAACAACTTAATAATGCACCTGTTTTATTGACATGAATCGTCTGTAACTGCTCTACTGTAAGTGATTTTCCTTCACCTTCAATATCAAGTACTTGTCCGGCAACCATACCATTGGCACCTGATGCTTTCGCTAATAATTGAATGAGCGATACTTGATCTTTTGCAGCCGTATTCGGTAAATTTGCTAAAACGTCAAATGCTAATGTTTGCATTGCATCTCCTGCTAAAATTGCCATCGCTTCACCATGAACAATATGATTTGTAGGTTTTCCTCGTCTCAAATCATCATTATCCATGCTAGGCAAATCATCATGAATGAGTGAATATGTATGGATTAATTCAATCGCTGCTGCTGCCATAACAGCATCTTCATGATGGATATTTAAATCTTTTAAAGTTGCGAGAACAAGTAACGGACGAACGCGCTTCCCACCAGCTTCAATTGAATACTGCATGGCGTCATATAAATTTTTGGGGATGTCTTGTTCTTGATCTAAAATGTTTTTTAACGCATGATTGACGACTTCTACATGTTCATTCATAAATTGTTTTAACTCATTTCCCATTTTGTTCGTCACCGCCTTTTATTTCATAAACTTGCTCTTCATCTTGATCATTCATCATTGTCATAAATTGTTCTTCTGCATGCTGTAATTTATGTTGACATAATGCAGATAATTGCATGCCTTGTTTATATAACTCAATCGCATCTTCTAGTGGAACATCGCCAGTTTCTAACTGTTTAACGACTTGTTCTAATTGGTTCATTGCTTCTTCAAATTGCATCGTTTCCTCTGACATTTACGGATTCTCCTTTTTAATGGATTGAACAGTTGCGTCAACCGTTCCATCCTGTAGTTGAATAGTAATTGAATTGCCTGTTTTAATACGTTCAACAGATTTTTGTATTTCATCGTCATGATAGACAATTGCAAACCCACGCTCCATTACATGTAATGGATTTAAAGATGATAATATCCGTAATGTCGCAGCAAAACGTTGTTCAAAATGTTTATACTGTTGCCTTGAACTATAATATAAACGATTTTGTAACGCATTGAGTTCCTTTTGCTGCATCTTTATTGCTTGTAATGGAGATTGTTGTTGGAGTCTTCTATTTAAGTAATCAATTTCAGTATTTTTGTTAGTGGTTAATTGCTTCATACTTCGTTCAAAACGATGTTCTAAATCAGCTAACCTTTCAATAAATGGTCGATAGAGCCTTTCCGGATATTGTAAAGGATATGATTTTTGATAAGCGATTAATCGCTTTTTTGCTTCATTTATTTTAAATTGATACATTTGTTGAATCGTACGCTGCATTCGCTGTGTTTTATCAAGTAACTCAACTTGCGATGGGACGGCGATCTCTGCAGCTGCAGTTGGTGTAGGTGCGCGTAAATCAGCTACAAAATCAGCAATTGTCGTATCTGTTTCATGTCCAACAGCACTAATGATGGGAATCTTACTAGAAAAAATAGCTCGTGCAACTGCTTCATCATTAAATGCCCATAAATCTTCAATAGATCCTCCACCACGTCCGACGATGAGCACATCAATATCGGAGGCGTGTATATTTGCGCGCTCAATTGCATCGACAATTGAAGGTACTGCATGCTCACCTTGTACCGCTACTGGAAATAGCGTCATCTTTACTAATGGATAGCGTCTTTTAATTGTTGAATGAATATCTTTAATAACGGCTCCAGTAGAAGCAGTGATAATGCCAATTTTATTTGGATACAAGGGTAATGATTGTTTCCATTGTTCATTAAAAAGGCCTTCCGCTGCTAATTTCTTTTTTAATTGTTCAAAGGCTAGGTAAAGTTCACCAACACCGTCTGGTTGCATCGTTTTCACGTATAGTTGATATTTACCATGTGCTTCATAAACGCTTACATCACCTACAATAAACACACTCATTCCATCCTCTGGACGAAACTGCAAATGTCGAGCATCATATCGGTTCATCATAACAGGGATTTGGGATTTTTCATCTTTTAGCGTAAAATATAAATGACCACTTGTATGATGTTTAAAGTTTGAAATTTCCCCTTTAACATACACATTTCGTAAGTATGGATCTGCGTCGAATTTTCTTTTAATATATTTTGTTAGCGCCCGAACAGATAAATACTTGTCTTGTTCATTCATTTTCTCTCACCCCTTTATCGTCGATATTACTATATTTAATTTAAAAATCTATATGTATAAGATTGAAAAGGTTGAAACAATCAAACCAATTCATCAAGTACAATGGAAAAAGAGTCTTACATACGCGTGGTTTATGCTGCTCACGCCTATTTGTCGATTTCCATATGATGATTAGTCATGCTTGTCCCAACCTTGTCCATTCATTTTATTTTATTACGATTGTTTACAAGTTTCTTCAGCACTTAGTAAAGTGTTTTTTAATAGCATTGTAATTGTCATCGGACCTACTCCACCAGGAACGGGTGTAATTGCACCTGATTTATCATATACGCTATCGTAATCGACATCACCGCATAACTTGCCATTCTCATCACGGTTCATCCCTACGTCAATGACGACTGCGCCTTCTTTAATATGCGTTTCATTAATGAATTTCGTACGTCCAATTGCAACAATTAAAATATCCGCTTGCTTCGTATGCTCAGCTAAATTTTCTGTTCTTGAATGTGTATACGTAACTGTTGCGTCTCTTTGTAATAATAATTGTCCCATTGGTTTACCAACAATATTGCTACGTCCAACAATGACAGCATGTTGACCTTTAATTGGCGTATTTGTACGTTCTAACAATTTGACAATACCGTATGGGGTGCATGATAAAAATGCACGCTGCCCAATAATCATTTTTCCGACGTTTTCTGGATGGAAACCATCTACATCCTTCGCAGGGTCAATCGTTAAAATGACACGGTCTTCATCAATATGTTCCGGTAATGGTAATTGCACAAGAATCCCATGAATTGTATCGTCTTCATTTAATCGATGAATTTCTTTTAACAATTCTTCTTCTGTAACTGTTACCGGTAATTCAATTAACTCAGATTTCATACCTACTGCAAGGCTTGACTTTTGTTTATTGCGAACATAAGTATGTGACGCTGGATCATCACCGACAATAATAACTGCTAGTCCAGGTGTAACACCTTGTTCTTTTAAGCGTTCGACACGCTCTTGGATTTCCTCACGAATTTGTTGCCCAATTACTTTTCCGCTAATTACTTTTTCGTTCACTGAATAATCCTCCAAACTATTATTGCTTCGTAATAAATTTTGATAATACACCATTCACAAAGCGACCAGATTTTTCTTCGTTAAATGTTTTACAAAGTTCAATCGCTTCATTCACTACAACACGGTCGGGGGTCTCATGATTAAATTGCAATTCGTAAAGTGCCATTCTGAGCACCGTACGTTCTACTTTTGGCAATCGTTGAAGCGACCAGTTTTCTAATTTGCTTTGCAATTTTTCATCAATCTCATCTCGAGCTTCCATTGTTCCGAACACTAATTGTTCGTAAAATGAATCCGATTGTTCGCCAACGATATAAGTTACCGCTTCTTCAATCGTTATGTCATTTGAATGGTCGAGCTGGAAAAGCGTTTGCAATGCTTTTTCACGTGCTTCTCTTCTATTCATTTCATTAACTCCTCTAAATCGAATCTTCCGGCATTATCATAACATATAACATGGTCGATAATACAGTACTATGTGCACCTTTTTCAAAAAAAGATTCAATAAAGAAAAGTAGAGAGCGATTTATAACGCCTCTACTTTTCCAGTGCATCATTGTGTTTTATTTTTTAGTCAGCATCTTTATTCAATATTCGTTCCTTCTGTTTCGATACCAGTAATATGAATATTGATTTCGCTTGTTTCAATTGATGTCATATTGAAAATCGTATTGCGTACTTGCTGTTGCGCTTCTAACGCAACTTTTTGTACAGATACACCATTTTGAACGACACAATAAATGTCGACAACAAGTCCTTTTTCATTCCAACTTGTTTTAACACCTTTCCCATGTTGCGTACGTCCAAATTTTTCGATGACGCCAGATGCAAAGTTCCCTCTTGTATGTGCAACACCTTCTACTTCATTTGTTGCAATACCAATAATTACTTCAAGCACTTCTGGAGCAAGTTGAACTCGACCTAGTGGTTCATCTTTCGCTGGTTCCATTCCAACAAAAGCTGGCATTTTTTTATCAGCCATTGTTCTCTCCTCCTCTTTTTTATTCCATAACAGAATATTTCTCTAAAAACTTCGTATCGAAGTCTCCATTTTTGAAGATGTCATGGTCCATTAATCGATAATGGAATGGAATTGTCGTATGCACGCCTTCAATCATGAATTCATCAAGCGCACGTTTCATACGAGCAATTGCTTCTTCACGTGTATCTCCATGAACAATTAGCTTCGCTACCATTGAATCATAAAATGGTGGAATTGTATAGCCTGCGTACATTGCAGAATCAACACGAACTCCGAAACCACCTGGTGGCATATAAACATTAATCGTTCCTGGAGATGGCATGAAATTACGTGCAGGATTTTCTGCGTTAATTCTACATTCAATTGACCAACCATTCATTTTTACATCTTCTTGTTGAATCATTAACTTTTGACCAGACGCAATTTGAATTTGTTCTTTAATTAAATCAACACCTGTAATCATTTCAGTAACAGGATGCTCGACTTGAATGCGTGTATTCATTTCCATAAAGTAGAACTTTTGGTTGATATGATCATAAATAAATTCAACAGTGCCTGCACCTTCATACTGAACTGCCTGCGCTGCTTTTACGGCTGCTTCACCCATCTCTGCACGAAGCTCTGGTGTAATCGCAGGCGATGGCGCTTCTTCAACTAATTTCTGCATACGACGTTGAATAGAACAGTCGCGTTCACCTAAATGAATCGTATGTCCAAACGAATCAGCTAAGACTTGGACTTCAACGTGGCGGAATACTTCAATATATTTCTCAAGATAAACACCAGGATTGCCAAATGCTGCTGCCGCTTCTTTTTGTGTAATAATAACACCATTTACAAGTTCTTCTTCGTTTCGTGCAATTCGAATGCCTTTTCCGCCACCACCAGCTGTCGCTTTAATAATAACTGGGAATTCAATCTCATTGGCGATTTGAAGTGCATGTTTCTCATCTTTTACAATACCTGTAGAGCCCGGGACAATTGGAACACCTGCTTCACGCATTGTTTCACGCGCGACATCTTTTGTGCCCATTTTGCTAATTGCCGCTGATGAAGGACCAATAAATTTAATACCAACTTCTTCACATAACTCTGCAAACTCAGCGTTTTCTGCTAAAAATCCATATCCAGGATGGATGCCATCGCATTCAGTTAATTTTGCAACGCTTAAAATATTTGATACTTTCAAATAGCTATCTGTTGATAAATTTGGGCCAATACAATAGGCTTCATCCGCTAACTGGACATGTAATGCCTCACTATCTGCCTCAGAGTAAACTGCAACTGTTGCAATTCCCAATTCTTTACATGCGCGAATAACACGTACAGCAATTTCACCACGGTTTGCAATTAATATTTTTTTCAATGTCATTCCTCCTTATTTCGTTTTCACAAGGAAGAGTGGTTGACCGTATTCCACAAGTTGTCCATCTTTAACAAGTACTTCAACAATCTCACCAGTTACTTCCGCTTCAATTTCATTGAATAACTTCATTGCTTCAACAATACAAACGATTGTTTCTTCATTTACTTGATCTCCAACTTTTACATATGCATCTGCTTCTGGTGAAGATGCAGCATAAAACGTTCCGACCATTGGTGATACAATTTCTTTCACCGAATCATCATGTTGTGTTTGTGGGGCTGCTTCAACTTCCTGCTTAGCAGGCTGAGGAGCTGGCTGTTCAATCTTTGTTTCTGTGACTTCTACTTTAGGTGTAACGACTTCTTCTTTAACTTCCTTCACTTGAACTGGAACAACTTCTGTTTGTTTATTCTTTTTTAATTTAATTTTGGCATCGTCAATTTCGTATGTAAACTCCTCAATAGATGACTGATCGATTAGTTTAATAATTTCACGAATTTCTTGAATTTTCAACATTTCCCATTCTCCTGTCTATAAAAATATTCTCCCTTTCTATTTTAGACGTTTTCAAGTCATTTGAAAACTGTTATTCACTATTTATTTTTTAACAATGCTTTTTTTCATAAGAAAAGTTTTGAAGAGTACCTTTTATTATTGATATATATAAAAAGCAATTCAATCGACTTTAATACGATTGAATCGCTAGTTAGATAGTTTCGAATAGGCAAATAACTTGCATCAAATGTTATTCTAATAATAGTATAATGTCTATTTATCGTCTAGTTGTTTCGTTCGTTTCCTTCAAGAATCGCCTTTAAAATCTACTTTAACTTTTTTTGCATCTTCCCAATTTGACATAATTAAATGTGTAATTTCTTGTGCTTGGGCGGAAGAGTGGCCATCTTCTGATAAAACGGTTACTGTAACATTTCCACTTTCAGAACGTACAAAAGCATCTGCATAACCTAGCGATTTCACTTGCATTTCCAATAAATTTTCTGTAGATTGTTGCTTAACTAATTTTTCCATTTCGTCATACGCTTCATTCATCTCTTCTGCATTATCAGCGCTGTTCATTTTTTTCGTTAACTGTTCTTGCAGCTGACTACGTTCATTTCGAACTTCCATACGCATTTCTTCAAACAAATAACTTTCAGCAAAAACAGATTGTTGCGCATCACTTTTTTCATCTTTATTCGCGCTTGTTGGGATTTGATCATCACCAAATATTGTAATGCCGTCAAATGGCAGTGGATTCTTCTTATTTAATGTATAAATGGATAATACTGCTACTAAGCTCAATACTGTTAAAAACCATACTGTTCTTTTATTTGTCCTCAATGAACTCTCTCTCCTTTTCCATTTCAACGATGACAACCTGATGCTCAGACAATTGAAAAACTGTTGAAATCGCATTTAATAACGTTGTACGAACATATGGATCACCACCTCCTTCTGCAACGACAAGTATACCTTTGATTGAATCATCATCTGCTACATCACTTTCTGTTAAGTAACTTGATAAAGTGGAGGTCTTTTTTGATTGATCCTCATAATAATACACACGAATGGCACCTACACCTTCTATCGTTTGTAAAACCGCTTCAAGTTTGTCTATTTCCTGATCACTCTGTTGAATTAATGAGCGTTCACCACCTCCAAAGTCATTTCGATTAAGCATAAACATAAACAATACGATGGGGATAAATAGTAAAATCGGTGCTTGCTTAACATATTTTTTCATTTTGCCCAACTACTTTACCAATATTCATTCTGTTGAGTATTGAATCTTATGACATTCCAATCAAAAATATGAATCCTCTACGCTTTTCTTATAAAATACGTAACGCAAATTGTAGCAAATACAGTGCGATTGCCAATTTAAAAATCGGTAAGAGCTCTTCTTGCAAAGATTCTTCAATTAATAATTGAAATAATGACCAAAAAAGAATCATTGCGACAATTGTTTTAATCGTAAACCCATTTTCTTCACCTCACTTCGCCATCATCATTAACTTCACAATTGTGATTAAAAAAAGCGATGTATAAATAAACGCAAATGCGATGATGAATGTAATTGCACATAATACGAGTAGCGTCTTTCCGATATCATCTAACATGTCGCTAATTGAAGGTTCTGCAATCGGTTGAATAATAGCAGCAAACCAGCGATAACTAAGCGCAATCAGTAATGTTTTAATGGTCGGTAACAGTGCTACCGTCCAAATCGTTCCAATCAGCCAACTCCCAACTAGAACGGACATAGTCGATGTATGTTGCCCAAGTGATCGAATACTTTCTGTTAAGAATGAACCGATAAAAGGGATGTTTTGTTGAATTAATTGCTGAATAGGTTCGCTTGTAATACCCGATAATGCCCAATTTAACGTACCGCCTACTGTAATAAAGATGGAATAAGTTGCAGCCGTTGCACTCACAATGCCAAACAGCGTCATCCTACAAATTTCAGATAATTTACTAAAACTAATCTCAGGCATGATTTTAGAACTGACATCAAGTAATAATGCAATCATTAATAATGGCATTAATAATTTTTCACTTAAATAGATTGCACCATAAGCAAATACAAGCATCGCTGGTTGGAAATTTAATAAACTAAGCGAACTACTTGCTGTTAAAAATATCGCAGATAAAATTGGATAAATACTTAAGAAACTTGTCCCCATCATATGAATAATTGCATTTACAGATTTTATTTGTGCAAAAGCTGGTTGTAACATAAAGCTTAATGAAATGAAAAAAACCATTTTATGAATCCATTTTTTATAAGAAGGTAATAAAAATTCTAAACTTAATCCGATACAAATGATTAAGATAATTGATAAAAAGATAGAGAAAAATGAATGTAGAATGCTATTTACAAATTCCAGCATGAACAAAAGCCTTCTCTCATAAATTCAATTGTGCTAGCGCTTGTATAATATGGTGGAGTTCTGATAACCAAAGAGATAGTATGATAATTTTCACAGTTAAATTCGTCAGTTTACCGAGCGATGTATATCCAGCTTGTTCAAATTGGTCACTTACTGTCGAAGCAATGAGAAAGTACAAGGCACTTTCAATCGTTAATTTAAAATAGGGGTTCATAAACGGCTTGAAAATCAATGTAAACTGTTGCATAAAAGGAATGAGGATTGCGTTAAAAACAATGAGAAAAATAAAAAAATAGGTTGCTGTATAAATCATCGGTTGCATTTTTGGTGCTGCTGTTTCTGTAAATAGGAGGAGAATAAAACAGATAATTAATTGAAATAAAAGGGCCATTATACCGCCCACGCAAGCCATTGAAAAAACTCGGTAATTTCAATAAAAAAGATTCTTAAAAAACGGAGCAACTCTGCCGCAATGTATATATAAGCAAAAATAAATAGAAAAAAGGAGAATTCTTTTTTTCCGGTTTGTTCAAAAAAAACATGTAAGATTCCTATTACTAAACCAATACCAACAATGCGTAATAAATCATTTAACTCCATTTTCTTCCCTCCATATAGCTATACTATGGAAATCAGCAAATTTTTAGAACAAAAAAAGAGAGCAGCCATCGCTACTCTCGTTTCTCCGATTCATTATGCACGTGAGACATATTCGCCTTCTTCAGTATTGATCACAAGTTTGTCACCTTGGTTGACGAAGAATGGTACTTGAACGACTAAACCAGTTTC
>DATGUZ010000064.1:0-32754 GCA_035300865.1 Sporosarcina sp.
TAGAATTGAGAAACCGATTGAGTAGATTGTTGGAACGACGAGAGCGAGGAGCAAACTTATTGCAAACAATTGTCCGTAGACAAGTCTGAAGATTAACGAATACACTTCCAATAATAAGCTAATCGAAATGATACTCCATAAGACAGCTGTTATTGGATTCAATAACATTACAAGAATTGGTATAATACAAATCGTTAAAAAGGAAATGATGCCAATCCAAAAGAAAATACGTGGAGTGCGTTTTTCTTCAATTTGCAGATGTTGCCATACTAAATAAAGACCGACACTATTTAGAAATAAGGCAGCAAACAACATACTTTTCAACAAAATGGAAGACTCCCTTCATTATATGTGTCCATATTATACCCTCAAAAATCAAACTTACACCAAATTATATAAAGGTCTCGTAATCATTCCTCAATTAGAATGGGAATGAAGCAACTTAATTGAGAAAAAGGGCAGAGTACTCTACAATAATAATGGATGATCTTTTTCCAACGAATCCATTCATAGCAACATTCGAAAACGGTTCACAAGTTGTTCAAAACTGTTTTTTAAAAGAGAGGGATTATCGTTGACAAAAAGGATATTGTATATGATAATAAGTTTGTAATTAGAATTATTCTAGTTAAGCAATAATAATTAAATTAGAATCATTATTGTTTGCATAAACAGCTATAAGTTGTTTATACTAGAATTATAACATTTAGGAGGAATTATACATGTCATTAATCGGTAAAACAATTGAACCATTCAAAGCAGAAGCTTATAACGCTGGCAACGGTGAATTCATCACTGTAACAGATGAAAACTTAAAAGGTCAATGGAGCGTAGTTTGCTTCTACCCAGCAGACTTTACATTCGTTTGTCCAACTGAGTTAGAAGACTTACAAAAACAATATGCAACATTAAAAGACTTAGGTGTTGAAGTTTACTCTGTATCAACAGATACACACTTCACACATAAAGCATGGCACGATCACTCAGATGCAATTAGTACAATTGAGTATGTTATGATCGGTGACCCTTCACAAAAAATCTCACGTGGTTTCGACGTTTTAGACGAAGAAGCAGGTTTAGCACAACGTGGAACGTTCATTATCGACCCAGATGGCGTTGTACAAGCTGCAGAAATTAACGCTGACGGAATCGGTCGTGACGCAAGCACTTTAGTTGGTAAAATTAAAGCGGCTCAATACGTACGTAACAACCCAGGTGAAGTTTGCCCAGCTAAATGGGAAGAAGGCGCAGAAACATTAAAGCCTAGCCTAGACTTAGTAGGTAAAATTTAATTGACGATAGCGGGCTAACCCCCGCTATTTTTTAACCGTAAATATGATAGATTTGTACGATATATAGATAAAAGGAGTTTGAATTTGATGTTAGATCAAGAAATTAAAGCACAACTCGCGCAGTATCTTGAGATGCTTGAAGGCGATCTTGTTTTAAAAATTGATGCAGGAACAGACAAAGTTTCTGAAGAAATGAAATCATTCGTCAATGAATTAGCGGAAATGTCTTCTCGTATTACAGTAGAAGAAACGACTTTAGAACGTACACCAAGCTTTAGCGTGAACCGTGTTGGCGAAAATACAGGAGTTGTATTTGCTGGTGTACCATTAGGACATGAATTTACATCATTAGTACTTGCTTTACTTCAAGTAAGTGGACGTACGCCAAAAGTTGATGAGGAAGTCATCAAACAAGTTCAAAATTTAGAAGGCGAATATCATTTCACATCATACATTAGTTTAACGTGCCAAAACTGTCCTGAAGTTGTACAAGCATTAAACGTTATGTCCGTGTTAAACGCTAACGTCACACATACAATGGTTGACGGTGCAGCATTTAAAGATGAAGTTGAAGAGAAGAAAATTATGGCAGTCCCAACTGTTTACTTAAACGGTGAAGAGTTTGGTGGAGGCCGTATGACAATCGAAGAAATTTTAGCGAAAATGGGTAGCACGCAAGATCCTGCTGAATTCGATAACAAAGAACCATTCGATGTATTAGTTGTAGGTGGTGGGCCAGCAGGGGCAACATCAGCCATCTATGCAGCGCGTAAAGGGATTCGCACAGGTGTTGTGGCAGATCGTTTCGGTGGTCAAATTTTAGATACAGCAACGATTGAAAACTTTATTAGTGTAAAATCAACACAAGGTCCAACATTAGCTGCGAACTTAGAAGAACATGTAAAAGAATATAATGTTGATATTATGAACTTACAAACAGCAACGAGCCTAGAGAAAAAAGATGGCATGATTGAAATTGGTTTGGAAAATGGTGCAACATTATCATCTAAATCTGTTATTTTAGCAACGGGTGCGCGTTGGCGTAATGTTGGTGTTCCTGGTGAACAAGAATTTAGAAACAAAGGTGTAGCCTATTGCCCACACTGTGACGGTCCTTTATTTGAAGGGAAAGATGTTGCAGTAATCGGTGGTGGTAACTCAGGTGTTGAAGCTGCACTTGACTTAGCTGGAATTGTTAACCACGTTACAGTCATTGAATTTGCAGATGAATTAAAAGCTGATTCTGTGTTACAAGACCGTTTACACAGTTTACCAAACGTAACGGTTATAAAAAATGCAATGACTAAAGAAATTACAGGTACTGACAGTGTCAATGGTATTACGTATGTTGACCGTGCGACTGAAGAAGAGCACCACGTTGAATTAGCGGGAGTCTTCGTTCAAATTGGATTAGTACCAAACACTGATTGGTTAGGTGATGCGGTAGAGCGTAACCGCATGGGTGAAATCGTTGTAGATAAACGCGGTGAAACAAGCGTACCTGGTGTTTACGCAGCAGGTGACTGCACAGATAGTGCGTTTAAACAAATTATTATTTCAATGGGTGCAGGTGCAACAGCATCATTAAGCGCATTTGACTATTTAGTACGTAGCGAAGATTAATTCAAGCAAATCAAACGAGAATAGAACAAAAATCAATACGTTAAACAAAAATGATGCATTCTAAACAGAGATGCATCATTTTTGTATTCACGATCATAAGGTTGTCTGGCATGGAGCGCGTGACGTAAGCAGGAATTGTAAGTGTCTGCAAAGCCCGGAATGAGCAGTGCGAATGAGGACTATGAAGCCGTGCATGCCCAAAGCATCATTCAGAACGGAAGGCAACCGGCGTTAACCTATTGTTGATCGTATTGTACGTTAATTCGTGATGTCTAAGCTTCTATTCTTATAAATGAAGCGTGATGGATTACGGGTAGGGTGAAGTAGGATTAAATGGATTTGTGATAGAAGAAAGGGCGAAGTCGTTCAAAAATAACGTACTATCAGTTATACTAGAGTTATGGATATTTAGAAATGGAAGTGAATGAATGAGTCAATTAATCGTGGAAAACCTATCCCATTCTATCGGGGCAAAAACATTATTTAAAGACCTTCAATTTACGATTACGAATGGCGAAAAAGTAGGGTTAATTGGCATTAATGGCACTGGAAAATCGACATTATTGTCGATTTTAGCAGGAACAGAAGATGCAGATTCGATTCATATTGATCATCCAAATGATTATCGGATTGCTTACTTAGAACAAACGCCTTTATTTAATGATCAATTAACTGTACTCGAAACGGTGTTTGAAAGTGATGCACCAATAATTCAATTGAATTTATCATATGAACATGCTGTACAGGCTTTAACGAATGATCCAACAAATGTAGACCATCAAAAACGTTTTGAACAAATACAGAATGAAATGGACCGTACAGATGGCTGGGACTTGAATGCAAAAGCACGTACGATTTTAACGAAACTCGGAATTACGACATTTGATAAGAAGATGGGTGAACTATCAGGAGGTCAGCAAAAACGAGTTGCATTAGCAAAAGTTTTAATTGAGCCAGCGGATTTATTATTATTGGACGAGCCGACGAACCATTTAGATGTTCAATCGATTACTTGGCTGCAAGATTATTTAGCAAACGAATCAGCAGCTGCGATATTCGTTACACATGATCGATACTTTTTAGATGCCGTCTCAACACATATTTATGAATTAGCAAATCAACAGTTATACGCACATACTGGAAATTACGGACAATTTCTCGAAGCGAAAGCATTGCGTGAAGAAATGGAAAGAGCGACAGAAAGTAAGCAACAAAACCGTTATCGTAATGAATTAAAATGGATTCAGCGTGGTGCAAGAGCACGCTCAACAAAACAGAAAGCTAGAATTGAACGATTTGAACAGTTAAAATCAGAATTACAAAAAGACCATTCGCAAGAGGATATGGATGCCAATCTAAAAACAACAAGACTTGGTCGAAAAGTGATTGAGATTGATTATTTAAGCAAGTCATTTGAAGACAAGAAAATCGTTGAAGATTTCTCAACAATTTTACAAGGCGGCGACCGGATTGCGATTGTCGGGCCAAACGGAGTTGGAAAAACGACACTTCTACGCTTGATTGCTGGAGATATAGCACCTGATAATGGCGTTCTTGAAAAAGGAACAACCGTAAAAATCGCACATTTCCATCAACATATCCCAACGTTAGACGATCATAAACGAATGATTGAATACATCCGTGAAACATCAAATGATATTGAAGATGCGCAAGGTCAAAGGATTTCTGCATCGCAAATGTTAGAACGTTTTTTATTCCCATCACATGTTCATGGTACATTGATTGAAAAATTATCAGGCGGGGAACGAAAGCGGCTCTATTTATTAAAACTTTTAATGGAACAGCCGAATGTTTTATTATTAGATGAACCAACAAATGATTTAGACATTGAAACACTGTCGATTTTGGAAGATTTTATTGAACATTTTCCGGGTGTCGTCATAACGATTTCCCATGATCGTTTTTTCTTAGATCGCATTGCTTCAAAACTATGGATACTAGACGGTACAGGAACGATTGATGTACAGTTAGGTATATATACAGAATATGTTGAAGCGCTTGCGCAACAGGATGAAGTAGAAGAACAGCAAGTGGATGAAAAACCTAAAACAATTGAAAAAAAGCCTGAAAAGAAACGAATGTCTTATATGGAAAAACGTGAATGGGAAACCATTGAAGACGATATGGCAACAATTGAGGAAGAAATTTCACAAATCGAAGCAGAAATGGCAGAAACAGGATCAGACTACGAGCGGTTAAGTGCATTAACAGCATTATTAGATGAAAAAAATGAAGCATATGAAACAAAGTTCGAAAGATGGACTTATTTAGAAACATTAGCAAATGAATCTTAGGAGGAGTTATACATGAAAGTTTTATCTGTACAACCAACACCAAACCCAAACTCTATGCGAGTAGTACTTGACTTTGAATTACCGATGACGGAGAGTTATAACTATAAAAAAAGTGATGTTGAAACTGCAAAACAACCGGCGAAATCTGTATTAGAGGTGGAAGGTGTTATCGGCATCTACCATGTCATGAATTTTATGGCAGTAGAGCGTGATGCATCAGTTGAGTGGGACGCAATTATTCCACAAATCGAACAAGCAATCAACAATCAATAAAAGGGGGATATCATTTTGAAAATCGTTACAATTGAACCAACACCGAGTCCGAACTCAATGAAAATTGTATTATCTACAGAATTGCCTGAAGGAACGACCTATAATTTCAAAAAAGATGATGCAGATAAAGCTGAATATCCAATGTCTTCTTTATTACAGGTAAATGGTGTAAAAGGGATTTATCATGTCATGAATTTTATGGCGGTCGAGCGTGACGCAAGGGTATCTTGGGAAGCGATTTTAAAAGATATCCAAAAAATTATGAATAAAGATGACCAAGTTGATGCGCCGACAACTGAAGAGGTGCTAGAGGAAACATTTGGAGAAGTCTATGTCCATGTGCAAACGTACAAAGATATTCCATTACAAGTAAAAGTGTTTGATAGTGACGCCGAAGTTCGTTTAGGGTTAAGTGAACGTTTCATTCAAGCGATGGAAGAGGTACATAGCGCAGAAGTAGAAAATTACATTTTACTTCGTAAATGGGCAGACTATGGGATTCGTTATGGTGAAAAAGAAGAAGTTGCAGAAACAATTGTGCATGAAGTAGAAGCGGCATACCCAAATGAACGTTTACAAGCAATTATTGAACAACATAAAGATGGAAAAGAAATCGAAGTAACACGCGGACGAAAAGTTACGTTAGAAGAATTTCAAGTAGATGAATGGGAAAAACGTTTCCAATTACTTGACCAAATGCCAGATCCAGACATGTCTGATATTGATTTATTAAATGTAGCATTGGAAGATGAAAAAACATCCATTCGTCGACTGGCGACAGTGTATTTAGGGATGATTGAAGATAAAGCGGTCATTCCATATATTGAAAAAGCATTGAAAGATCGTAGTGCAGCAGTGAGGAGAACAGCAGGTGACTGCTTGAGCGATTTAGGCTTTGTAGAATTTGAAAAAGCAGCAATTGAATTGCTTCAAGATCCAAGCAAAGTGGTTCGTTGGAGAGCAGCGATGTTTTTATTTGAAACAGGTACTGAAAAAGCTTTACCAGCACTAAAAGCAGTGGAAAATGATCCGGAATTTGAAGTGAAACTACAAATTCGCATGGCAATCGCACGAATCGAAGAAGGTGAAGAAGCACAAGGGTCGATTTGGAAACAAATGGCCGAGCTTCGTACAACAGAAGCATAATGGCATTATTAAAAACCTATTTCCACCAGTGAAGTAGGTTTTTAATATTTCGTCAAATTTTTAATTGTGTATATAATATTACATAATATTATTATGTAAACTAATTGAATTCAATTGTTGAAATACGATTCATAATTTGTGTACACTAGAGAAGTAACAAATTGCTAGATTATTGAGGGGAGTTTTTTTAATGACAAATGCTTATGAGCGTTTTATGCAAAGTGTGTATACGCCAATGCGTCAACAATTAGTAGAAAATGGATTCACAGAATTAACGACAGAAGAAGAAGTAACAAATAAAATGGATGCTTTATCAGGAACTGCGCTTATCGTCATCAATTCAGTATGTGGATGTGCTGCCGGTCAAGCACGTCCTGCAGTCATTGAAGCAATTACAGAAGTAGATAAGAAGCCTGATCATTTATTAACGGTATTTGCAGGGCAAGACAAAGAAGCGACAGCAAAAATGCGTTCATACTTTGCAGATATTCCAGCAAGTTCTCCGTCAATTGCTTTATGGAAAGATGGCGAATTGGTTGCATTTATTCCACGTGAATTAATTGAAGAAAATGAAAAAGACATGATTAAAACTCATTTAATAGGACTATTAAATCAATTTATAAGCGCATGAAAACGATTATAACGACAGCAGGAAGACCAAGTGTGGAAAGTATCGCACGCGCAAAATTAATAGCGACTGATTTACAAGTACCGTTTGTTGAACGCCGAAAACGTTCAATTGCCTATTTACATCGTGAATACAATGCGGATGTACTAGTTGTAAGTGTTGAAAAATTAGCGTTATATCAAATGGGTATAACAGAACCTTTTTTCTTTCATCCAAACTCTGCTGCCTACCGTTTAAAACGGTTATTAAAAGGGGATTCAGATCCTTTAATAGAAGCGGCTCAGTTGCAATTAGGTGATTCTTTTTTAGATTGTACATTAGGTCTTGGTTCCGACAGCATTATTGCAAGTTATCAGGTAGGTAAAGAAGGAAACGTTTACGGCATTGAAGGGAATGCACAAGTCGCCTATATTGTTAAGAAAGGCTTACAACAATTTCCAACAGATCATCGCACGTTAAAGGAAAGTATGGAACGTATTCATGTCATTCACGCGGAAGCAATCAATTTTTTAAAAACAGCTGAAACCAATAGTTGGGATGTTGTTTATATGGATCCAATGTTTCAGCAGCCAGTTAATGAGTCGATTAATTTTTCGCCATTACGTCAAATAGGGTTGCAACAACGATTATCGAAAGAATGGATGGAAGAAGCGTGTCGGGTAGCGAAACGTCGTATTGTCGTTAAAGATCACTACACATCCACTATATTTAAAACATATGGAATGACACAATTAACTCGTCCAAATATCAAATTTCATTTTGGGTATATTGATAAATAAAAATAAGCGCAATGCAAATTTCCAGCGTAGAAAATTTGTCATTGCGCTTATTTTTCTGCATTAGTGCGAGAAACTTAGTGATACTAAGAAAGCAAGTAGTCCAAGTAAACCAAGACCCATTAATAATTGAATATCCATTGAAAATTAACCTCCTTTTAAAAAGGCATTACATATTCTCACTAATTATTGTACAATGAAATGAGAAAAGATGAAACCTTTTCTTCATACAAACGTCAAAAGGATTAAGAAATGATGGCGAATTTTGTAAATTGGGGTGATTAGATGAAAAAATGGATTCAAAATATAATTATCGGACTTGTCGCCTTCCTAACGCTTGGGATTATTACACCAGCTCATGATATATGGGATAATATTTTTGACAAAGAGTCTTCAAAACAAATCGGTTCTTCAGGCGAAACATCTGCTTATGAGATTGAAGTCGATTCTAAACCTGCCGAGCTATCTGAAGTAGATGAAGTAGCATCTCCTTACATAGAAGAAGCATTCATTATGAACGCGAAACATTTATCATTAGAAAAGTTTGGAACAAAAATCGGTCCAAAAATCGAAACAGAATTTGAAACAATGATTTTTCCAAAGATGGATGAAGTCATTCGATCAAAAGTATTTGAAGTATATGCAGATGATCGAGCACATCTCTCAATGAGTAAAAAACCTTCAGGTAATTATGGTGAAAAGATTTTCAATATTCACGATTCGGAAAAATCGGAAGACGTTGCACGTTTTCATGTTCGAACAGAAAAACGACCAAAAGAAGGGTATTATTTCAATTTTCATTACCATTTAGCGGAAGATGCATTTGAAAAGCATCATCATCTTGGTGATATTTATTATTCAAAAGATACACCGCCGAAATGGATGTCGTGAGAAAGCAGCCACAATCGTAATAGATTGTGGCTATTTATATATATTTATAACTATTTAAGAAATCATCCACATAAATAAGGTCATCTGTCATGACGCCTTTAGCAATTATCAATCATAAATTATTTCTGAATAATATCTTCCTATTAAAAACAGTTGGAATTGAAAGAATTTTTATTGACAAAAAATGTTAATCATTATACGATTTAAGGTGTAAATAAAAGATATTGGGGTGGAATGTTTTGGGGGAAAGTACAGATAAAAAAGAAATGTCCATATGGGTCGCTTTGTTACCGCTTACAATTATGGTTATTGCGATGTTGTTCGCAGTTGTTAAATTGGAACAAGATCCTCATGTACCATTAATTATCGGAACATCAGTTGCTGCGCTTGTTGCATGGAAAATTGGCTTTACATGGAAAGAAATTGAAGAAATGATGTATAAAGGAATCCGTCTTGCATTACCAGCAGTCGTAATTATTATTTTAGTTGGTTTAACCATTGGTGCTTGGATGGGTGGCGGTATCGTCGCAACGATGATTTATTACGGTTTGAAAATTATTACACCGGCATGGTTTTTAGTTACAATTACGTTAATCTGCGCAATCGTATCATTAGCAATTGGTAGTTCGTGGTCAACCATGGGAACTATTGGAGTTGCAGGAATGGGGATTGGTCTAAGTATGGGGTTACCAGCAGGAATGATTGCAGGCGCGGTTATTTCAGGGGCATACTTTGGCGATAAAATGTCACCGCTTTCAGATACGACAAACTTAGCTGCAGGATTAACTGGAACTGATTTATTTGAACATATTAAACATATGTTTTGGACAACAATTCCGGGGTTAGCAATTGCATTAGGTGTATTCACATATTTAGGGAATAAACATGCGACGACAAATGTAGAAATTGCATCAATTGCCAAAACGAGTGAAGTATTACAAGAAAGCTTTGTTATCTCACCGTTGTTATTATTAATCCCGCTTGTTGTCATTGTGCTAGTTGCATTTAAAGTGCCAGCAATTCCTGCGTTAATTGTTGGAATTGTGTTAGGATTTTTATCGCAAATTATTATTCAAGGTGGTAGTTTAGATAGTGCAGTTTCTGCATTACAAACTGGATTTGTCATTGATACTGGAAATGAAATGGTCGATGAGTTGTTCAACCGTGGAGGGTTAGATTCTATGATGTACACGGTGTCGATGACAATCGTCGCAATGACATTTGGTGGAATTTTAGAATTTTCGGGGATGTTACAAGCGATTATGAATCAAATTTTAAAGGTTGTAAAATCAGCAAAGTCTTTAATTATTTCAACATTAGCAGCTTGTTTTATGACGAACGCAACTTGTTCTGAGCAGTATATTTCAATTGTTGTACCATCGAGAATGTTTAGTGGTGCTTATCGTAAAATGGGCCTACACTCTAAAAACTTATCCCGTTCATTAGAAGATGGTGGGACATTGACATCAGTCTTTATCCCTTGGAATACATGTGGTGTATTTATTTTCGGAACGTTAGGTGTTAGCGTTGTGGAGTATGGACCATATGCGATTTTAAACTTAGCTGTTCCACTGATTGGCATTTTCTTCGCACTTACAGGGATTTCTGTTGTGAAATTATCTGAGGAAGAAATCGAAGCGGCTGAGAAGGAAGAAGCTGAACAATTAAAGGTTGAAACAGTTTAAAAAATATAAAAAATCACGTTTACTACGCTTGTAGACGTGATTTTTTTATGAGTGTAAAGCTGAATCGTCATATGAGAAAAATTTTGAAGTGCGTCATTCAAACGATTGAGTAAAACCGATGAACATTTATAGTAAAATCACCGTAAAATTGATATACTTAAGGTTAAGTTAGGAGGATTTTTCGAATGAAACAGTATTTAGAATTATGTGACTATGTGTTGGCAAATGGTACAGAAAAAGGCGACCGTACAGGTACAGGAACGTTCAGTACATTTGGATATCAAATGAGATTTAACTTACAAGAAGGTTTTCCTTTATTAACGACGAAAAAAACGGCTTTTCGCCTCATTACTTCGGAGTTATTATGGTTTTTAAAAGGGGACACAAATGTTCGTACACTGATTAAAGATCGCAATCCAATTTGGGATGAATGGGCGTTTGAAAAATGGGTAAACAGTGAATTATATGATGGACCTGACATGACCGATTTTGGCTTGAAAGCTACGAAAGATCCTGCATTTAATGAAATATATCAAGAGCAAATGAACATATTCAAAGAAAGAATCGTGAAAGATGACCAATTTGCGGAGCGTTTTGGTGATTTAGGACCAGTATATGGAAAGCAATGGCGATCTTGGGAGGCTAATGGAGAAACGATTGACCAAATTAAAAATGTCATCGACAGTATTCAACATAATCCAGATTCACGCCGACATATTGTAACGGCTTGGAACCCCGCAGAAGTAGACGATATGGCATTGCCGCCTTGTCATGCATTATTTCAATTTTATGTTGCCGATGGTAAACTGTCTTGTCAGTTATATCAACGTAGTGCAGACATCTTTTTAGGTGTGCCATTTAATATCGCTTCTTATGCGTTACTTGTGCATTTAATCGCGAGAGAATGCGGTTTAGAAGTCGGGGAGTTTGTGCATACATTAGGAGATGCACATATTTACTCGAATCATGTCGATCAGGTAAATGAACAATTATCACGTGAACCAAAAACATTGCCTAAAGTGGTCATTCATGGAGAAGGTAAATCAATTTTTGAATTAGAAGTGGAAGATATTGCGATTGAAGGTTATGATCCACATCCAAGAATAAAAGCACCAATTGCAGTGTAAAGGAGTTTTAGAATGATTTCATTAATGATTGCCCATGATCCAAATGGTGTAATGGGTGTAAACAATGATTTACCGTGGCATATCCCAGAGGATTTAAAGTATTTTAAAGAGACGACGATGGGTAAAGCAATGGTGATGGGACGTAAAACATATGAATCAATTGGTAGACCTTTACCAGGGAGATTAAATATTGTGATTACACGTAACCCAGATTATCAAGCGGAAGGTGTGACAGTCGTTCAAACGCTTGATGAAGCGATTCAAATTGCACGTGATTATGCAGAAGAAGTCATGATTATTGGTGGGGCAGAAATTTATAAATTGTCTTTAAATGTTGCTGACCGTTTATATATTACGGAAGTGCATGAAGAATATGAGGGAGATACATTTTTCCCGCCGTATAAAAATGATTGGGAAGTCGTTAAGCAAACAGAAAAAATGACTTCAATATCAGGAACGACTTTCACGTACCTTGTATATGAACGTAAAAAATAAGAGAAAGAGGGGATTAAAACCCTCTTTCTCTTATGTATATAAATAAATGCTCATATACATCGATGCACAACCTGCAATGACGAAAATATGCCAAATTGCATGATTGTAAGGAATGGCACGCCATGCATAAAAAATGGCACCGACAGTGTATAAAATACCGCCAAGTAATAATAAAAAGAATCCATTCATTGTAATGCTTGCGATTAATGGTTTAACTGCAATAATGATTAGCCAACCCATGACAATATAGAATATTAAAGAAACAAATTCATAACGATGAATAAAAAACACTTTAAATAAGATTCCAAGAATGGCTAATCCCCAAATAATCCCAAAGAGCGTCCAGCCTAAAGCACCTTGTAAAGAAATAAGGACAAAAGGAGTATACGTTCCGGCGATTAAAATATAAATTGCAGAATGATCAAAAATGGAGAATAGTTTTTTCACTTTTACTGGTAAACTATGTAATAAAGTACTCATAACAAATAAGAGAAGCATAGAAGCACCAAAAATTGAATAACTTACAATATGGATTGCAGTTCCTTCTTTTGCCCCTTTAATGATGAGCAAAACGATTGCAGGAATCGTCAAAATCGCACCAATTCCATGTGAAATTGCATTCCATAATTCTTCTTTTTTATTTTTATAATCAAATGCATCTGTCATAATAAAACCTCCTTACGTATCATTATACAAATATATTATAGAAACGACTACTTTTAAGAAGGGGTTATAAATTTGAAACCTATTTATATTGTAACAGACTCAACAGCTGACCTATCTGAGGAGCAAATTAAACAGTACGGAATTCATATGATTCCACTATCTATTCAGATTGATGAGAAAACATTTACGGATCGCGTAGATCTTCAACCAGACGAATTTTTAACATTAATGGCTGAGGCGAAAGAATTACCAAAAAGTTCACAACCTCCCGTCGGTTTATTTAAACAAATATATGATGAACTTGGTCAAGATGGCGCTCAAATTTTATCGATTCATATGACGAGTGGAATGAGTGGCACATATCAAACAGCACAAGCTGCTGCGAATATGTCGGAATCAAATGTAACAGTTATTGATTCTGCATTTATTTCTCATGCATTGTCATTCCAAGTAGTCGAGGCGGCTGAAATGGCACAACAAGGCTATAACATGGAAGAGATTGTAAAACGCGTAGAAGAAATTAAAAAAGCAACGTCTCTATATGTTGTCGTAGATAAATTAGATAATTTAGTAAAAGGCGGAAGAATTGGTAAAGGGAAAGCGCTCATCGGTTCTTTATTAAATATTAAACCGATTGCAACGCTTCAAGAAGGTGTTTACACGCCTGGACCGCAAGTAAGAAGCCATAAGCAAGTTGTTAAACATTTATTTAAAGCGTTTACAGAACAAACGGCAGGGAAGATTATAAAGAAGGTTGGTATTGCCCATGCGAATGGCTTAGCGATGGCAGAGCCACTAAAAAACCTATTAGAAGAATATGGGGTCGTAGATATTCCATTGACCATTACAACGCCTGTCATTAGTACACATACGGGCGAAGGGGCAATTGGCTTCATGTTTTATGCAGAATAACCTTGCATAAACGATATGAAATGTTTTATTGATGGAATATTGGTCAATAATAACACTGTTAATTTTACACATACAAGGACGTTTTAACATGAGAAAGTTTTTTGTTTTACTCTTTTTTTTAGTAACTGTCCTCGTTGGTTGTCGACAACTACCGGTTGGGGATGTACCAAATTTTACTGAAAAGGATCTCCCTTCCATTGATCCCATTGAAATAAAAGGAACTTTATTCAATAAAACACTTAAAGTGGTTGGCTTAGGAGATTCTTTAACAGAAGGGGTTGGGGATGAAAGGCAAATCAGCGGCTATTTTGGTCGATTAACTGCTGAAATGGAAAATTGGGCAGGTGTAAGCGACGTTCAAGCCGTGAACGCTGCAAAGAAAGGGAGAAGAAGTGACCAGTTATTAAACCAACTTGATCATCAAGCGATTCAAGAAGAATTAAAGCGTAGCGATATCATTTTAATGACAATTGGTGGAAATGACGTCATGAAAATCATTAAAAGAGATTTATTTAAATTGCGAACAGAACCTTTTTATGATGAATTAAAAGGCTATGAAGAACGATTAGAACAAATCTTTACGAAAATCCGTTCAGTAAATGAAGAAGCAGTCATCATAATTGGCAGTTTATATAATCCTTTTACAGTTGTCGCAGATGAAGAAACGGAATTAGATCATATTATTGAGAGTTGGAATGAGGTAATTGAGCAACAAGTGGTTGCAGATGGTCAGTCTTGCTATATTCAAGTGCAAGATTTATTCCACTCTAATGATAATCTTGTTTATCATACTGATTTCTTTCATCCAAATGCGAAAGGGTATGAGCAAATGACGAATCGTTACATCGAAATGATTAACGAATGTAATTTAAAAAAGTTAACGAATGGAAATTTTGATGTATAAGGAGTTGGTTAAATGAATCCTTGGAAAGTAAGTTTTTTCTTATTAGCTGGAATCGTCCTAGCTGCAGTTGTTTATCTATTTTCAGTCGTAGCTGCTGTGTCTGAATCTGATCCGCTCCCAAGTGCGAAACCAGACACTGGCTCGTACAATGCATTAACAGTTCAAACGACAAGAGCAGATTTTGAAGGGATTGCGAACACGTATATTTATCGTGCAATGGAAAAAGATGCAATGGCGATTGATTTAGCAGTAGAGGATGAAGTTGTTATTTCGTCTCAATTAGAAGTATTTTCTTATCGATTACCAGTGAAAATGTATTTTACGCCGAATGTGCTAGAAGATGGAAATGTCATGTTAAAACAATCTTCTTTAGAAATTGGCAAGCTTAATTTACCACCCTCGACAGTACTAAAAGTTCTGAAAGATTCAGAACAATTACCGCCATGGATGGTTGTTCGTCCGAAAGAAGAAGAGATTTTTATTAACTTAGATGATTTACCAATTTCAGGGGATATTAAAGTAAAAGCGAAAGAAATTGATCTACCAGAAGATGACATTTTATTAGAAATATTTATTCCAGAAGAATAGGGAGTGAAAAGCTTTGGCGATTGAAAAAGCAACGTTTGCAGGCGGATGTTTTTGGTGCATGGTAAAACCTTTTGACCGATATGAAGGTGTACAGAAAGTTGTATCAGGTTATACCGGAGGACATGTAGATAACCCTTCGTATGAGCAAGTTTGTACAAATCTTACAGGGCATCGTGAAGCAGTTGAAATTACATTTGATAATGAAAAGATTTCGTATGAGCAATTATTAAATGTTTTTTGGCAACAGATTGATCCGACAGACACTGGAGGACAATTTTTTGATCGCGGAACGTCCTATACAACGGCTATTTTTACACATAGTAAAGAACAACAGCAACTTGCAGAGCAATCGAAGCAAACGCTTGAGCAAAGCGGTAAGTTTCAATCGCCGATTGCGACGGCGATTGTACCGGCTAAACCTTTTTATCCAGCAGAAGAGGTACATCAACAATACTACTTAAAAAATCCATCTCATTATGAACGCTACTCAGTTGGATCAGGTCGTGTGCGTTTTATTCAAGAACATTGGGGAGATGAAACACAATGAAAGATTCATTAAAAGAAAAACTAACGGATATGCAATATTATGTTACGCAGGAAAACGGGACTGAGCCACCTTTTAAAAATGAGTATGATGCCCATTATGAAGAAGGTATTTATGTGGATATCATATCAGGAAAACCATTATTTAGTTCTAAAGATAAATATGATGCTGGTTGTGGGTGGCCAAGCTTTACAAAGCCGATTGAACAAGAAGAGGTTTCAGAGCATTTTGATGATTCATATGGCATGAGGCGAGTTGAAGTACGAAGCAAATCTGCGGACGCTCATTTGGGACATGTCTTTCCTGATGGTCCAGGTCCAGAAGGTTTACGCTATTGCATTAACTCCGCAGCGTTAAAGTTTATACCGGTAGATGATTTAGAAAAAGAAGGTTACGGTCAATATCGTAAAATATTTGAGGACTGATGAGTATGAGAAAATCTTTTTACCAATACGTATTAAGTTTTAGAGGTGGTTCCAAAGAAGATGAAAAGTCAGTCTTTGCGGAAGAAATGTTCCGAGATTTGAGTTTTCCAAAGCAAGAAACAGCGTACGATACATTATCCCGGTACGTTGAAGAATTAGGAAATGACGATATGAAATCGATTGTATTTGATGAGTTATATGCATTATATGAAGAGAATATATAATTGAAAAATGGTTCATTATTGCAATCATAGCTTGTTATATGTATGATAATACGTGAATAATTGAAAGTGAGGAATTTAATATGAGTATACATATTAATGCCAAAAAAGGCGAAATCGCAGAAACAATTTTATTACCAGGAGATCCACTACGTGCAAAGTATATTGCAGAAACATTTTTAGAAGATGTTGTGCAATATAATGATGTTCGTAATATGTTTGGCTATACGGGAACATATAAGGGAGAGCGAATTTCGGTACAGGGAACGGGAATGGGTGTGCCATCAATCTCGATTTATATTAATGAATTAATGGAAGAATACGGCGTTCAAAAGTTGATTCGTGTTGGAACTTGTGGCGCAATTCAAAAAGATGTTCAATTACGTGATGTCATTATTGCACAAGGTGCTACAACGAATTCAACAATGAACCAAATCGTTTTTGATAAAATCAATTATGCACCGATTGCAAATTTTGATTTATTATCAAAAGCTTATCAGACTGGTAAAGATAAAGGACTAAACTTACGTGTTGGGAATGTCTTTACTGAAGACCTATTTTACAATGAATTTTCAAATCATGAGCAACTTGCACAATATGGTGTATTAGCTGTTGAAATGGAAACTTCTGCACTGTATACATTAGCTGCAAAATATGGCCGTCAAGCATTATCGATTTTAACGGTGAGTGACCATATTTTAACAGGCGAAGTAACATCTGCTGAGGAGCGCCAATTAACATTTAACGATATGATTGAAGTCGCGTTAGATGCTGCGATTCAAAAATAGACGTTAAATTTTACGTAAAGGCGGGATATAATGGACGAAAATGAAAGAGACAAGCTTGAAACTGTCGATGATAACGAACTGCCTGCCAAACGGTTCATTCAAATAAAACCCTTTTCATTTGTTATGCTCATCGCAAGTTTAATTTTATTAACTGCAACGATTACGTTTTTTGTATTAACAACAGGGGAAGAAAAAGTTGTAGAAGTTGTGAAACCGCAACAAAATGTTCGAGCTGAATTTCAAAAATTATTCGATGCATACGATGAGATGAAAGCGAATTACTTCAAAGAAATTGAAGATGAAGAAGTCGTCAACGGTGCGATTAATGGAATGGTTGATGCGTTAGGTGATCCTTACTCTGATTATTTAGATGAAAAAGAAGCTGCACAACTAAATGAAAGTATTTCTTCAAGTTTTGAAGGCATTGGGGCAGAAATTCAAGAGAGAAGCGGGTATATTGCCGTAGTGTCACCGATTAAAAACTCGCCTGCTGAAAAAGCTGGTCTACTCCCAAATGATTTAATAACTGCCGTAGACGGAGAAAGTCTCCAAGGCATGTCATCAAGTGAAGCTGTCTTATTAATTCGCGGAGAAAAGGGAACAAAAGTCACATTAACGATTAATCGCGAAGGTTTAGATGAACCAATGGAAGTTGAATTAGTGAGAGATGTCATTCCAATTGAAACGGTTTATGCCGAAATGGATAAAAACGGCATCGGTCATATTCATATTACGAGTTTTTCAGAAGGTACGTACAAAGAGCTAATGGATGCAATTCATGAGATGGAAAAAGATGGACTGAAAGGTCTTGTAATGGATGTTAGACAAAATCCTGGTGGATTATTACAATCGGCTATTGAAATCTCAGAACTATTCGTTGAGGATGGAAAAAACTTATTACAGTATGAAGCGCGTAATGAGAAGCCACAAATTTTCCAATCGTCAGATTCTGAAAAAATTGATGTACCTGTCACTGTACTCATTGATGATGGAAGTGCATCTGCTTCAGAAATATTTGCGGGTGCATTAAGTGAATCTTCAGGAATTCCACTAGTCGGCTTAACCACTTTTGGAAAAGGTACCGTTCAAACACCGAAAGATTTAAAAGACGGGTCGAACTTAAAGTTAACGACTGCTAAATGGTTAACGCCTGATGGCAATTGGATCCATGAAAAAGGGATAAAACCAGATTATAAAGTCGATTATCCTAAATATGCAACATTACCTTTTTTAGATCCATCAGAAAAGATGGAAGAAGGCCTTGTTTCAAAATCAGTGGAAGTCGCTGAAGAAATGTTAAAAGCAATCGGCTATGACCCAGGTAAAATGGATGGATTATATGATGCAGAGATGAAAGCTGCTGTAATGAAATTGCAGGCTGATGAAGAATTAACAGTCACAGGTGTATTATCTGAAGAAACAACGCTTCTATTAATGGACAAATTACGTGATAAAATTCAAAAAGATGACCCGCAATTGAAAAAAGCGAAACAAGTCATTAAAAAAGAATTAAAATCTTCCAAAAAGAAACAAACTAAATAGTAAATGCATGGTAAAAGCGTTCTGCCGCCTATTGGTAGAACGCTTTTAGCGATTATGGAAAAGGAGTGTTTGGAATGATTGATGTATATTTATTAAGTGGATTTTTAGGTAGTGGAAAAACATCAGCACTACTTCATCTAGTAAAACAATTGAAAGAACAATATAAAAAGCCTGCTGTATTTATGAATGAATTTGGCGCGTTACCAATTGATTCAAACACAGTAAAAGAAGATGTACCATTGAAAGAAGTGCTAGATGGCTGCATTTGTTGTAGTGGTGCAGAAAAAACAGAAGCACAATTACAAAGTTTACTCGTTGAAAATCCAGATGTGGATGTCATTATCATCGAAACAACTGGCGCTGCACATCCTGTCGAAGCATTAGATGCTGTTTACTCTCCTTTATTTGCGAATGACTTACAAGTAAAGGGAATCATTACGATTGTTGATAGTATGCTTTGGCTCAATCGCTCGACACTAAGCCCCCGGATTCATGCCTTATTTACAGAACAAATTAAACATGCACATTTATTATTAGCAAATAAATCAGATTTACTGTCAGAAGAGCAATTAGCGAACGTGACATATGAATTAAGTCAATTTAACGAGAATGCAATGGTCATTCAAACAACGAATGGGAAAGTTGGTTTAAATCTAGTTGAGAAGGTGCTGAATAGACCAAAAACACAATCTGAGGAGCAGATTATACACGCAAGACATTTGCCATTAGATACAAAATTGATGACATTCACGAAACCTGTAGACATTGAAGCATTTGAAGAATGGGTAAAAAGTTTACCGTCAACTGTGTATCGAATGAAAGGATTTGTACCGGTAAAAGGAACAGAAATTCCTTATTTATTCCAGTACGCATACGGTATGGTCCATTGGATGCCAGAACAAATTAAAATGGATCCGAAAATTGTTATCATTGGAGAGAATATTGCTGACCTACAATTTGAATCTTAAATTGTCAATAAGCAATTCATTGAAAAAAATGTTTTCATTACCAGATTTATGTAATGTAAGGACAATGAAATCGTTCAGTCATCAAAAGAATTAGGTGATTGGTAACGATGGAAAAGCTTGCCACTTCCAACGGTTAATTTATCAAGTAAGATAGTTGTTGAAAGGAGGCAAGAACAATGCAAAAAATCATTTCTATGATCGTATTAGCTGTCGCACTCCTATTACCGATGAATGAGAGTGAGGCATCGATGACGGCAACAGATGAAGGGGCAACGAATGATGTTAAGCAATCAACAAATGTCAGCACGAATCAGTCCGTTCAGAAAAAATGGAACAAACGTCATCACTATAATCAACGACCAAATCATCAACAAGCTGAAACGAATCAAAAACCAACTGTAGAAGTTGAACAGCCTTCAACATCACAGCCGGAAGAAGTAGCAGCTTCTGATATAGAGCAACAAGTGTTGGCATTAACAAATGAAGAGCGTGCGAAAGCTGGATTAAAACCACTTCAGCTAGATGACCAATTAATGGCCTCAGCACGTGCAAAATCATTAGATATGGCGAAAAATCATTATTTTTCACATACAAGTCCAACGTATGGTTCTCCGTTTGATCAAATGAAGCAATATGGTGTGACGTATCGTGCAGCAGCAGAAAATATTGCCAAAGGTCAACGCAGTGCCAAAGAAGTCGTTCAAGCATGGATGGACTCACCAGGACATCGACAAAATATTTTAACACCAAACTTTACGCATATTGGGATTGGATACGCTCAATCTAGTTATGTATGGACACAACAATTTATTGAAAAACGATAAATGATAAGCTGAGACAAAAAGGTAGAACAGCAATTTACCACCTTTTCTGTCTTAGCTTTTTTGTGTTCTATCCTATCATTTCTCGCATTTTATGTTTAAAAAAATTGCTAACATGCCACACTATATATGACATAGGAGGCAAAGCAATGAGTGTGTCTATTGAAAAATTAGCTTGGTATATAAAAGAACAATTTTATCATACGACAGATTTAATCGTTGAAGTGAGTGATTGGGCAGGAAAGCCTGCCGTTATTTGTTATTTTGGTGTATTAATGGAACAACATACCGTACATGAGCAACTGGAACTGTTAAAGCGTGAGCAAGAAAAGGGAAATGCACTGTGGGGAGAGAGTGCTGTTTCGACGCTCACAGGATTTTCTTTACAGGAACTACAAGAGAAAGTTTGTGCGGGGAATGCTGCTGTGGTCTTTCCAGAGACCAATGAAATGCTTTTATTAGATTTGCCTTCATTCCCGGTACGTTCACCGGAAGAACCTGATAATGAGCATGTTATTCGAGGTGCGCATGAAGGGTTCGTTGAAAGTATAAGCACAAATATTGGGTTAATCCGAAAGCGACTGGAAATTCCGGAGTTAGTCGTTAAAAGTGTGACCATTGGTACGAAAACAAAGACGAAAATCAGCTATGTGTATCTTGAGCATACAACAGATAACCAATTGCTAGAACAATTAGAACATCGTTTAGAAACTGCAAAAGCTGAAGTAATTACGAGTGCGGGACAGTTAGAAGATTATATTGAGGACAATGTTTGGTCACCTTTTCCTCAATTATTAAATACCGAAAGACCGGATCGTGTAGTGGCAAACTTATTAGAAGGACGCATCGCGATTTTTACGGACCATGCTCCGACTTGTTTAATTACACCTGTAAATTTTTTTTCGTTTTATCAATCGCCCGATGATTTTAATGGTCGTGTTGTCATTGGGTCCTTTTATCGCTTAGTAAGGTTATTAAGTTTTGCAATTGCATTATTTTTACCGGGGATGTATATATCCGTCATTGGATTTCATTCAGAAATATTACCGATTGAATTAAGTCGAAGTGTTAAAATGGCCATTCACAATATTCCTTATCGACCGATTATTGAAGCGGTCATATTGGAATTATTTATAGAATTAATTCGAGAAGCAAGTATTCGTTTACCTACACCGATTGGTCAGACAATTGGTATCGTAGGAGGGCTTGTTATTGGAGATGCCATTGTACGTGCAGGTTTAGTGTCAAACTTAATGGTGATTGTCGTTGCGATGACAGCGATTTCTAGTTTTGTTGTCCCGTCTGTTGAGATGAATACGACGATACGTGTGCTCAGGTTTCCATTTATGTTATTTGCCTCATTATTTGGCTTTTTTGGGATGGCGATTGCCTCACTATTATTGTTCATTCACATTGCCAACTTATCATCATTAAAGCAACCTTATTTGACGCCACTTGTTCCGTTTAAGCCAAGCCGTTTGAAAAGCATCTTTTTTAGAACGCCATTTTTTAAAGCACATCCTGTTAGAAAAACGTCTAGAAAACAATCATCTATAAAGGAATGATGGATATGAACATTTCCTTTACACGCGTTCAATTTATGTTATTTATGTTCGTTGCTCAAACTGGATCGGTCTTTATTTTATTTCAACGCCCATTTATTGTGGCGGCGGGTAGAGATGCTTGGCTTTTTTTTATCGTCATTAGTTTGTTTCACTTAGGTGTATTACTTTTATTTGAGCGCTACTATCCATCTTTTCAATTAACGAAAACGATGAGTGTATTATATGCGCTATATTGGTTATTTGTTGGTGTGACATCCGTTTCGTATGTCGACTATACGCTGGCGGAATGGGCATTTCCCAAAACACCTCAATTTATCGTAGTTTTACTGATGATATCTATTTCCCTTTATTGTAACTTTTGCCGTGATGAAGTCGCTATTAATTTGGGTGTTTTCTTAATCCCGTTAATCGCTTTGTTTATTCTCTTTTTGTCAATGGCTTATAACGATTTTGAGTGGACATATTTATTTCCAATTGGAACGATGACTAAAGAAGCAGTCGCCCAATCGCTTTTAAAAGTGCAATATCCATTTATAGGTGTCGAACTTTATTTAATATTTCGAAGGTATATAAGGCAAGATGAATCAATGAAAGGTTTACCAATTTTTATTTATCACTTAATTTGGACATCGTTTTTTTTATTCACAATTATGATAACATTACTGTTCTTTCCTTTAGACAAGTTTGAAGCGATTACAGAGCCGATCATGTATATTTTAAAATCCCAACAAGTGACGTTTGTTGAGCGATTAGATTTGTTTTTCATCTATATATGGATGGTATGGAGTGTTATTACAATTACGCTTTTTTCATTCACTGCTTTGTTTACAATCAGACAACATTTTCAAGTGAATCCTAAAAAATTAAATCTTGCTTTTCACACATTGCTTTTTTTATTGCCATTGTTCGGATTAACGAAAAATGGCGTAGAAAATTTACATGTATCATTACTGTATACCCATCTTTTGTTCGCTTATATTTTACCGTTTATCGTTATTTTTAAAAATAGGAGAATGCAACAATGAAAAAGCTGTTAATGCTATGCATGATTATTCCTCTATTAAGTGGTTGTTGGGATGAGGTATTATACAAAGACTTAACGATTGTGCCTGTGATGGGGATTGAGGGTGTAAACAATGACATCACAATGTACTTTTCATTTCCGGTATTTGATGAGGAATCTATGGAATATCATGTAACGACCGGAAAAGGGATTTCAGTTCGAACGGCAAGAAATGATGCATTTTTACATTCGAGTGAAATGTTAGATATATCTCAAGTTGAAATGTTTTTAATTGATGAGAATACGGCAAAAGAAGATATATATCATTATATTGACTCCATTTATCGAACCCCGAGAAATCGTTTAAATGGACATATGGTGCTAACAACAGGGGATATGAAAGATTTTTTTAAAGTTGAAAATGAATTACCAACAGATCCAGCTGACTTTTATAAAGGATTATTGGAAACAACGATTAAATTTTCCAAAGCACCCGATTTAAACTTTCAAAACGCCATCCGTATTTATTTTGAACAAGGACAAGATTTGGCACTACCAATGATGTCTATATCAGAAGAAACGAATACTCCAGAAATTACAGGTGCTGGTCTGTTCTCAAAACATCAATTTACAGGGCATCGTTTAAATATTACACAGACAAAATTAATGAATTTATTAAATGAAAATGCAAATGTGAAATATTTACAATTTGAGTATGAATGGGAAAAAGATGAACAAGTGTACCCTTTAGTTGCTGAATTTGTTTCCAAAAAAGAACATCGGGAAATTAAAAATGGGAAAATTCATCATACAATTGATCTGAAAGTTGCTGTTGAAGAGTTTCCACATGATCATTTAAGCGATAAGAAATTTGTGAAGCAGTTAGATCAATTTTTGGCGGAAAAAATTACAGAAGATCTTTATGATATGATGGATACATTGCAGGAAGCAAAAAGCGATGTAATCGGTTATGGGAAGACTGTCCGTGCATTTCATCAAGACTTGTGGAATCGAGGAGAGTGGCAGGATACATTTTCGACATTAGATATTGAACTGAAAGTAAGTATCGATATTGTACGAACAGGTATATTAGGATAAAAAGGCTATGTGTAAAAGTTCTAGAACACTTTTGCACATAGCTTCATTAGATTATTGTGTATTTTCTGCTTGACGCTGGATTGATACGAGCCGAATCGTTAGAGAAATGGCACCGACTGTTAAACCAGCAATTAAACCAATCCAATAGCCGTACGGACCGAATTGTGTGTAGTTTGCCATCATATAACCGACCGGTAATCCAATGACCCAATATGAAATGATTGCCATGATAAACGTTATATTCACATCTTTATAGCCACGTAAAATTCCTTGAACCGGCGCTTGAATGGCATCTGATAATTGAAAAAATGCTGCATATATAAAAAAACTCGTTGCCAATGTAATAATTTGTTCGTCTGTTGAATATAAACTTGCAATTTGTTCACGAAATCCTAACAGAATTGCGATGGCAATAAAACTAAAGCAAATGGTTGCAATTATGCTGAAGTAACCATATTGTTTTGCTTCTTTGAATTTTTTAGCGCCAACTTCCTGTCCGACTAAAATCGTGACGCCCATCGACATACTTAGTGGCAACATATATAAAAGTGAAGTGAAATTCAAAGCAATTTGATGAGCTGAGATGGTTTCAGTTGTGTAATTTGCCATTAATAAAGTGACAATGGAAAAAATGCTAATTTCCACAAAGATTGAAAAGCCCATTGGTAAACCAATTGTAAGAATTTCTTTCCACTTTTGAAAGTTGACTTTTGTCCATCCTTTAAATAATTCAAAAGCAGTAAATGGACCAAATTTCGTTGCGGTTGCACAAGCAATGAAAAACACGAGCCAATAAGTGATGGCAGAAGCATAACCAGCTCCGACACCTCCAAGCTCAGGAAAACCGAACTTTCCGTAAATGAATAAATAATTCATGAAAATATTGATCGGGGCTGATAATAAAATAATGGCCATCGATACACGTGTTTCACCTAACCCATCAAAAAATGAGCGTAATACAGCATACCCAAAAAGGGGAACTAATCCATAACTCATACCGATTAAATAATTCGAAGCAACCGACTGTACTTGCTGTTCCAAAGGCATTGAAAATAAAATCGGATCAACAACCATATAAATAAGAGTAAAGACAATCGCTGCCAATAAAATCGATAGATATAACCCTTGTTGAATAAAAGGGCGAATGTGCTTTTTGTCATTCGCCCCAAATTGCTGAGCGATAATGGGCGTTAAAGCTAATAAAATTCCTGCTAGACCCGTATAAATCGGTACCCAAAATGATGATCCGATTGTGACACCACCTAAATGTTGTGTATCATACCTCCCTGTCATTAAAATATCGAAAAATGTAATAAGATACATAGACACTTGTGTAATTAAAATCGGGGTAATGACTTTTATCATATTTTTAGCCTTATTATTTGCTGAAATATCCATTATTCTTCTCCTTTATACATAAATTACATTATTGCTAGTTTATCATGAATTCTTTGATATACTAAAGGGTGGTGTTAGCAACATGAACATAAATTGTAAAAAGAGGTGTTTACCGTGAGAAAACCGGTTTTATTACTTACAGGTGGTGGAACGGCAGGGCATGTGTCTGTCAACGAAGCGCTCATTCCAATTTTTGAAGCGCGTGGTTACGAAGTACACTACATCGGTTCAACAGACGGTATTGAAAAAGAAATTATTGGGAATCGATTTCCACATATCACATATCATCCTATTCAAAGCGGAAAATTAAGACGCTATTTTTCAATGAAGAATTTTACAGATCCATTTCGCGTCGGTGTTGGTTTGTTACAAGCAATTAAAGTGATTCGGAAAATCAAACCCGAACTCATTTTTTCTAAAGGTGGTTTTGTTTCTGTACCAGTCGGATTCGCTGGTCAACTAACAAAAGTACCTGTTGTCATTCATGAATCGGACGTTACACCAGGACTTGCGAACAAATTAGCCGTGCCTTTTGCAACGCATGTGTTTACGGTATTTGAACAAACCTTAAATTATTTACCTAAAGATAAATCGACATGTTCAGGTGCTGTAGTTAGACCAGAGTTATTTGAGGGTATAGTAGAAAAAGGGCGTCATATCACGGGCTTTAAGGGAGAAAAACCTGTTTTACTTGTAACTGGTGGTAGTCAAGGTGCGAAAATATTGAATGATGCTGTTCGTAATGAAATCCAAACGCTCACACAAACATTCGATATTATTCATTTATGCGGAAAAGGGAATGCTGATGCTTCATTGGAAGGCGTTCCTGGTTATCAGCAATATGAATATGTGACGACAGAACTTTCGCATCTACTGGCAATGACAGATTATGCAGTGTCAAGGGCAGGATCAAATGCCATCTTTGAACTTGTTGCATTGAAAAAGCCGATGTTACTTGTCCCACTTTCAAGAGAAAATAGCCGAGGCGATCAAATTTTAAATGCGAATTTCTTTAAATCATTAGGGTTAGCAAATGTAATTGAAGAAGAACAATTACATGAAACGAAATTGTCAATTGTGCTAGACCAATTACAACAAGACAAAGATACATTGTTAGCGAATATCGAACAAAATGAACGTCCAAAAACAGCTGAAGAAATGGCGAAACTCATTTTGCAGTATCAAAAATGACACGGATGCGATTAGGTACTAGGAAAAATGGGCTAATCGCATTCCGTTGATTAAATCCGATTCTTGATTGATTCCGATGATATTGATAATTCAGTAATTTATTTCGAGAAACTAGTCTCCTTGCATTGTTTTAAAGAAAAAAACTGATATAATATTGTCGAATACAATAAAAAAATCATTCTAAGGATTTTTCAACAAACTTAGTGCGAACCTCTTTAAGTTCTAGGCTTCGCATGGTAAAATTAACAAGGAAATTAAAAAAAGACGAAATGCTAAATGGCAAATGTGGAGGTCATTGTACATGTCAAATCACTTAGGTGCCCAACGTTCACCTTATGAAGCTTTTTCGGGTCCTAACCTTGGGTACATTATGGAAATGTATGAATTATTTAAAACTTCTCCGGAACAAGTTGATGAAGAGTTAGCTGAAATGTTTAGACGTTTTGGTGCTCCAGTCGATGAAGTTACTGAAGAAATTTCAGTAACAGGCGATGCAAGTCAATCGTTAAATATGGGTAAAGTAATAGCTGCGTTCAAATTGCAAGAAGCGATTCGTGCATATGGACATTTAGCCGCAGATATTTATCCGTTAAACGATCGTCCAAAAGATACGACAAGAATTGAACTATCTTATTATGGATTAGCAGAAAACGATTTAATTGCGATGCCTGCTAGTTTATTCTTATCGAATCCGCCAGCAACGGTTGAAAACGGCTTAGAAGCAATCGAATATTTGAAATCATTGTATACAGGTAAGATTTCTTATGAGTTTGCGCATGTCATCGACGAACAAGAACGTGACTGGATTCAATCTAAAATTGAAAATGGTGAAGTATCTGTACAATTATCACCAGAAGAGAAAAAAGAATTACTGGTAGAATTAACAAAAATTGAAGGCTTTGAAAAGTACATACACCGCACATTCGTAGGTGCAAAACGCTTCTCAATCGAGGGGTTAGACACATTAGTCGTACTGTTAAACGAAATTGTTCGTCGTTCTGAAGAAGTAGATATGAAAAAAATGCTTATTGGAATGGCACATAGAGGACGCTTAAATGTGTTAGCGCACGTATTAAATAACCCGTATGAAATGTTCTTTGCGCATTTCGCAGGTGTTTCAGATAAACCATTCTTACCGACTGATGGCTCATTAGAAACAACAAGAGGATGGTTTGGTGACGTAGTGTACCACTATGGGTCACAATATAACGCACCATCTGGTATGCAACGCTTTTTAGCATACAACCCATCACATCTAGAAGTTGTCAATGCGGTCATCACAGGACAAACACGTGCTGCGCAAGAAACTGAAAACAATACAGGGATTGCTGAGCAAAATACAAACCAAGCACATGCTGTCGTTGTTCATGGAGATGCGGCATTCCCAGGACAAGGAATTGTTCCTGAGACGTTTAACTATAGTCGTGTACGTGGATTCCAAACAGGTGGTTCTGTACATGTTATCGCAAACAACTCCATCGGATTTACAACTGAAAGCTATGACTCTAGATCAACAAAATACTCATCAGACCCTGCAAAAGGATTTGAAGTACCCGTTGTTCATGTAAATGCAGATAGTCCAGAATCAGTCATTGCTGTCGCGGCATTTGCATTTGAATATCGTCAAAAATTTGGTAAAGACATTGTGATTGATTTACAAGGATACCGTCGTTATGGGCATAACGAAATGGATGAACCGCTGGTGACGAACCCGATGATGTACCATGAAGTGCATCAACATCCGACTGTACGTAAAATTTACGGCGAACAATTAGTTCAAGAGAATATTGTAACAGCTGAAGAAGTTGAGAAATTAGATGAAGATACATTTAAGTTAATGCAACAAGCACATGATGTTGTTCGTGATCATCCAGATGCTGAACCAAAAGGTGCACGTGAGATTGTCATTCCTGATGAGGTACTTGCCGGATACCCTGCAGAACTTCCAACAGGTGTCTCTGAAGACCGTCTACGTAAAATGAACGAAGAAATGCTAGATTTCCCAGAAGAATTTAATGTGTTTGGACGTTTAGTTCGTATTTTAAAACGTCGTGAAGAACCGTTTAATGGAAAAGGTAAAATTGACTGGGCACATGCAGAAGCATTAGCGTTTGGGTCGATTTTACAAGATGGAAATCCAATTCGAATGTCAGGGCAAGATGTTCAACGTGGTACATTCGCACATCGTCATCTCGTTTTACATGATGAGAAGACGGGTGAAGAATATACACCATTACACCATATTAGTGGATCTAATGCGTCATTTGATGCATACAACAGTCCATTAACAGAATCTGGTATCGTTGGCTATGAGTATGGTTATAACTTAGAAAATCCAAAAGCGCTTTCTATTTGGGAAGCTCAATATGGTGACTTTGCAAACATGGCACAAGTCATGTTTGACCAATTCATCTCAGCTAGCAGATCAAAATGGGGACAAAAATCAGGGCTTGTAATGTTACTGCCACATGCGCATGAAGGGCAAGGACCAGAACATACAAGTGCTCGTTTAGAAAGATTTTTACAATTGTCAGCTGAAAACAACTGGACAGTTGCAAACTTATCGAGCGCAGCAAACTATTTCCACATTTTACGTCGTCAAGCAAAAATGTTAGGCGAAGAGGCAATGCGTCCATTAGTGATTGTGTCACCGAAATCATTATTACGTCATCCACTCGTTGGTGCAGATGTAGCTGATTTAACAGAAGGTAGCTTCCAAACAGTATTAGAGCAACCTGGCACAGGCACGAAGAAAACAAAAGTAGAACGTATTTTATTTGCAAGTGGAAAAATGGCAATTGACTTAGCGGAAGAAGTAAAAGATGGAGAAGGATTTGATGATCTACATATTATTCGCGTAGAGCAATTATATCCATTCCCAACAGAGAAGATTAAAGAAATCGTTTCTCGTTATTCTAAAGTAAAAGAGTTTGTATGGGTTCAAGAAGAACCACAAAATATGGGCTCTTGGTCATTTGCACATCCATATTTAGAAGAAATTGCAGGCAATAAAAAGGTTACTTATGTTGGACGTACACACCGTTCAAGCCCATCAGAAGGTGATGGTGCATCACACACAGCTGAACAAAAACGTATTATTAAAGAGGCTTTAAACCGTTAAACGGTATATTTAAAGGAGGAAATTATTGTGGCAGAGATCATCGTACCAGAATTGGCAGAATCAATTACAGAAGGAACAGTTGCACGTTGGTTAAAACAACCAGGCGAAACTGTTGAACGTGGAGAGTTTATTGTAGAACTAGAAACAGACAAAGTAAACGTAGAAATCATTTCAGAAGAAGCTGGAACAGTTCAAGAACTATTAGCTGAAGAAGGCGACACAGTTGAAGTAGGTCAAGTAATTGCGATTGTTGGAGAAGGTGGAGCAGCGCCAGCACCAAAAGCTGAAGCAGCACCTGAAAAAACTGAAGCACCAGCAGTTGAAGAAAAAGCGGAAGAAGCTGAAGCGTCAGCTGATGAGCGTACAATTGCAAGCCCTGCAGCACGTAAATTAGCACGTGAAAAAGGCATCGACTTAGCTGCAATTAATCCAGTTGATCCAATGGGACGTATTAAAGTACAAGATGTTGAAGCACATGCGGCTGCTGCAAACGCACCAAAACAAGCAGCACCAGCACCACAAGCGCCAGCAGCTCAAGCTGATGACGGACGTGTAACACGTGAAAAAATGACGCGTCGTCGACAAACAATTGCAAAACGTTTACTAGAAGTAAAACAATCAACTGCAATGTTAACGACGTTCAACGAAATTGATATGACAAACGTTATGGCGTTACGTTCACGTAAAAAAGACGAGTTCTTCGAGCAAAATGATGTTCGTTTAGGATTTATGTCATTCTTCACAAAAGCAGTCGTTGCAGCACTGAAGAAATATCCGTATGTAAACGCTGAAATTGATGGCGATGAAATTATTATGAAAAACTTCTACGATATCGGTATTGCAGTATCAACTGACGGTGGATTAGTAGTTCCAAACGTTGTAGATGCTGACCGTAAAAACTTTGCTGAAATCGAAGATAACATCCGTGAATTAGCAATTAAAGCACGTGATAATAAGTTAACAATTGCTGATATGACAGGCGGATCATTCACAATTACAAATGGTGGGGTATTCGGCTCACTATTATCAACACCAATCTTAAATGGTACGCAAGTTGGTATTTTAGGTATGCACACAATTCAAAGACGTCCAGTTGCAGTAGGCGACAATATTGAAATCCGTCCAATGATGTACGTGGCATTATCATATGATCACCGCGTAATTGACGGTAAAGACTCTGTTGGATTCTTAAAAACTGTTAAAGAGTTAATCGAGAACCCAGAAGATCTATTATTAAATTCTTAATCTTTTTATTCGGCCCGTCATGATAACGGGCCGAATTCTTTTACATAACAAGGAGTGAATGTAAATGAATTTCAAACAATGGAAAGAAGCACCAGCGATTAAAACTGTTACATGTTCACATACAGCCGCTGAAAAATACGTTGTCAATAATATGTTGACAGTTGGTAAGCAATATGAAGTGAAAAATGAAACAGAAGAGTTTATTTTTATTGTTGATAATAGTGGTCATGTTGGCGGCTATTATAAAACTTATTTCGAATAAAACTTTATCCTGATCGATGCGTAACATGTCGATCAGGATTTTTTGAATGGAGGAACAGTCAATATGAAGCCATATGAAATAGAACAACAAGAACGACAAAGACGACAATATGCAGCAGAAGTTGCTTCGTTAATACAAGAGGGGGGATACGTTTCTCCAAATGACTATTTATGGGAAGATATTTTATTGGCTACTACTTTAAAAAAGCCCGTATTATTGAAAGGACCTTCAGGTTCAGGAAAAACAAAATTAGCACAATCTATATCCCATTATTTTCAACAACCGATGCATAGTGTGAACTGTTCTGTTGATTTAGATGCAGAATCATTATTAGGCTTTAAAACAATCGTTCAAAAAGATGGTCATTCAGTGATTGAATTTGTGGAAGGGCCAGTTATTCAAGCAATGAAACAAGGTCATATTTTATATATTGATGAAATCAATATGGCAAAACCTGAAACACTTCCAATTCTTCATAGTGTACTAGATCATCGACGTATGCTAACAAATCCATTTACTGGCGAAGTGATTCAAGCACATGAACATTTTACAGTGATTGCCGCGATCAATGAGGGATATGTTGGTACATCTCCAATGAATGAAGCATTAAAAAATCGTTTTATTGCTTTTTCGATACCTTATTTAAGTGGAGAAGCATTAGAAAACGTCATCGTAAATGAAATCCCAGAAATTGATTCTAAACAATTACAGTTATTTATTGAGATGAATGAAGATTTGCGTAAGCAAGTGCAAAATGGTTTATTAGCTGAAGAAGCAGCCTCAATTCGTAGTTTATTAGATGCAATTGGCTTAGCACAACATATACCGATTAAACGGGCGATGAACTATGCAATTGCAGAAAAAATGGAAGATGAACTTGAGCGTAAATTAATTATGGAACTCGTCCAAACTTGGATAACGTAAGGAGTTATAGCAATGTCGAAACTAAGCCGTTTTATTCAATTTAATGATGAAACTGTTGAAGCGAAAACGATGCTTTTATATGAACGATTAGCACGCGCCTTAGCAAATTATAATGATGTAGAATTAACGGAGCGAAAATTGATGGAATTTCAAATTGCTGAACAAAAAATTGCAATGTCCGTATTTTGGCGTCATCGTGATGAAGAAATTATGCATTTGGGGCGTTTATCCGACATTTACTTACTAGCAGGAGGCTATTGGAAATATTTTGATTTAAAAATTTGGAATGAATTTGTGCAGTTTTATAAAGACCATCG
>DATGUZ010000065.1:0-4700 GCA_035300865.1 Sporosarcina sp.
ATTCCCATTGAATGTCATTTAAAACATGAAAAGAGCGCGCGTTAAGAAATGATCTTAGCGTGCGCTCTTTTTATGGTTGATCAATATGCCTGTAAAACCTTGTTAGAGTAATTCAATCACACGCTTTTTCCACTGTAAAAATTCCTCTGACATGAGGATTTCTTCATCACGCGGGCGTGGAAAAGGCACGTTAATCACTTCTTTTACGTTTGCGGGTGAAGAGGAAAAAATGACGATTTTGTCAGAAAGCAATAAAGCTTCTTCGATGCTATGTGTGATTAATAAAATAGAGGGGCGATGTTCTTCCCAAATGGAAAGTAACCATTTTTGCATATCTACCCTTGTAAATTCATCTAAAGCAGAAAAGGGCTCGTCTAGTAATAATAGTTTTTGCGGACTTAACAAAGCACGAATGAAAGATGCACGTTGTTTCATTCCGCCGGATAGTTGGTGTGGATACGCATGGACGACATCTTGCAATCCAGCTTTCACTAACAGCGTTTCCGCTAAACGCTCATCTGTTTTATTTTGAAGTTCCTGTCCAAGTACGACGTTTTGTAAAATCGTCCGCCATGGCAACAATGTATCTTGTTGGGGCATATAACTAATATGTCCACGTTCATTGACAATTGAATGTCCATCGAGTGTAATTTCACCACTAGTTGGTTTTAATAAACCACCAATGATTGAAAACAAAGTACTTTTACCGCTTCCAGAAGGACCGATAATGGAAACAAATTCGCCATCTTCTACTGTAAAAGAAAGATCTGCTAATACTTGTTTCGTTTCAAAAGACTGTTGAATATTGTCAATGATAAGACTCATGATGGCTCTCCTTTCTGTTTCCAACGGACAAGGTATTTTTCAATTAGAGCAATGACTGCGAAAAACAATAAACTTAAGAGCATGGTGACAATAATTGCCACGAATACACGTGACGTTTTATAAGAAGACACAGCTAGGGTCATAAAGACGCCGATTCCTTTTTGTGCACCGAGCCACTCGGAAATAACTGCTGCCATCACGCTGTATGTTGCTGCAATTTTCATGCCCGCCATAATTGATGGAATCGCATGGGGAAGTTCAAGCTTGATAAATAATTGCTTTTTCGTTGCCCCCATCATGGACATGTAATTGTACAAATCACGATTTGTTTGTTGTAAACCACTTAGTGCAGAGACTGCGATTGGGAAGAAGCAAGCGATTGTAATCACAATAAATTTGGGTAATGATCCAAACCCAAACCAAATAACCAGTAAGGGTGCAAGTACGATAATCGGTATATTTTGCGACAAAATTAAAAATGGATAAAATGTATCACGAATCGGTTTAAATAAATGAAGAACCGTCGCAACGACTAAACCGACTGAAGCGCCGATGAGAAATCCGCAAATAGCTAGAAAAACGGTTGATTGTAAGTGTGGAATAAATTGTGGCCAAACCTTGCCAAACTCTTCTAAAATTACTGTAGGAGAGGGAAGGAGCCACTCTTCAATCGCAAACAATCGAACACTTATTTCCCATATGAATAGAAAAATGAAGATGGCAAGCATTGGCTGCCATCCTCTTTTCAATTGTGCGTGAATCATCTATACTTCTCCGTTAATGTTTTCGCTTCGATCCCTTCAGGAACGTATAATGTTTTAATTTGAGAGATGACTTTAGTTGCACCTAGTTCAACCATTTTGTCGTTCATTTTTTCGATGATTGGTAACAATTCGTGTAGTTCGCCTTCCATTGTTGTATCAAGTGCGTTCACTTCATAGTTGACGCCTGCATCTTCTATGACTTTGATGGCAGCATCAACGAAATCGTAGACGTGTTCACCTGCTGGGACAGTTGGGATAATTTGTACGCTTACTAATGAATTTGACATCGGTTATTCTCCTTTTTTAGCTGTAATAAATTGGTTTGTAAATGCTTTTTCGATTTCTAAAGGATTTTCTAAAATCCCGTGTTCAACCATGAAATCATTGACCATTTGCCAACGGTCTTTTTCTTGAATTCCAAATTGTGGTGCATCATCTTGATATTGTGTTGATAACCATTCTTGGCTTTGTTTTACTAGTTCAGGGTCTAAATCTGGTTCATGGTCGATTAAGATATTTGCAGCTTCACCTGGATTTTCGATCGCGAATACGTAGCCTTTACGCGCAGCGCGAACGAATTTTTCAACAAGTTCTGGGTTGTCTTTTATATGCGTTTCATTCGTTGCTAAAATAGGCGTATAGAAATCAAGTGCCTCCGCAAAGTCTTTCAAATAAACCATATTTTGTGGCTTGTCACGAATGTCTGCTTCAATTCCAGTCCATCCTTGATAGACGAGGGAAAAGTCTACATCTCGTTCAACTGCTACAAAATAATCCGCATCGCCAATATTTTTAAATTCAACAGTATCAATATCAGCATCATTTTCGCGCATAATGGTTTCCATCATTGCACGTTCTAAATCACTTCCAACTCCTCCGAATGTTTTGCCTTCGAAGTCTTTCGGTTCAGTAATCCCTTTTTCAACTGGAGAAGCATAGCCAGCCGTATTATGTTGAATGATGGCCGCAATTGAAACGATAGGCATCCCTTCGCTACGAGCCATCATCATGCCTTCTTGGTAACTTACACCAAAGTCCGCATTGCCTGTTGCGATTAATTGTGTGCTTCCAACTTCTCCTGGCAGCATAATCTCTACGTCTAATCCTTCATCTTCAAAAAATCCTTTTTCTTGCGCAACATAAATACCTGTATGGTTTGTATTTGGCGTCCAATCAAGGACAAAAGATACTTTTTCTAGATCGCTTGATGTTGACGTTTCCTTTTTTTGATCGATTGAACTACAAGCGGCTAGTAGGCATATGAGTGTCGTAAATATAACAAATAGTTTTTTCTTCAATGGAATGCTCCTTTATTCTATTGGTGGGATGGACTATGGATGGAAAGGGTTACGGTCATCACGGTATGTTCACTACCTGCGTCAACCGTGGCTTGGAAGCATTTTTCCAAACCATGAAAAATATCGCCAAGTTGTCCTTCTAATTTCGTTGCTGTGTAAGCCGAACGAACGGTTACAAATTGTTTTATTTCTTCAATTTGCTTTCCAATAACGTCCATATAATGTCCAGTGCCTAATGGGTATAATGAAAATTTTGCTGCTGCGTACGTTTTCTGAATATCTTCGGGTAATTCATTCACCTTTGTATGATTATCGACCATCATACCCTCTACATCTTTACTGCCAGGACAGCCGATGGAATAAGTAGCTTGAAAAGCGATATGTTGGTTGGATGAAGCGGCATGTCCACAAATGGCTTTTGTTACATCAAAAACATGGACCATTTTTCCACGGACAGTCGTTGTTACATCATCAGTTTTCATCCAAACATTTGATGTATCTGTTTCTTGTAAGGCACCTTTAATAATGTCGATGAAATGATCACACATCGGATGTAGCGAAAAGCTCGCAGTAGTAATTGGACTGTTTGCACAGCTTGTGTTCATGTGTATATTCCTCCTTGAAATGATTGAATAAAAGCAAAAAAGCCGCATCCCGTCGTGGGTGCAGCTGAAACGATCATCAATAGGTCGATGTGGACTTATCATCATGTTATAGCGCTTCCCCACGCTGGCATTATCCAGTTCGGGTGCAAAGGGTCAGATGAAATCTTCTCAGCCAAGTCGGCCCCCCTAGTGCTTTCAATAATATTCTATTCAAAAAATAGCATAGCATATTAAGAAGGTGTATGCAAAATTCTTATCAAAAACACAGTTTTAGGAGAAGTGTTTAAAAAACTACTCCTAAAAAAGATTTGAACAGAAAAGCGGCTGAGTATTTTGAAAAACATATAACAGTTTTCAATTCCCCTTTTATCTATCTAAAAAAAGATATCATGTTTTTTAATAAGATGTTATTTTTAATGATAATTGTTTTTTTAGGAGGTAATTAATAAAATGAAGTTGTTATATCTACTACTAGGTATTATCGGACTAACAATAGGAGCTTTTCTATTATCTATAGAATTGGAAAACATAAGCTCTCCAACCAAATTTCTCTATAAATTTTTTGGATTGTTAATTTTAGTAAGTACAATTATACTGGTTAAAAAATCTTGGAAATAAAAAGGAGGCCGAGACCAAATACCCTTCTAATTTGATTGTATGTAATAATTTAACAGAGGTTAAATTAAAGTTTTTCCATCAATAGAAAATCATCATATTGATACATGGAGAAGCGATGCATAGGGTGGACCATTCTCTGAAGAACGATTAGAACAATCTTACAGTGGCAGACATTGATTCGTTTGACATCAATAAAGTATTTTTATCAAAATCCTTGCATGGCAACAAGCATTGGATATTCCTATTGTAAGACTAACTGTGCTAGATTGTATGTTAACAATTGGACATCCTTACGGGACGATTGGTACAGTCTTAGTAGTCTGCTTATTGTACGCAGCATATCGTAGAAATGTTTCATCTATCATGACGATTATCGGAGTGCGGGAGCGGGCTCACCATATTATTTGAAAGGATTCATATATATACATAAATAATTGTTTCATATATCATTATGCACTTGCCCAACGGTCTATAACCATATCGATGGGCAAGTGAGGTGTGTTAATAATATAATGCATTCACCTTTAAACATTTGACACACTTTTCATGTGACGTATTGTTCTCATAATGGTGCTTACATTGCTGTTGAA
>DATGUZ010000066.1:0-8975 GCA_035300865.1 Sporosarcina sp.
CGGAAAAGTCCGGACGAAGCAAAATGAACAAGGATTTTGAAGTCGTGCCTGCGGAAAGATCGCTCAGAACAGAAGACAACCGATGTGAACATTGTGTTGAACGTTAAATCGTTATGTCTTGGCTTTGAAACAGAAAAAAGGCATAAAAACTCTTATGTTTTAAACAGCTTCAATAGAATATCTCATGTGCATATGGTATTTTAAGTAGCAGATAAAAGAAACGTGGAGGTTTTACATGATGAGTGAGCAACTTGAGATACGCTCTCTAGAACGAGAAGATTTACAATTTGTACACCAATTAAATAATAATCCTGAAATTATGTCTTATTGGTTTGAAGAACCGTATGAGGCTTTTGTTGAATTACAAAGTTTATATGACAAACATATTCATGATCAAAGTGAACGACGTTTTGTGATTGAAAAAAATCACGTGAAAGTAGGGATTGTTGAATTAGTGGAAATTGATTATATCCACCGTAATACAGAATTCCAAATTATTATAGATCCTGCCTTTCAAGGTAAAGGTTATGCCCATATTGCAACGAATCTCGCACTTGATTATGCATTTCGTGTGTTAAACATGCATAAAGTTTACTTAATTGTCGATACGACGAATGAAGGGGCGATTCACGTCTACGAAAAGGCAGGTTTTATCAAAGAAGCTGAACTGATTGAAGAATTTTTTGTTGAAGGTAAATATCATGATGCACTGCGAATGTATATGCTACAGCCCCATTATTTAACCCATCAAAAGGAGAACCATCATGAACAATAAGTATCCGTTCCCTACTGAAGGTAAACGGTATTATACATGGTCAAAACATTTAAAAGAACAGTTTGGTTTCAAAGTGTTTAAAGTGGCTCTAGATGCAGGATTTGACTGCCCAAATCGTGACGGTACCGTTGCATACGGTGGCTGTACTTTTTGCAGTGTTGCAGGGTCAGGTGATTTCGCTGGTAATCGTGCCGATACGATTGACGTTCAATTTCAGAACATTAAAGAAAAAATGCACCGTAAATGGAAAGATGGAAAAGCGATGGCCTATTTTCAAGCGTATACCAATACCCACGCCCCTCTCCCCGTCTTAAAAGAAAAATTCGAAGCGGCATTAGCACAAGAAGACATCGTAGGCTTATCGATTGCGACAAGACCTGACTGTTTACCAGATGAAGTTGTTGACTATTTAGCAGAACTAAATGAACGTACGTATTTATGGGTAGAATTAGGATTACAAACGATTCATGAAGAGACGGCTAAACTGGTCAATCGTGCACATGATTATTCAACATACGTAGAAGGCGTGCAAAAATTACGTAAACACAATATTCGTGTTTGTACACATATTATTAATGGACTACCTGGTGAAACGCTAGACATGATGATGGCAACTGCTAAAGAAGTAGCAACTTTAGATGTTCAAGCAATAAAAATCCATCTTCTCCATTTGTTAAAAGGCACACCAATGGTTAAACAATATGAAAAAGGTCAACTAACATTTCTTGATAAAGAGGCTTATATCAATCTAGTTGCTGATCAGTTAGAAGTGTTACCACCTGAAATGGTGATTCAACGAATTACCGGAGATGGGCCAATTGATCAAATGATTGGTCCGATGTGGAGCGTCAATAAATGGGATGTTTTAAATGGGATTGATTACGTCTTAAACGAACGGGATAGTTGGCAAGGAAAGTTTTTTAAGAAAGAAGTTGAAGTATAATGAGCGATATTATTTTACATCGTGTTTTACCATTTTCGAAACGTTTAATACAAAAAGTTGTTTCACCAGGAGAGACAGTCGTTGACGCGACAGCTGGAAATGGTAATGATACTCAGTTTTTAGCAGAGCAAGTCGGTTCGACAGGACATGTTTTTGCATTTGATATTCAACAGCAAGCATTAGATGCAACACACAAGCGTTTAAATGAATTAAATGAACGCGTATCACTCATTTTAGACAGTCACGCAAACGTCGATGATTATGTAAAAACATCCATTGGTGTCGCAATGTTCAACTTAGGCTATTTGCCATATAGCGACGACTTATCGGTGATTACAAAAGCCGAATCAACCATTACTGCCGTACACAAGCTACTAGGTTTATTAAAAAAAGATGGCATCATAACAATTTCTGTGTATGATGGTCATGAAGGTGGACCCCAAGAACGTGATGCACTTATACAATACGTTCAAAAATTACATCAAGCAGATGTGCATGTCGTTAAATATGAATTATTAAACTTACGGAATAATCCCCCTTTTTTAATCGCAATCGAAAAACTAAGGGACTTTGATGAAGTTCGATTGACAGAATCATAAGAGAATTTCCGACAAAGAATCGTCAGACAAAACCATCTATTGGTAAGAAATATGAAATAATCGACGAAAAGAACAACACTCGATTCAACTATTGGACTTCTATGTATAAAAATGCTGCGATCTAACCATTAAAGAATCCGCTACAACTAACTAGACAGAATAAAAAAGCCTCAAAAAACTGTCACAAAAAGTCAGTGTTCATTGACTTGTTGTGACAGTCCTTTTTATGAAATGGTGCGAATATCTGCGATAGGTCCGCTTTCTTCAAAACGTTCTGATTGAAAAAACGCGATAAGTTTTGCAGCAGTTTCTGCCGGACTACTTAATGCCCCTTCTTCTTTATATGTTGTAAATCGATTAATCGCCGGAAAATCTTTCTTATCACTTGAACGAATGACCGCCTGCATATCCGTATCGATAATTCCTGGGGCAATTGATACAATCCCAACAGGGTATGGTTTCTCTTTTTGTTCTTCGTATACAACGGATGAAAAATGATCCAATCCTGCTTTCGTTGTACAATAAATTCCCCATCCTTCATATACTTTACGACCTGCTCCCGAAGAAACATTCATTATTTTTTTAGCACCTTTAAAGGTCGTTAATTGCTCAATAAACGTATTACATAACATCATAGGTGCCAATAAATTTAATTGTGTACTTTGTTCGATTGCTTCTGCTTCAACTGTACCCATGAACCCTATTGGATCAATTGTTCCAGCATTGTTTATTAACGTAAATGATGTAGCTTGCTCGCGGTATTGCATAATGATTTCTGTTAACACGACAGGCAACTGGCTCACATTTGTTAAATCAACTGAAACAAAATGTTGATTCGCGTGAGGATTCGTTCTCGCTAAGCCAATCACCGTTTTCCCTTCCGCATTCAACTGCGCAAATAATTCGGCACCAATTCCTTTGGAGGCACCTGTAACAATAACAATATCGATGATGCTTCACTCACTTTCTGTATATACTGAAAACCAGTTTGATAAGCCTTTATCTAATTGTTGCTGTACTTTTTCTTCAAATACTTCTGGTTCACTAAAGTCGACCAATGTTCGACCAAACCACTTTTCAACACGATCTCTTGTCACTACGTATGTTTGATCATTGAGTATCCATTCTATTTCTTGCACCTGATCAATTAACGAAAAGACTGCAGTTGCGTTATACACAATGACTTGCTGCATTTTCTCTAACGCGACTTGTTCATCATACGTATAGTAGACAGTTAGTTTCAATGCATCTTCATCCATTTCAATGGATTGTTTATATTGATGAAAAGGTAGTGCTTCTAATAATCCATTCGTATTTGATGCATCTCCCATATATGTAGCAGCATATTGCGTCACATCATCAAATGAATGAGTGAGTGGATCTTGACGCAATTTTTCTTCACCGATTTTCGCTTTACTTGGTACTTCAAAAAATTGAATCCAAATAAATAGCGACACAGCAACCATTAGAATAATAAGCATTATGATTCTTCGTTTACCCATGATTCTCCCCCTCTTAAACGTTTTTTCTCTCTTTCAATACATCCCCTACCCCAGTATATCATGGATGGAAAATCGTCGAAACAAGCTTTTTATGTAGGTTCAATTGTTGCCCCCTATAAAGTTTGATACAATGTACGTATATATATACATATTTCTTGATATTTACTATGTATGGGAAAGGAGTAGAGCATCATTGATTCAACTAAAAGGCTCGTTTAATGAAGCCATTGTATTTACAAATGATATTGAACCTACAGCACAACAACAAGTATATGATCTATGTAATTTACCATTTTTGAAAGATGAAAAAATTCGTATGATGCCAGATTTACATGCAGGAAAAGGGTGTACGGTTGGGACAACAATGACGATTACAGATAAAATCGTTCCAAATTTCGTTGGCGTTGATATCGGTTGTGGAATGATTTGTGTACAAATTGATCAAATAAAACCCGATATAGATTTCCACAAACTGGATCAAATCATCCGTCACAATATACCAAGTGGTATGAATATCCGAAAAAAAGCGCATTCAAATGCAAAATCCTTCCCTTTTCATGCGTTAAAAACGTCTTTTAATGAACCGCGTGCTCGAAATAGTATCGGAACACTTGGTGGAGGAAATCATTTTATCGAATTAAATGAAGATGAAGATGGCAAAATCTATTTGGTCATTCATTCTGGTAGTCGAAATTTAGGAAAACAAGTATCAGATGCATACCAACAAATCGCAATCGATTTATTGCCAACAAGACCAGAAAAAACGTATTTAACTAAGCACACTGCATATGTAGACGGTCAAGAAATGGATGATTATTTGCATGATTTAGCTTTAGCCCAACAATATGCGGCATTAAATCGACAAACGATGGCAGAAGTTATTCTCGAACATATGGGGTGGAAAAATGTCCGTACATTCGATACGATTCATAACTATGTTGACTTAGATGCGATGATTTTACGTAAAGGCGCGATTTCCGCACAAAATGGTGAGCTTGTCATAATTCCAATGAATATGCGTGATGGCTCTTTAATTTGTCGAGGCAAAGGAAATCCTGACTGGAATTATTCAGGGCCCCATGGAGCAGGACGATTGATGAGCCGAACAGAAGCAAAGAAAAATGTAAAGCTTGCTGCATTTGAAGATGCGATGAAAGATGTTTGGTCGACATCAGTGACAAACGCTACGATTGACGAATCACCATTTGCCTATAAACCTATGGACGATATTGTAAAACATATCGGAGAGACTGTTGATATCATTCGTACAATTAAACCGATTTATAATTTCAAAGCAAAATAACAGTATTTTTCCATTTTTTGTACTATGACAGCTATTTTTCATGTATAATGTGAAGAAATTCGTTTTGAAGGAGGCGCTTATAAATTATGCCAATTCCACAAAATTTTATACAACCGAAACGATTAACTGCAAAAGAAAAAGCTTTCGAACAACTTTTACAATGGATTATCGATGGGACATTACAACCTTCTGAAAAGCTAAACGATAATGATTTAGCAAATGCATTAGGTGTCAGTCGAACACCTATTAGAGAATCTTTACAATTATTAGCATCACAAGGCTTTGTTGAGATGTTTCCTGGAAAAGCAACACAAGTGACTGAAGTAGATACGGATTCCATTCAAGATTTACTCCCTCCACTTGCTGCTATGCAAGCATTATCAGCTCAATTTGCAATACCAAATGTAACAGATCACATCATCAAACAACTTGAAAAGATTAACGAACAGTTTGCCGAGGCTATTTATGCGAAAGATGCTTTTCTTGCCTTAAAAAAAGACGGTGAATTTCATGAATTAATCGGTGATGTCGCAAATAACCAATATATCGCATCGATTGTGGCAAATTTACATGCGCATGTACAAAGATTGTTTTTTCATAACGCAATCGTCATGACAGAAGCATCGATTAAAGAACATCAACAAATTATACAATGTATGAAAGATGGCGACCGAGAAAAAGTCGCTTCCATCATGCAACATAACTGGTTACGCGCCATAGATGAATTTTATGCTAAAAAAACTGATTCCCAATAACATAGGAATCAGTTTTTTAATGGTTATGAGCGACTCGTTTCAAATGCCATATTTTTAATGGATACTTCACGATGTCGTAAAATTTGTCTCACATACAACAACAACACGCCGACTGTTATAATCCCCCCTACAACGAGAGAGAATGTGTATGGCAAGTTCAACATTTCAGGTGCGTATAAGAAGTACGTTGCAACAACCGCGGTCATGAATAACGCTGGCACACCTGCCAATAAATGTGCATAAGACTTTCCTTCTTTTAATAAAAAAGATACCGCGACCCATAACATAATTGTTGCAGATAATTGGTTCGTCCCTCCTACATAACGCCATAAAAATGAATAATCTATCGTTGCTAATAAAAAGGCCGGTATGCTTAATGCAACCGTTGATAATAATAATGTACTCTTTTTATTTGGATCTAACCACTTCGATATGCTATCCATGACAATCATACGTGATGAACGTAATGCTGTATCCCCTGTTGTAACGGGTAAAATAATAACGGCTAACAGTGCCAATACCCCACCAACTGTACCGAGCATTGCTGTCGACATTTCATTCACAACACCTGCTGGTCCTCCTGCAGCTAATGCAGATTGCAAGCCACCTGTACCACCGAAAAAGGTCATTCCTGCTGCCGCCCAGATAAGTGCAATGACCCCTTCACCAATCATGGCACCATAAAAGATTTTGCGACCTTCTGACTCTTTTTTCATCGTTCTGGAGACAATTGGACTTTGTGTTGAATGAAAGCCCGATATTGCACCACATGAAATTGTTACCATTAATAACGGCCAAATTGGTAGCTCTTCTGGATGCAAGTTAGAAAACGTTAGATTTGGAATCGTATAATTTCCGAAAACGAGTACACTTGCAATTGCAACTGCCATAAAAATAATAATTGCTCCAAAAATAGGATAGATTTTACCGATAATTTTATTAATCGGTAAAATGGCTGCAATAAAGAAATATGCAAAAACAATTACTAGTGCAGCTAAAAACGAAATCGGTGTTACTTGTGCTATTAACTGTGCTGGTCCAGCTGTAAATGCCGCTGTGACAAGAATCATTAAAATAAGTGAAATAACAATAATTGATTTTTTCGCGAATGCCCCTAAATATTTTCCAACAATTTGTGGAAATTGTGCTCCCTTATGTTTTAGTGAAAGCATGCCTGAAAAATAATCATGAACACCGCCAGCAAAAATCGATCCTAAGACAATCCATAAAAATGCAACAGGTCCATATAAAGCGCCGGCAATAGCGCCGAAAATCGGTCCTAATCCTGCAATATTTAATAGTTGGATGAGCCACCCTTTCCACCAGCTCATTGGTACATAATCCATTCCGTCGTCTACTGTATATGCTGGTGTTTGTCTTGTGTCATCAATATGAAAAGCCTTTTCTACAATTTTAGAATATAATGCGTATCCAGCAATTAGCAGTACGATTGATAAAAGAAATGTCGCCATTGACGCGCCCCCTTTATTTTAATATACTGATAATTATAAACATTAAAATAAATACGTCAATACCATTTTATGGATTATTTGAAAAAAACTTTAATATCCACAAATAACTATTAATCCTTATAAAAAAACGAGGTTAGAATATGGTTTTCTAGTATTCCTTATTGTACAAAGGAAATACTTTAAGCCATTTCTACCTCGTCTTTTTCTTGAAGTTTATGAAGATATTTCTGAAGTCATTTGCTCTTGCTCTGTAGAATACCCCATAATTCTTACAAAGATTGTCGCTAGTACTAATACAATTAAGAAGGGCACAAGCCAACCTAAGCCATCATTATACAGCGGTAATACTTCACTATAAAAATCAATAATTGGCGATAACCAAGAGAAATACTCAATTTCGACCGATTCACAAAATGCTTTTAATCCATCTACGATACTAATTGCAAACATGACAACCGTTGTTGCAATATAAACAATTTTAGAATGGTTAAATAACGGTGAAGCGAATGCTAAAATCATTAAACTAATTGCTAATGGATATAAAAACATTAGTAACGGAACAGAATACGTAATAATATTTGAAAGTCCGAAATTCGATACAACAAAACAGAATGTTGTAAAGATCACAACGAATGTTTTATAACCAATATTCGGAAATAGTGAATGGAAATACTCTCCACATGCTGTCATTAAACCGATGGCTGTCGTTAAACAAGCTAAAATAATAACAACTGCCAATAATACAAAACCAAATGTTCCAAAATAATGAGAAGCCGAACTACTTAACACTTGACCTCCAGTATCTAAAATACCAAATTTAGGTGCGCCCGTTGCACCAAGATAAGCAATCCCAGTATAAATCAATGCTAAGAAGAATGTAGCGACTGCTCCTGTTTTTGCTGTCGCAGCTACAACGCCCTTTCTTGATGTCACGCCTAAGGAACGTACAACGTTAATAATGATAATCCCAAATACGAGCGATGCTAATGCGTCCATCGTATTATAACCTTCCGTAAATCCAGTGAAAAATTGACTTGATGTATATGGTTCATGTGCTTCTCCCACTGGTGAAATTGGGTTAAATACAACCGCAGCTAATAAAACGAGTAATAAAAGGATAATCATTGGTGATAAAAACTTTCCAACACGATCTACAATTTTCTTTGGGTTTAACGATAGGAAAATCGTAATCCCAAAGAAAATTAATGTAAAAATAAATAATCCGATTGCTAATTGTTCTTCTGCCATAAACGGTCTCATGGCAATATCAAACGCAACTGCTCCCGTACGAGGTGCTGCGAAAAATGGTCCAATTGTTAAATATAACATCGCTGTAAAAATAATTCCGTAAAGTGGATTTACTCGACCAGCTAATTGCTGCAAACTCTCACTGCCTGAATAACCAATTGCTAAAATTCCTAAAAATGGTAACCCTACGCCTGTAATTAAAAAACCTGCAATTGCCGGCCACATATTTTCACCTGCATATTGACCAAGCTCTGCTGGGAAAATTAAGTTTCCTGCACCAAAAAAGAGTGCAAATAACATAAGCCCAATTGCTACATATGATGTTAATGATATTTTTTTATCCAATTTTGTTCCCCCTAAGATGCAAATCTCACTTGC
>DATGUZ010000067.1:0-61698 GCA_035300865.1 Sporosarcina sp.
TAAACCGCTCTATAAAAGAAGCAGAGGAAGCGGATGCTTCAGCGATAATATTGGATATGCATACACCTGGTGGTTTTGTTGATGCAGCAGGCAACATTGCGAAGCTTATCGATTCAGCGACAATTCCTGTCTATACGTATATTAACGATGATGCCTTATCGGCAGGTGCTTATTTAGCATTATACGCTGATGATATTTATATGTCACCGAGAGGTCGTATTGGTGCGGCACAAGTAATTGACTCTTCAGGAAATGCTGCAGATAAAAAAGCGGATAGTGCTTGGTTGTCTGCGATGAAAAATGCTGCGGAGTCGTCAAAACATCATCGTGATCCACAGTACGCACAAGCAATGGCAGATGCTTCCCTAGACTTCCCAGAATATGGTGCAAAAGAAGGGGAATTATTAACTTTAACAGCTAGCGATGCGGAAAAAGTTGGCTACAGTGAAGGAACGATGGAATCATTTGAGGAACTGCTCGCCCATTTAAACCTTCAAAATGCAAAAGTGATTGAGATGAAAGAAACGGCGACAGAAAATATTGCGCGATTTATTACAAATCCAATTGTTGTACCGATTTTATTATCGATTGCAGGACTTGGCTTAGTCGTCGAACTATATTCGCCAGGATTTGGTGTTCCGGGAACAATGGCCATTAGCGCATTATTACTGTTTTTCTATGGTCATTTAATTGCAGGATTTGCTGGTTATGAAGCGATTTTATTGTTTGCAATTGGTGCAGTGTTATTAATCGCTGAATTGTTTATCTCCGGTGGAATTGCGGGGATTATTGGGTTAATCGCAGTAGTTGGAAGTATTATATTGGCAGGCGCAAATCCGATGTTTATGGCGACTTCTGTACTCATAGCGGTTGCGATTGCGACTGTAGGGGCGGTGATTCTTATTAAATTCTTTGGAAAAAAACTTCATTTATTAAATCGCTTCGTATTAATGGACGCAACAGATACAGAATCTGGTTATGTGTCAAATGAAAAGCGATCAGATTTAATTGGCCAAGTCGGAACAACATTGACACCATTACGTCCGTCTGGAACAGTTGATTTAAATGGTACAAGAATTGACGTTGTCTCAGAAGGTGGTTATATTGATAACGGACAACAAGTGGTCATTGTCAAAACAGAAGGTTCCTGGATTGTTGTCAGAGAACATCAAAGTCAAAGTACGTCAGATTGATCAGTGGGTAATAAGTGAAAAGCTACGTTGAAATGAAATTGTAGTCGAACATACGAATGATTTTTGCATAGCTAAAGAAATCTTACAAAGGATTTTTGTCACTTTATTATAAAAAATATCTACTATATGATGAATGAAGTGGTGATCATATAGTGAACGATGAAAAAGGAGGAAATATACTTATGTTTGAGGCAGGTTTTGTTGCGACAATTATTATTGTAGTGGCAGCGATTATTGTATTATCGCTATTCTTTACACTTGTGCCAGTAACACTGTGGATTTCGGCACTCGCTGCAGGTGTACGTGTAAGTATTTTTACGTTAATTGGAATGCGCTTACGCCGGGTTATTCCGAACCGTATTGTAATTCCGTTGATTAAGGCACACAAAGCGGGATTAGATGTTGGGATTAGTAAATTAGAGAGTCACTATTTAGCAGGTGGTAATGTTGACCGTGTTGTGAACGCATTAATCGCGGCGCAACGTGCTAATATTGACTTAACATTTGAACGTGCAGCGGCAATTGACTTAGCAGGTCGTGACGTACTAGAAGCAGTTCAAATGTCGGTTAATCCGAAAGTAATTGAAACACCGTTTATTGCAGGGGTTGCAATTAACGGGATTGAAGTAAAAGCGAAAGCGCGTATTACTGTACGTGCAAATATTGACCGTTTAGTCGGTGGTGCTGGTGAAGATACGGTTATTGCCCGTGTTGGTGAAGGGATTATTTCGACAATCGGTTCTTCAGAGAGCCATACAGACGTATTAGAACAACCAGATTCAATTTCACAAACAGTTCTTGCAAAAGGATTAGATTCTGGAACGGCATTCGAAATTTTATCGATTGATATTGCCGATATCGATGTAGGTGAAAACATCGGTGCAAACTTACAAACTGAACAAGCTGAAGCAGATAAAAATATTGCACAAGCAAAAGCAGAAGAACGTCGTGCAATGGCTGTTGCAAGCGAACAGGAAATGAAAGCGAAAGTTGAAGAGATGCGCGCGAAAGTTGTGAGTGCTGAAGCTGAAGTTCCAATGGCAATGGCAGACGCATTACGTTCAGGGAATATTGGTATTATGGATTATGTAAATTATAAAAACGTCCAAGCTGATACGAGCATGCGCGAATCAATTAGTAAATATAGTCAAGATGACAATGATTCAACGGATGAGCAATAAATAGTGCCTCGTAAGTGTAGAATTGACGGGATACACGGTGAATTCCCAGGGAAGGGGATGACAAACGATGAGTAGTATTATTCCTTTTATAATCATTATGATCGTAAGTGCAATTTTTAATACGGTGAGTGAGAATAAAAAGAAACAACAACAGCAACAACAAAGACAGAAGCCTGTGCAAAAGCCCGTACAACAAACGCAACCAAAACAAGAACAACCGGTTCATCGAGATAGGCATACTACGCCCCGACAACCGACCGTTCATCAACGTGAAGTTGTACGTGAACAACCAAAGGCTTCTTCCCATCAAAAGCAACATGAAAGTCCTTTTGATAAATTAAAAGAAATTTCGCGAGAGTTTTATAAAGAAATTGAAAAAGAATTCAATGACACAACGAAACTCGATGATAAAAAAGCAGAAGTAAAAAGGCAAACAGCAAAGCAAGTTTCAGTTGCGAAGCAAGAAAAGAAAGAGCAAGTCGCAACCGCAGCAAAAACGATGGCATCAAAAGTTGAGAAGGTAGAAAAGCCTTCACAGAAAAAGCAACGACCAACAAGGAAGCAAAAGACACTTGTACCAAGTCATTCAGATGATATTATGAAAGGTATTATTTTTGCAGAAATTATTGGTCCGCCAAAATCAAAACGTTAATCATTGACCTCCTATCCAAATCATATTCTTGGATAGGAGGTTTTTTATGTGAGAAAGCTATTTAATATGAATACCTCAATCGTTATGGACGGGTTTCAAAAAATCATGATGACAGGTAAGTATGAATTGGTTCACTTTAATGAAAAGGAGCTGATTGTTAACCAAGAACACTATGAAGTTCATTGTGAAGCAATGGATTTAATCATTGAAACATTGTCAGAAGAGCAGCTTGTACTTTCATTTTCGTCGATGAAAAAATTGCTGATTATTGAAAAGGCTGAGAATCTAGATGAAACGTAAACATGTAGTGATAGAGTTATTTGGTCGCCAGCAAGACATGATGAAATTATTGAACGATGTGCAACGCAATCATGCGGCTTTCAAATTTATCGTTCATTCAAAAAAGTCGATTGTTTTTGAAACTAATCGGCATGGTTTACGTATATTAAGAGCAAATAGACGAAAATACAATTGTAAGTTTACTGTAAATGGCGTTCATGATCGTCGATGGCAATTATTTTCAGGGTATCGTTTCATTCTAATTTTACTTGTACCGTATATTGCTTCGTTATTTATTTGGACAGTAGAAGTAGAAACGTCGCATCCAGAGATCCAAAATCGAATCGAACATAAATTGAAAAAGTCGCGTATTGCCCCTTTACAGTTGAAAAAAAACCTTCCAAATGAAGATGTTTTAAGGCGGAACTTAATGGAAGATGAAGGAGATTTATCATGGATTCGATTTGAAAAACAAGGCGTGAAATTTGCAGTGATTCCAATGCAATCACCACAAGTTGAAATTGAAAAAGAGGAAAATAGAAGTCCTTCACATTTAGTAGCTAAAACAAGCGGTGTCATTACACATTTTTCTTTATCGAGTGGTGAAAAAGTAGCCAGTTTGCACAGTACCGTTGAAAAGGGAGATCTATTAGCGACAGGCATTCTTGAACAAGGAGAAAAAGAGGTCGTTGTTGGTGCAAAGGGTGCAGTATATGCAAATTATTGGTTGGAGTACTCTTTTTCATTGCCAAGAACATTTCAATACAAAATCCAAGGTGAAGAAAAAATGAGGTTTACCTTTAACCGTCCGACATTCGGAAAAAACTTGTTTAATAAAGAAAATTGGAATATTATTGAAACAGACAAACAAATTGAGGAAAAGGAAACAAATGTTTATTTAGAGGACGGGATGGAGAAAACCTATATTATTCCGATTGTGAAAATGCAACTACAAAGAGAACTCGGCTATGAAGCAGTCATTCAAAAAGAAGAGCTATTACAAGTGACTTATCAGAAAGAAAAAGTGACTGGTAAGATTGTGTTTTTAGTGAATGATAATATTGCGACATATGAACCGATTAATCAAGGAGATTGAAGCTATTGACAGAACAATTTATTCAATTACATTTAGAAGACCCGAATGAGGCCGTCATGTTATTAGGGATTGCCGATCAAAATATTAAATTAATTGAAGAACAGTTAAATGTATCGATGATGACACGGGGAGAGACGATTACGATTGAAGGTGAAGAAGACAATCGTCAGTTAACGTTTACACTGATTGAACAATTACTAAAGGTCATGCGTAAAGGTGTGAATATTAATCAACGTGATGTATCGTCAGCATTGGAAATGGTCAAGTCTGGTACAATTGAATATTTTGCAGAGTTATACGATGAAGAAATTGCACGTGATCATAAAGGAAAGGTTATTCGCGCGAAGACCATTGGACAAAGAGAATATGTTCGTGGGATTCGGAGACATGACCTTGCGTTTGGAATTGGTCCAGCTGGGACAGGTAAAACATTTTTAGCAGTCGTGCTGGCAGTTCAAGCGATGAAAAACGGAGCAGTCAAAAAAATTATTTTAACAAGACCTGCAGTTGAAGCTGGTGAAAGTTTAGGTTTCTTGCCTGGTGATTTAAAAGAAAAGGTCGATCCTTATTTACGTCCGTTATATGATGCACTACATGCGTTGTTAGGCGCAGAGCATACAGAACGTTTAATCGACCGTGGTGTGATAGAAATTGCACCATTAGCTTATATGCGTGGTCGTACGTTAGATGATGCATTTGTCATCTTAGACGAAGCACAAAATACGACAAAAGCCCAAATGAAAATGTTTTTAACAAGACTTGGGTTCGGTTCAAAAATGGTCATTACGGGCGATAAATCACAAATTGATTTGCCGAAAGGGGTTGTTTCAGGACTCATCGAAGCGGAAACAATCTTAAAACATGTTTCGCATATTCATTTTCAATATTTAGAGGCTGGAGATGTCGTCCGTCATCCACTTGTCGCCAAAATTATTGAGGCATATGATCGTCAAACTTCAGGAGAATAAAGCGGAATCTTTATGACGCTATAGTTGATCATGACTAAATGGTGTATAATTTAAATCAAGATGGCTAAAGAACCACGCTCTTTAGTCATCTTTTTTACAAGAAGTTCTTTGTCTTCCATTGAAAGGGGTATTTCTATGTTGAAGTTTATCGAAAGAACAGTGAAGCCATTAAAATTTACATACTTTGCTTTTTTCGTTATTATCATTTCATCGATTATTTTATTTTTTCTAATGGCTGGAAATGTTCGACAAGAGACGTACGAATTGAAAGAGTTTCAAATAGCACCTGAAGCAATTCGTTCTTTGAAAACGGTAGAGGACACGGTGAAAACCGAAGAGGAACGTGATCGAGCGGCCAATGAGGTAACACCTGTGTATCAGTTTTCGGATGATATTGCGAAAAATCGTCAAACGATTGCACAAAATATTTTTGATCATGTCATTACAGCTAAAAAAGATCTTGAAAAAAACAACAAAAAAGTAACGGATGACATTGTCAATCAAGTTGCAGAAAAACTTGAACCGTTAAAACAGGAAGAGAAAAGTTTAGACATTGACAAAGAAACGATTAAATTATTATTAAGAGAAAAAGCGGCAACATTAGAAGATACACAAAATGAAGTGGTTAAAACTTTACAAAAAGAACTATCAAAGCCGTTGCGCACAACAGATTTAACTTTTGCGAAGTATGAAATTGAGCGTCAACTTCGCTTGGCAAGTGATATTCCGGAGCGTATTGAAGAGCCTGTTATATCGATTGCAAGAGCATTAGCAGTAGAAACAGAAATATTGAATGAGCAACTCACCGAATCTCGAAAAGAAGAGGCTCGTGCACAAGTAGAGCCGATTCGTATTTTACAAGGTCAGGTCCTCGTTCGTGAAGGACAGGTCATTGACAGTGAAATATATCGACAATTAGAATTGGCAGGCTTACTACAAAATCAAACAGCAGTGAAGCCGCTCATTGCGATTGGCCTTTTCATTGTGTCGATTATGTTATTTATGTATTTAGCATTTTCTAAATGGCGAGAAGATGCCCTTTTGAAAAAGAAGTCATTATCCATCGCAATGGTTGCCTATTTATTAGCTATTATTTTAATGCAACTTGTTTCTATTATCGAATCGGAATTTGAATTGCTCATTGCATTTTTATTCCCAACTGCTTTTGTAGCGATGATTATTCGTTTATTAATTAATGAGCGGATTGCACTTACAATGTCCATTATTACATCTGCCACTGCAGGAATTATTTTGCAAGATGGCATTGCATCCATTATCCAAATGGAATTGGTTTTATATATTTTATTTGGAAGTATGACAAGTATTTATTTACTTGGTGAGACCGCGCGTCGATCATCGATTATGAAGGCCAGTTTAGGGGTTGTGTTAAGTAATATTGTTTTTATTAGTTTTTACTTATTAATGACACAATCGTCGTATACATGGAAAGAACTGATCTTTTACGGGGTTGCAGCGATTGTTTCCGGTGTGCTCTCTAGTTCCATGACGATTGGTTTATTACCATTTTTTGAATCAACATTCGGCATATTATCTGATATGAAATTAATAGAGTTATCAAATCCTAATCATCCGCTATTGAAAAAGATTTTAATTGAAGCACCAGGTACTTATCATCATAGTGTGATGGTTGCAAATTTAGCAGATACAGCTTGTGAATCGATTGGAGCGAATGGGTTATTAGCGAGAGTCGGTGCGTATTATCATGACATTGGTAAAACTGTTCGCCCTGCGTATTTTATTGAAAATCAACATGGAGAGAAAAATCCGCATGATACTTTACCACCTGAAAGAAGTCGTGATATTATTATTGCTCACGCAGAAGACGGAGCACAGCTATTAGAAAAACATAAAATGCCTTCTGAAATTGTAGATATTGCAAGACAACATCACGGAACAAGTTTACTGAAGTTCTTCTTGTTTAAAGCAAAAGAGGAAGGGCAGGAAGTAGAAGAAGCTGCCTATCGTTATGCAGGTCCAAAACCACAAACGAAGGAAATTGCGATTATTTCGATTGCGGACAGTGTTGAAGCTGCGGTTCGTTCTATGAAAGACCCAACAACAGAGAAAATTAGTCAACTTGTCCAAGCGATTGTCAGTGATAAATTGCAAGATGGACAATTTGATGAGTGCGATTTATCGATGAAAGAATTAACAGTAATTCAAAAAACAATTTGTGAGACATTAAATGGGATATTCCACAGTCGAATTGAATATCCAGATGAAGAAGAAAGGTGATGAACGACTTGTTACAATTAGATACAATTGATGAGACAGAGTCGGTCGATGCCTCTATCGTAACGTTAGTAGAAGAACTGCTTCAATTTGCATTACAAGAGGAAGGCATTGAAGAAGAAACAGAAATATCCCTGACATTTATGGATGATGTTTCGATACAGGAAGTAAATCGATCGTATCGAGGGAAAGATACGCCAACAGATGTTATTTCATTTGCATTAGAAGAACTTGGTGAAGGTGAAATGCCAATTATAACGGATATAACGATGCCGAAAGTTCTTGGCGATATTCTTATTTCAGTCGATACAGCGAAGAGGCAGGCTGAGGAATATGGACATCCATTAAAACGAGAGATTGGCTTTTTAGCTTTACATGGTTTATTACATTTACTTGGATATGACCATATGACTGAGGAAGAAGAAAAAGAAATGTTCGGGAGACAAAAAGAGATTTTACAAGCATTTGGATTAACGAGGTAATCGTTATGAATAAATTTTTGAAAGGATTTCAATATGCAATCGAAGGAATTTTGCATTGTGCCCGACATGAACGCAATTTTAAAATTCATTTATCAGCAATGGTACTAGTTGTAATTGCAGGTATATGGACGGGGTTATCATACGTTGAATGGTTTATTGTAATTATGCTAATTGGTGCAGTATTGGCACTTGAAATGATCAATACAGCGATTGAACGTACGATAGATGTAATCACTGATGAATTTCATCCACTAGCGAAGCAAGCGAAAGATGTAGCAGCTGGCGCTGTGTTAATCATAGCCATCGCAAGTGCAATCATTGGACTGATGATTTTTTTACCAAAATGGTTTTGAAGAATAGAAAGTAGGGTGTTTTATGCAAAAAAAGTGGATAGAACAAGCGTATGACGCAATGAAAAGTGCGTATGTTCCTTATTCGAAGTTTCCAGTAGGCGCTGCATTAATTACGGAAGATGAAGTCGTTTATAAAGGTTGTAACATTGAAAATTCCTCTTATGGATTATCAAATTGTGCTGAACGAACAGCTATTTTTAAAGCAGTTTCAGAAGGTGAAAAAAACTTTAAAGCACTTGTTGTAACTGGAAAAACGGAAGGACCGATTTCACCATGTGGCGCTTGCCGTCAAGTGATTGCAGAATTTTGCGATCCAAAAATGCCCGTTTATTTAACAAATACAGACGGTGCGTTATTTGAAACAACAGTTGAACAATTATTACCAGGTGCATTTACGAAGGAGGATCTTGCGGATGCAAGAAAATAATCAAGCTTTTAAATCAGGATTTATTTCGATCATTGGACGTCCTAATGTTGGGAAATCTACATTTTTAAATCATGTTGTTGGACAAAAAATTGCCATTATGAGTGACAAACCTCAGACAACGCGCAATAAAGTTCAAGGTGTTGTAACGACAGAGGATTCACAAATGATTTACATTGACACACCAGGGATTCATAAGCCGAAACATCGTTTAGGGGACTTTATGGTTAAAGTGGCAAAAAACACATTATCAGAAGTCGATATTATTTTATTTATGGTGAATGCAACAGAGAAAATTGGTCCTGGAGATCGTTTTATTATTGACTTGCTCGAAAATACGAAAAAACCTGTTTTCCTAGTGATTAATAAAATTGATTTAGTTCATCCTGATGAATTACTAGAAATCATTGTCACCTATCAATCAGAATATCAATTTGCGGAAGTCGTCCCGATTTCTGCATTAAATGGAAATAATACAGAAAATTTATTAACAACATTAAAGAAATACTTACCAGAAGGACCAAAATATTATCCAGAAGATCAAGTAACAGACCATCCCGAACGTTTTATTATTTCAGAGTTTATTCGTGAAAAAGTGTTACATGCAACACGTGAAGAAATTCCGCATTCTGTTGCGGTTGCAATTGAAAAAATTGAACGTGATGAAGAACGAGATATGATTAATGTAATGGCAACAATTATTGTAGAGCGGGATTCACAAAAAGGGATTGTCATCGGCAAGCAAGGCTCTGTACTCAAAAAAGTAGGAACAGAAGCACGAAAGGATATTGAACGTCTATTGGGTTCAAAGGTTTTTTTAGAGTTATGGGTAAAAGTGAAAAAAGATTGGCGTAATCGTCCAACAAATTTAAAAGAATTTGGATTTGATGAAGACGAATACTGATGATTATGAGTCATTTTGAAAGAGGGGAATCTTTTGCTCAGTAAATGGGAAGGGATTGTTATTCGGACAATACCGTATGGTGAAACAAACAAAATTGTCACTTTGTTTACTGAAGAGGCTGGGAAAGTAACGGCCATGGCAAGAGGTGCTAAAAAGCCAAGAAGCAAGCTTTCAGCTGTTACACAGCCTTTTACATTTGGTCACTATTTAATTCGTCAAGGTAGAGGGATGGGAACGATTTCACAAGGCGATACGATTTTATCAATGCGCTATGTACGTGAAAATTTAGAAGCTACAGCCTATGCGAGTTATATTGTCGAACTGATTGATAAACTTGTGGAACAAAATATTCGAAGCACAAGTATTTATACCTTATTAGCTGACGCTTTAAAAGCGATCAATGATGAATATCCTCCGGAAGTGATTACCTTATTTGTAGAGTGGAAAATGTTACAAGTAGCTGGTGTTCATGCAATTTTAAACGCATGTGCAAGTTGCGGTGCAATGGATGGTGAGTTTGGCTTTTCTTTTCAAGAGGTCGGATTTATTTGTCATCGCTGCTTTCACCGAGATCGTTATGTCGTACGCTTAGCACCTACTCACATTCGATTAATCCGAATGTTTGCTACAGTACCTATTCAACAAATTGGTGATATATCATTGAAAAAAGAAACGGTACAATTATTAAGTAAAATCGTTCGCACATTATATGACGAACAAACAGGAATTTATTTCAAGTCCAGAAAGTTTCTAGAAACTTTAGAACAAACGCCTGAATTACAATCGATAAAAAAAGATTCAAAAGATGACATATAAAAAGAGCGGCCTTTATAAAGGGCGCTCTTTTTTATCGAATTAAAATACTAAATGTTTTTTAACGTATTCAACAACATCAGCAATTGGCATTCTCACTTGTTCCATCGAATCACGATGACGAATGGTAACTTGTTTGTCTTCTAGTGAATCAAAGTCAAACGTAATACAGAATGGTGTACCGATTTCATCTTGACGACGGTAACGTCTACCGATTGATTGTGATTCATCATATTGCGTTGGGAAGTGTTTGCTTAGTTCTGTAAATACTTCCATTGCTTCTTCTGATAATTTCTTCGATAGTGGAAGGACAGCTGCTTTCACAGGTGCAATTGCAGGATGAAAGCGTAATACTGTACGTTGGTCCTCATTTTCTAGCTCTTCTTCCGTATATGCATCTGTTAAAAATGCTAATGTAACACGATCAGCACCTAATGAAGGTTCAATACAGTAAGGAACAAATTTTTCGTTCGTTACAGGATCTTGGTAGTGGAAGTCTTCTCCAGAATATTCCATATGACGTTTTAAATCGAAGTCTGTACGATTCGCAATGCCCCATAATTCACCCCAACCAAACGGGAATTTGTACTCAATATCAACAGTTCCTTTAGAGTAATGAGATAACTCTTCTTCTGAATGATCACGCATACGCATGTTTTCTTCAGTCAATCCTAAGTCAAGTAACCATTGTTTTGAGAAATCTTTCCAGTATTCATACCATTTGCCATCTTCACCTGGCTTACAGAAAAATTCTAGCTCCATTTGTTCAAATTCACGTGTACGGAATGTGAAGTTACCTGGTGTAATTTCATTACGGAAACTTTTACCAATTTGTGCAATTCCAAATGGCATTTTTTTACGCATAGAACGTTGAACGTTTTTAAAGTTGACGAAAATTCCTTGTGCTGTTTCTGGGCGTAAATAAATATCGTTTGCCGAAGAGTCAGTGACACCTTGTGATGTTTTAAACATTAAGTTGAATTGACGAATATCAGTATAGTCCATTGCACCGCATGTAGGACATTTAATATCATGCTCTTCAATCAGATCAGCCATTTTTTCAAACGGAAGACCATCAACAACCATTTCAATTCCTTTTGCATCAAGCGCATCTTCGATTAATTTGTCAACGCGATGACGAGTTTTACATTTTTTACAGTCGATCATTGGGTCATTGAAATTTCCAGTGTGACCAGAAGCTTCCCAAACTTTGGGATTCATTAAAATCGCAGCGTCAATTCCGACGTTATAGGGTGATTCTTGAACGAATTTTTGCCACCATGCTTTTTTAATATTGTTTTTCAACTCGATTCCGAGTGGTCCATAATCCCATGTGTTGGCTAATCCACCATAAATTTCAGATCCAGGGAAAACAAATCCTCTTGCCTTTGCTAAGTTTACAATCTTGTCCAATTAAAACATTCCTTTCAACATAAAAATATGCACACATCCTTGGACATAATTGTCCGAGGACGAGTGCATGATGACCCGCGGTTCCACCCCGATTGGCTAAAAATAGCCCGCTTAAATGGCTGTGAGCTCCAGGTTGCCGTTTCTTGTCTGTTATAGGCTTTCACGATCCCTATTCGCTAATTGTAGACAATACTTATATTCCTTTCGACGCTCTATATTATTGTTGTTCAATCGTTATAAAGTCCAATAGATGTGTAATTCATAATTATAATAGCACAACTTCTAAATCTTAGCAATCACAGAGAAGTTCGTATATACTATTATAAGTGATGTTTATTGGGAGAAATAGACAATATATAATAATATAACGATGAACGTTGAAGGCGGTGCAATATGGAACTAAATAAACGCCAAAAAGATATTTTGGAAATAGTAAAAAAAGATGGCCCAATTACTGGTGAACAAATTGCATTACGATTAAATTTAGTTCGTGCAACGATTCGACCAGATTTAGCAATTTTGACAATGGCAGGGTATTTAGATGCAAGACCACGTGTCGGTTATTTTTATTCTGGCAAGAAAACGTCGACACCAATTTCTGACAATATGAATGCAATGAAAGTAGGCGACTTCCAATCGATGCCAGTCGTTGTATCTGAAAATTTTTCGGTCTATGATGCGATTTGTCATATGTTTTTAGAAGATGTTGGGACATTATTTGTGGTAGATCAATCCTCATATTTAGTAGGAGTGTTATCTCGTAAAGATTTATTAAGAGCAACGATGGGGAATCAAGATACAGATAAAATACCAGTTCATGTGATTATGACAAGAATGCCAAACATTACGTACTGTGAAAAACAGGATACATTGCTAAAAGTTGCACAAATCATGATGGATAAACAAATTGATTCATTACCAGTAATCCAGAAAAAAGAAAATGGATTAGAAGTAATCGGTCGTATTACGAAAACAAATATTACGGCTGCATTTTTGTCTTTAGCGGACGAGCACGATTTATAGGAGGATTTTATGAGAAAGTTAACAATGTTTATCGTTTCAGATTCAGTTGGTGAAACAGCAGAACTTGTCGCTAAAGCTGCTGCAAGTCAATTTAAGCACGGATTAGACGGTGTCAGTTTGAAACGTTTTTCACATATTGAAGACGAAAGTCAATTAAAAGAAATTGTTTATTTAGCGGAACAACAAGGCGCATTAATCGTCTATACGCTAGTCCGCAGTAGTATGAGACGCTATTTACAAGAGGAATGCCGACAGAAAAACATTACGTGTACAGACTTATTAGGTCCTGTCGTCGATCAAATTTCAGACACATTAAATGAGCAGCCCGTTGAAGAACCTGGATTAGTTCGAAAGCTAGATGAAGATTATTTCAGAAAGATTGATGCGATTGAATTTGCTGTTAAATATGATGACGGACGCGATCCGAAGGGGATATTAAAAGCTGATATTGTATTAATCGGGGTATCTAGAACTTCAAAAACACCGTTATCACAGTATTTAGCGCACCAAAAGTTTCGTGTTGCTAATGTACCGCTTGTGCCTGAAGTTGAACCACCAGAGGAGTTATATCACATTGATCCGTCAAAATGCTTTGCATTGACAATATCGCCTGAGAAGCTAAATTCTATACGAAAAGAGCGTTTAAAAGCGTTAGGTTTAAAGGACAATGCGAGCTATGCTAAGTTTGAGAGAATTGAAGAGGAAATCAAACATTTTAATAAAGTAGTGGAAAAGATTGATTGCACGGTTATTGATGTAACAAACCGAGCAGTTGAAGAAACTGCAAATGTCATTATATCGGTGATACAACAAAGAGAAAAGCATCAATCATAAGCATAAAATTTGTAAAAAATCGGGTTATATTAAATAATGTTGAAGAAGGACCATCTATCTAAATAGAAAAGTTTAGGTAGATAGGTTCTTCTTTTCGAAAATAGATCCTTTCATTCATAAAAAATTATGGTATGATGTAGAATGGTAGTTTCCAAAAGTATAAATAAAATCAATAATAAACAAAAAATCAATGATGAATGAACATCTTGCTAGACATTCTTAAAAATATTGTCGAAAAAATAAAGGATTATGCATACAGATGTAGAAGATGTTACCACGAAGGACTTATACGTAGGAATGGTGATTGAATGACGAGGATTCCTGAGCAGACAATTGAGGAAATTCGTGAGAAAACGAATATTGTCGACTTAATTGGAGAATACATTCAGTTAACGAAAAGAGGAAAAAATTGGGTTGGTTTATGCCCGTTCCACGGTGAAAAAACCCCGTCTTTTTCTGTTTCCGAAGAAAAACAGCTCTTTCATTGTTTTGGGTGTGGTGCAAGTGGCAATGCGATCACGTTTATTATGGACTTAGAAAACCGACCATTTACGGATGCAGTCCATGAACTATCGAAACGTATCGGCATTGCTTTAGATTTCATACCACAACAAGGTGAAACTGGATCAAATCAACAATTTAAGCCGATGATCGAAGCGCATGAATTAGCAGCTAATTTTTATCGACATATTTTATTGAATACTGTTGAAGGAGAAGAAGCGCTAGCGTACTTGGAAAAACGAGGTTTTGATCGAACAATCATTGAACAATATGGGATTGGATGGGCGTTAGATGATTACCAAGTATTGACAAGTTTATTGGAAAGAAAAGGTTATCAATTAGAAGAGATGGAAGCGGCTGGCTTAATTGTCAAACGAGATGATGGGACAGGCTATTTCGATCGCTTCCGAGGTCGAGTGATGTTTCCATTGTGGGATGATAATGGAAACATTATTGGTTTTTCAGGGCGACTTCTTGAAAAACTCGAACATGCGCCTAAATATTTAAATAGTCCTGAATCCCCGATATTCGAAAAAAATAAAGTTTTATACAATTTACATCAAGCACGACTGAATATTCGTAAAACGGGTAAAGTAATACTGTTTGAAGGGTTTATGGATGTTATTTCCGCCAATAAAATTGGTGTACAAAATACGGTTGCTCTTATGGGAACCGCATTATCAGAATCCCATCTTGTGAAATTAAAGAGAATCGCAAAACAACTCATTATTTGTTGTGATGGAGACGACGCTGGTTGGGAAGCGGCAAAACGTTTTGCGCAAATGGCTATTTCAGAAAATGTAGATTGTCAAATTGCTTTATTACCAAATGGATTAGATCCAGATGATTATATTCAGCAATTTGGGGAACAATCATTTAAAGAGCAAATTATCGGCAAGCCTTATTCCTATATGTCATTTATGATGGCATATGCGAAAAGGGACAAAAACTTACAATATGATAATGACGTGATGCAGTATGTCGATGAAGTTATGGAAGAATTAGCAAAGCGTCCGTCGCCAATCGAGCGAGATTTAGTTATTCGACAAATGGAAGAAGAAACAAACGTTTCAGAAGAGGCGTTGCAGCAATTATTGACAAAAAAAGTTGGTAGACAAGTTCAAGAAGAACGAAAATATGCAACAATCCCTTCTTCAGAAGCGTCAAATGAGCAGATGCCTATTTACACAGAAAACAGGCAAAGAAAGCAAAATGCAACCAATCGTGCTGAAAAAATGTTACTTCACTATTTGTTAAATGATGGTGAATTATTTGACCGAATATACGTCGAGTTATTTGACTTATTTTATCATGAAGAATATCAAACAGTCTTTATCGAGTTAGCGGCATTTTATGAACAGTATAAAACGCCTGATTATCATCGATTTGCTGAGTCAATTGCCAATCCTTCATTAAGAAAAATTGTATTGGAAGCGGCAATGTATGATAGCAATGAAGAATTTGCAGCACAAGAAATTGAAGATTGTATTCATTACTTAAGAAAAGAAAAAGTAAAAGGTCAAATCGATGAAAAACAACATGAGCAGAATGAAGCCTTAAGAAGTAATAATCATACCCGGGCACTGGAGCTGGCCAGGGAAATTATTCAGCTTCGGCAATCACTAGAGGCGTTATAGCGATAGGCCGATATTTAGAAGGAGGAACGGGTAAGATGAGTGAAAAAAATGTAGTGACTGAAGTTAGTGAAGATTTATCGTTAAAAGAAATGCAAAATCATTTAATTGAAATTGGGAAAAAATCTGGTGAATTAACATTAGATGAGGTAACTGATAAATTATCGAAATATGAAGTTGAACCTGAACAATTTGAAGAGTTTCTTGATCAGTTAGAAGCTGAAGGTATTGAGATGGATCGTGAATCGGAAGATGGAGAAGTTGTCGATACAAAAACAGATGATGCGAAAATTGATTTAAATGATTTAAGTGTTCCTCCTGGAATTAAAATTAATGATCCAGTTCGCATGTATCTGAAAGAAATTGGACGAGTTGAATTATTAACAGGTGACGAAGAAGTTGAGTTAGCTCAGCGTATTATAGAAGGCGATGAAGAAGCAAGCAAAGAATTAGCTGAGGCAAACTTGCGACTCGTTGTAAGTATTGCGAAGCGTTATGTTGGGCGAGGAATGTTATTCTTGGATTTAATTCAAGAAGGAAATATGGGCTTAATTAAAGCCGTAGAAAAATTCGACCATACTAAAGGCTTTAAATTCAGTACGTATGCGACTTGGTGGATTCGTCAAGCGATTACACGAGCAATTGCTGACCAAGCAAGAACAATCCGAATTCCAGTGCATATGGTTGAAACGATTAATAAATTAATTCGCGTACAACGTCAATTACTTCAAGATTTAGGACGCGAACCTTCACCAGAAGAGATTGGTGAAGAAATGGATTTAACAGCTGATCGTGTACGTGAAATTTTAAAAATTTCACAAGAGCCAGTATCATTAGAAACACCAATTGGTGAAGAAGATGATTCGCATTTAGGAGATTTCATTGAAGATTCTGAAGCGCAATCACCTTCTGAGCATGCGGCATATGAATTGCTAAAAGAGCAATTAGAAGATGTATTAGACACACTCACTGATCGTGAAGAGAACGTTTTACGTTTACGTTTCGGATTAGATGATGGACGAACTCGTACATTAGAAGAAGTTGGACGAGTATTTGGCGTTACAAGAGAACGTATTCGTCAAATCGAAGCGAAAGCATTAAGAAAGCTTCGTCATCCTTCACGAAGCAAACGTCTAAAAGATTTCTTAGAATAAGCAAGAGAAGTTACATTCATATAGAATCCTCATAAGAGAACTGTTTCATTCATCGACTAAAATTGATGCGTGAAACAGTTTTTTATTTTCAAAAATGTTTAGGAGATACTGTTTTCAAGATGATTCAATCGGAAAATTAGCAGATGTGTAGGACGCATATCGTGGTACAATAGGTTTATGTATCATATGATTTGGTGGGGATCTATTTGAAAGATAAAAGAAAACAAATTATTTTAGCAGAAATTGACTATTGGAAAAAGCATCAACTGCTGCCAGAACATTATTGTAATTTTCTATCGACGCTATATTCAGAAGGGAAAGAGGAAGAAAAAATAAAAAATAAAGAGCGAGGATATTTTGATAAACAACAAAGAAAATCTCAACAATCACTCATTTTAGCAATTTTTTGTTTTTTAATTTCAGCAAGCATTTTATTATTTTTAGATAGTGAATGGTCATTAGTCATCAGTGGAGTCATAACTGCATTATTGATTGGCTTCATAGTGAAAAAAATATTTAGAAACGAAATGATTTCACCAATTGTACATTTACTCCTAGCTGTCCTCATTTTATTATGTACATTGAAAATATGGACTTTATACTTTGCAACGATTGCAATTTTATTACCATTATTGATCATTATGAACTGTCTTATGTGGATAATCGTTGGACACTTTTTTAAATTAATTTATTTTACAATTTCAGGTGTTGTTGGAATCATCTTCACACTCATTTTTATGTTCATATAATAGTACGTGAAAAAAATAGCATAGATTCACGCTTTTTATGAATGTGCTTAATAAACGGAACTTGCTAAATAGTCCGTTAATTCTGTATAATGAAGTTGCACATTTACATAGAAAGGGGATGGGAGAATGAATTACGACTTAACAGAAGAGCAGTCTATGATTAAAAAAATGATGCGTGAGTTTTCAACTGAAGAAGTAGCACCTGGGGCAGTTGAACGTGATCGGACTGGCACTTTTCCGTTAGAAATTTTTAAGCAATTGGGAGAAATGGGGATTATGGGGTTACCATTTCCAGAGGAATTTGGAGGCGGTGGCGGTGACACAATTAGTTTTGCAATTGTCACTGAAGAGTTAAGCCGTGCATGTGCTTCAACAGGTATCACGTATTCAGCACATATTTCATTAGGGGGAGCGCCTTTACATCTATTCGGAACAAAGGCGCAAAAAGAACGTTATTTAACGCCGATTTGTACTGGGGAGTCATTCGGCGCATTTGGATTAACAGAACCAAATGCAGGATCTGATGCTGGGGGAACACAGACGACTGCGAAAGAAGAGGGCAATGATTTTATCATAAATGGTTCTAAAGTGTATATTACAAATGCAAGTTATGCGAATCATTTAGCGTTAACAGCTATTACTGGTCAACAGGATGGGCAGAAAGAAATTAGCGCCATCATTGTACCTACAAATGCTAAAGGTTTCACTGTAATTGATAATTATGAAAAAATGGGTTTAACTGCATCGAATACAACGGAACTTGTATTAGAAGACGTGAGAGTTCCACAAGAGAATTTATTAGGCGAACGCGGGAAAGGATTTCAACAGTTTTTAACAACTTTAGATGGTGGGCGAATTGGTATTGGTGCAATGGCTGTTGGAATTGCACAAGCTGCATTTGAGAAAGCGCTACAATACGCTAAAGAAAGAAAGCAATTTGGTAAAACCCTATCGCAATTTCAAGTGACTCAATTTAAATTAGCGGATATGGCGTTAAAAATCGAATTAGCGCGCAATATGGTATATAAAGCAGCATGGTTAAAAGACCAAGGAAGACCTTTTTCGAAAGAAGCCTCGATGTGTAAATTATATGCTTCAGAAATTGCGATGGAAATCTCCGATCAAGCTGTTCAAATTCACGGTGGCTATGGGTATATGCGAGAGTATGAAGTAGAGCGTTATATGCGGGATGCAAAGCTATTGGAAATTGGAGAAGGCACATCAGAAGTACAAAGAATGGTTATTGCGAAACTCATTGGATGTTAAATTTGTGAACTTTATGACTAAATTGTCACAAAAAGAGATTATTTTGTTGAAACCTCTTTCGAATTATTCATGAATGGAGTACAATAATAGTTGTGAACTATATTTATTATAGAATTGAAATTGTTGAAGGAGGGTAATTCGATGGGTAAAAATCCAGTAGTGCCGTTTTTATTAATTATGGCTCTAGGAGTTGGACTTATCTTCTATATGTCCTTATATGGTTTAGACCAGCAAAAGGAAATCGCTGATAGTGAGAACACGGAGGAAACTGAAGATACTTCAGAATTTGATCCAGCTGCATTTGCAGAAGCAAGCTGTGTGTCTTGTCACGGTGGTAACTTAGAAGGCGGCGGTGCTCCAGCTTTAGTAGGCACTGATAAATCAGAAGATGAGTTAAAAGACATCATTGCAAATGGTACAGATGGTGGAATGCCAGGTGGTCTAGTTCCTGCAGGGGATATTGATGCAATGGTTGAATACATCTTATCATTAGAATAATCTCTAAAAACAATAAAGTTCTAGCAATCTACTATTGATTGCTAGAACTTTTTTTAGGTTTTGATCATTAAGTTTAATCGAATAGTTCAATATGATAAAATAGCGTTAAAAAGCATCGTTGATTTGGTATACTGACTATAGAATAAATTTTTGACAAAGAAAGTGTCATTAAAGGAGTTTAAATGATTTATGGTGCAATTATCTGAAAGGCTGAAAAAAGTGGCTAATTTCGTAAAGGACCAAGCAATTCTTGCTGATATTGGTAGTGATCATGCATATTTACCGGCATATTTAGTGAAAAGTGGTAAGATTCAGCGTGCAATCGCAGGGGAAGTTGTAAAAGGTCCGTATGAATCCGCGGTGAAAAATGTGCAAAAGGAGGGGCTCAATCAGGAAATAGATGTACGTCTTGCCAATGGTTTGCAGGCGATTGAGGAAGATGATCTCGTTGATACTGTGACAATTGCTGGTATGGGTGGGACGTTAATTTCAACCATACTAGAAAATGGGAATGACCGTCTGTCAACCGTGCAACGTTTAATTACACAGCCGAATATTCATGCGATTGCGATTCGTAGATGGGCAGTGCAAAATGGCTGGAAAATTATAGATGAAGCAATATTAAAAGAAGATGATAAAATTTATGAGATTGTTGTTTTGGAACGAGGAAATGAAGCTTATACTGAGAAAGAATTATTATTAGGACCTGTATTGATGCGCGAATGCAATCCGATTTTTCGTGACAAATGGCTAAGAGAAATGAAAGAGTGGCATCGTATATTACAGTCAATCGAAGGTGCAACAAAACATCGTGAGATTGAAGCAAAAAGGAAACAGTTACAGCAACAAATAAAGTATGTTCAAGAGGTGTTAACAGTATGAAAAAAGTGAATGGTCATGAAATTATTCAGTTATTTGAACAATGGGCACCGAAACATTTGGCGATGGAAGGAGATCCAATCGGTTTACACATTGGTCAACTAAATCGCCCGGTCGAACGTGTACTAGTGACATTAGATGTAAATGAACAAGTGGTAGATGAAGCTATTGAGAAAGGCGCAAATCTTATCCTTGCACACCATCCCCCTCTATTTAGACCATTGAAACAAATTGCAACCGATACACCGCAAGGAAGAATGATTGAAAAATGTATACAACATCAAATTGCAGTATATGCTGCACATACAAATTTGGATATCGCAAATGGTGGCGTTAATGATTTAATGGCGGATAAGCTTCAATTAGAAGATGTTCGTGTGTTAGCTGAAACAACCGCTGAGACATTGTATAAGTTCATTGTATTTAGTCCATCAACACATACCGAAGAAATTCGCAAAGCTTTAGCAACAGCTGGAGCAGGCGCCATTGGAGACTATGAAGCTTGTAGTTACTCTTCAACAGGAGAAGGAAGATTTACACCATCTGAAGCGGCAAATCCACATATTGGTTCAGCTAATCAACCTGAAGTTGTTGACGAAGAGAAAATCGAAGTGATTGTACCAGAAAGTATGAAAAACCGTGTGTTGAAAGCATTATTAAATGCACATCCTTATGAAGAACCTGCATATGATATCATTCGGTTAGAACAAAAAGGCGAAGTGTTTGGTCTTGGAAGAATCGGGCGCCTATCAGAAGAATTGTCATTAGATGATTTTGCTACTAAGGTAAAAGAAGCATTTCAGGTACCAGCTTTACGTTTTGTTGGAAATCCGCATAAAAAAGTTAAGAAAGTCGCAGTTCTTGGTGGCGATGGCAATAAGTATATTTACGCGGCTAAAAGAAGTGGCGCTGATGTGCTCGTCACAGGAGATTTATATTTCCACGTTGCACAAGACGCGGAAAGTATGAATCTAGCAGTGGTTGATCCTGGTCACCATGTAGAGCAAGTCATGATTGAAGGCGTCGCGACTTATATGTCGGCGCAATGTGCATCCAAAAAATACGATGTACAGTGGATTCAGTCAGAAATTGATACAGAACCCTTTCAATTTAAGTAATGATAAAAAGGATTGTTAAGCTAATTAACAGCTCAACAATCCTTTTCTTAATTATGCATATGGTTCTATTCGATTAACCGGTTTCGGCTTGCGAACAGGTGGTAAGATTTGTTCTAACTTAAATTTGCGTTCTGGATGATGTGTTGATTCATCTTCAGGATCAAATTGGTCTAAAAATTGAATCACTTCACGAACGATAATTGTAGGTGTCGATGCTCCAGCTGTTACAGCAACCGTTTCTACATCTTCTAACCAGTTTACGTTAATCTCAGATACATCTGATACGCGGTATGAAGGTGTACCCGCAATTTCTACAGATACTTGTGTTAAGCGGTTAGAGTTATTACTCGCTGGATCTCCTACAACAATTAATAAATCAGCCTCTCCCGCTTGTTCAGCAACTGCCTCTTGACGTACTTGCGTTGCTAAACAAATTTCTTTATGTTGTTCGATATGCGGGTATTTTTCTTGTAGTGCTTCCATTAAATGTTGGACATCCCATTGACTCATTGTCGTTTGGTTTGTTACGAGTAATTTATCATTCGCAACCGTTAATTGTTCAACATCTTCCATTGTTTCAATTAAGTGCACTTTATCAGGCGCGACGCCAATCGCACCTTCAGGTTCAGGGTGATATCGTTTACCAATGTAAATAATATCGTATCCTTCTTTTGTTTTTTCTTCAATAAGATCATGTGTAACTGTTACGTCAGGGCATGTTGCGTCAATTGCCACTAATCCTTTACGTTTTGCCACTTCTCTTACAGCAGGAGAAACGCCATGTGCTGTGTAAATGACTGTTCCTTTTTCTGCCTTCTCTAAGATTTCTAAACGATTTTTACCATCTAATGTAATAATCCCATCTTCTTCAAATGCGTCAGTAACATGTTTGTTATGAACAATCATTCCTAATATATAAATGGGTCTCGGTAGTGTTTTGTCGAGCGCCGCATTACGTGCGATTACCATTGCATCGACAACCCCGTAACAATAACCTCTTGGGGTAATCTTCATTACTTTCATTTTATTCACTCCTAATAGGATTCTACATTTCATTATAATAGAGAAGTGTAATATATTCAAAGTTAAGCATAGGGAGGTTGGAAAATTTTTGGCATAGATTGACGTGTTTCTGTCACTTGCTGCTGGTTATTTGAAGTTGGGGTAAATCTTGGAGTAGTTGGGTTTGATTGATTTGAACGATTACTTGTATCTGGATTTGATGGGAGAGATTGGAAACCTTTGTATAATTTCCACATTGCTGGTAAATTGCTAAACATTGGCGCAATTTGCTGTGCAAGTGGAGCAAATTGTTGAGCTGTCGTTAATAAACGGTCGGCAGTTTGCATGTAGCGCTCAATTTTCGAAAAACCTTGCCCTTCTTGTTGTCCTGATATACTATTATGTGATGACATAAATTGTTCATTTTGAGGGGTCGCCCTAGGTGGCATAAATGGATGAACGCCATTCATACTGTTAAAAGGATTATTTTGTCGGGGTGCATATTGCTGAAACGGATAAAAAGATTCGTAACGCATCATACATCTCCTTTCTAAAAAAATATCTTACAGCTTTCATCTATTATTGTATGCATTAAAGGCATACGATGGGACAAAATCATGTTACAATATAGGATATATAGAGGAGGTAAGTGAATGTCGAAATTCACAGATTATCAATTCCAACCATTTGTAAAAGAAGCAATTCAAAATTTAGGTTTTACAGAGCCAACACCCATTCAAAAAGAAATCATTCCACTCGTGTTAAAAGGGACTTCTGCAATCGGTCAAGCGCATACGGGTACTGGGAAATCACATAGTTTCTTAATTCCGATAGTCGAACGCATAAATGTTGAGGAAGATCATTTACAAGCGGTGATTACTGCGCCAACGCGTGAGCTTGCGGCACAATTATATGACGCCTTGTTACAATTAATTGAAGGAACAGATATTCGCGCTGTGAGTTTAATCGGTGGGACAGACAAAGAACGTTCGTTGAGTCGATTAAAGTCAAATCCGCATATCGTTGTAGGTACGCCAGGTCGAATTTATGATATGGTAAATAGTCAAGCGTTATTCGTCCATACTGCCAATATGTTAGTCATTGATGAGGCAGACTTAGCGTTCGACATGGGCTTCGTAGAAGATATTGATAAGTTTGCATCACAAATGCCAGAAAAACTTGAAATGTATGTCTTTTCAGCGACAATTCCTGAAAAATTAAAGCCATTTTTGAAGAAATATATGGAATCGCCAGTTCATGTAAAAGTAGGGCAGAGAGCTTCTTTTTCGGAAGGTATTCACTATTCATTGATTCCTGTACGAAGTGACCAAAAGGAAAAGAAATTATTATCGGTTTTACAATCAATTACGCCATACTTAGCAATTATTTTTACAAATACACGTAAAAATGCTGAGGAATTAGCAGCGTATTTAGAGAAAAATCATATGAAAGTTGGCCGTATTCATGGGGATTTATCTCCTCGTGAACGTAGCCGTATGATGCGTCGTATTCGTGATTTAGAATTCGAATACATTGTAGCGACAGACTTAGCTGCACGTGGCATTGATATTCCAGGCGTTAGTCATGTGATTAACTATGAGATTCCGGATGATTTAGAATTTTTCATTCATCGTGTAGGACGTACTGCGCGTGCTGGTTTGGAAGGACATGCCATTACATTATATACGCCAAACGAAGAGGAAAAAGTCGAAGGTATTGAAGCATTAGGCGTTCCATTTGTTCATGAAGATGTTAAAAATGGGGAATTTATTACATTAAAAGAACGTCATGCACGTCAGAAACGCAAGCATACGTATGATGAAATCGATCGTCAAGCAGTTGCTTTTATTCGAAAACCGAAAAAAGTAAAACCTGGTTATAAGAAAAAACTTGCACGTCAAATTGATGACTATAAAAAGCGAGAGAGGAGAAAACAACGTAAACATGGTAGAAAATAAACAAGTACTCATTGGATCGCATGTTTCGATGAGTGGGAAGAAAATGTTATTAGGTTCAAGTGAAGAAGCACAAAAATATGGTGCAAATACATTTATGATTTATACAGGTGCACCGCAAAATACGCGCAGAAAACCAATCGAAGAGTTAAATATTGAAGCGGGAAGAGCGCATATGGAAGAACATGGTATGTCCAATATCGTCGTTCATGCACCTTATATTATCAATATCGCGAATACAACAAAGCCTGCGACATTCCAACTAGGTGTTGACTTTTTACAACAAGAGATTGAGCGTACGGCCGCACTAGGTGTAGATCAAATCGTGCTTCATCCAGGTGCACATGTTGGCGCTGGTGTAGACGCAGGGATTGATCGAATTATCGAAGGGCTAAATGAAGTGCTAACGAATGATTTTCCTGTAAAAATTGCGTTAGAAACAATGGCTGGAAAAGGAACTGAAATCGGTCGGAACTTTGAAGAACTTGCACGTATTATAAATGGTGTAGAAAATAATGAACGACTTTCTGTTTGTTTCGATACCTGTCACGTTCATGATGCCGGATATGATATCGTAAATGATTTTGATGGGGTATTAAAACAATTTGATGAAATCATCGGTGCAGACCGCATTTCAGTTGTTCATGTGAATGACAGTAAAAATGAACGTGGCGCTGGAAAAGACCGACATGAAAATATTGGGTTTGGGCATATTGGTTTTGATGCATTACACCATATTGTACATCATCCACAATTTACGCATATCCCAAAAATCCTAGAAACACCATTTGTGCCAACGAATGAAGATCCGAAAAAGAAGAAAGCACCTTATGAAGTGGAAATTAAAATGCTACGTGAAGGTGTCTTTCAACCAGCATTGCTTGAAGAGTTAAAATGATCATTGAAAATCGTTGAAATAGCAAAAAGGTTATTTCAACGATTTTCTTTTGTTAACGCGAAGAGCGATTGGTTGCTGCTTCATACATAGCAAGAAATTCTTTTGTTTTGGCCTTTCCTAAAATACGTTCAATTTTGAGTAAAAAAGATGAAGGAATGCCTGTAAAATACCAATGAATCGACACTTCCTGTAACAAAGGCCTTAATTGAATAATTTCTGAGATGGTTAAATGAATGCCATAAAAAGCCGCTAATTGTTGAACTTCCTCTTCACTTTTTGTTTGAATATCATTCAATAAATTCAGAAAATCCACACTAATACCTCTCTTTCTTAAATCATTGAAATTCCAATATAAATCCGGTATAATTTCCTTATTAATCGTAATCATTACGATTACGTGGAAGGGAATTATAAAATGACACAAACGATTATTGATATAAAGGATGTTTCTTTTCATTACGAAACAAGAACCGTTCTTGAACAAATTGACCTTCAAGTAAAAGAAGCGCAATTTTGGGCATTAATTGGTCCAAATGGTTCTGGAAAATCAACACTAATTAAAATTTTACTTGGACTTTTAAAGCCAGACTCGGGAACTGTCAAGTTATTTGGAGAGCCAATTGACACGTTTCAACACCGAGAATTAATCGGTTATGTTTCACAAAAGTCGAATTCTTTTAACAGTGGTTTTCCTGCGACAGTACTTGAAGTTGTTCGTAGTGGGTTGACACGTAAAAAAGGATTATTTAAACGATTTCGAAAAGAAGATACAGAAAAAGCACTTGAAGCACTTAAAGTAGTCCATATGGATGCATATGCTGATAAAAACATTGGAGAATTATCCGGTGGTCAACAGCAAAGAGTATTTATTGCTCGAGCATTAGTTGGTAAACCTAAGCTACTTGTAATGGACGAACCAACTGTCGGAATTGATCAACAAAATGTTGCATCGTTTTATCGTATGCTGAATGATTTAAATCGTGACCACCATTTAGCGATATTACTCGTTACACATGAAGTGGATATTGTGACAGAACTTGCAACACATGTTGCCTGTTTAAATCGTACGATTCATTTTCATGGTATGCAGTCTGAATTCCATAATATGGATGAACGTACATTATCAAAATGGTACGGGCATCCAGTGATGCGTGTCCATCATGAGGAAGGGAAGTGCGACCATGATTGAAGCAATATTTTCTTATGAATTTTTACAAAATGCATTTTTATCAGGAATCATTATTGGATTTATAGCTCCCTTGCTAGGGTTGTTTATTGTCGTTAGACGATTAGCACTCATTGCAGATGCGCTTAGTCATGTTGCGTTAGCTGGAATTGCTGGAAGTTTATATATGAGCCAACAATTTTTATTGTTCAGTGCGTTAAATCCTGTTTATTTCGGAATTGGTGCAGCAATCGGTGGTTCTCTCTTAATTGATAAACTACGCGGTGTATACAAACATTTTGAAGAATTGGCCATTCCTGTAATATTATCAGCGGGAATTGGTTTAAGTGCGATTTTTATCTCCTTATCAAAAGGATTTACAGCAGATTTAATGGGGTATTTATTTGGTTCTGTATCCGCTGTAAGTAGGGAAGACTTGTTTGTCGTATTGGGGATTGCATTGGTTGTGATTGGATTTGTATATTTATTTTATAAAGAACTTTTTGTGTTATCCTTTGATGGAGAGTATTCGAAAGTTTCGGGGATTAACGGGAAAGTGATTGATTTATTATTTATGGTTGTAACAGCTTTAGTAATTGGTGCTTCGATGCGCATAGTTGGTATTTTACTTGTTTCATCGTTAATGACAGTACCGGTAGCGACTGCAATGCAACTTGCTAAAAGCTTTAAAGGTGCGATGTTTTACGCCATTATTCTTGGTGAATTAGCCGTTATGATTGGTCTTGTTGCAGCGTTTTATCTAGATATTGCACCTGGTGGAACAATCGTCATCACATCTGTTCTTATACTTCTCTCAGTGTTAGGAATAAAGAGATTTCGTAGTCGTCGACAACTAAAACCAATGAAGGAGACCGTTCAATGAATATAAAGCATGCGCTAGATCTTTTACAACAACATGGTTTAAAACATACAAAAAATCGTGAAGTGATGTTGGCATTTTTTGATGAACAAGAACGTTATGTAACAGCAAGCGATGTAAAAGAATTTATTGAAGTCAATAATCCGGGCATTAGTTTCGATACCATTTACCGTAATTTAACAACATTTACGTCACTTGGGATTTTAGAGGAAACAGAGCTTGCAGGGGAGCGGCATTTTCGTATGCATTGTGATGCAGGTGTTCACCATCATCACTTTATTTGTACGGTATGTGGAATGACTGAAAGTATTCCGCAATGTCCAATGGATTTATTATCAGTACAATTGCCGAATCATTTAATTGAATCGCATAAGTTTGAAATATATGGAAGATGTCCGAAGTGTAAAGTGAGTTAATCAAAAAAGTGTAACGATTTGGTTAAAAGCCAATCGTTACACTTTTTTTATTGAATAATTGATTTTTGTGGAAAATGGTGTTTAATCCAATCGTCTGCTTCTTGCCAGTTGTATACACGAATCACACCATTAGGAATTGGTTTACGATTGTAAGGTGTATCAAAAAGCAATACAGGGATGTCTAACTCTTCATGAATATCAACCGCATTATCGTGTTTATCTTCAAAAAATGCATCCACATGAAATTTTTTGGCTGTTTCAATTTTATGATGACTGCCAATCAATTCGATATGATCATAGGGAATATCTTCACGATGGAACCATTTCTCTGTCGTATCATAAACATGCTGTCCACGGGCAGAAATATAATATAATTCATAATACGCTTTCCACTGTGCTAAAATATGTTTCGCAAATTGTTGCGGTGGTGAAGTATCGTAAATATGATCTTCAACCGTTACGTACCAATCGAAAAATTGTTTTTGATCGACGTCAAAAGCTTGTGTTAAATCGTATTCCTTAATATCATCAAGCGTTAAGTTAAGGCTGTATGCTTTATTAATATGTGGTAATAACGATGATGGACAAGTTACTGTTCCGTCAATATCAATTCCGAACCGTACTTTTTTCACTGATTACCCTCCGTTTGTAATGCTAGTTCTTCCGCTTCTTCTTTGCGTTTCTTTTCGAAGTATTCTTCAGCTAATTTATCGATTTCTTTTTTCAATTCTTCTACCATTGTTTCTTCAGGAACTTTTCGAACGATTTCGCCTTTCATGAAAAGAAGTCCTTCATCGCGTCCGCCGGCAATACCGATATCAGCTTCACGCGCTTCACCCGGACCGTTTACTGCACAACCTAGAACTGCAACTTTAAGCGGAGCACGAATTTTTTCGATATATTCTTCAACTTCATTGGCAATACTAATTAAATCGATTTCAATTCGGCCGCATGTCGGACAAGAAATTAATGTCGCTGCATCTGAAGAAAGACCAAATACTTTCAAGAGTTCGCGACCAACTTTTACTTCTTCAACAGGATCTGCACTTAATGATACACGTAAAGTATTTCCAATTCCCGCGGATAGTAGTGTACCTAAACCTGCAGAACTTTTAACTGTACCAGCAAATTTTGTACCTGATTCTGTAATCCCTAAATGTAAAGGGTAGTTAAATGCAGCAGCAGCTTTTTTATAAGCTTCAACAGCTAAGTTCACATCAGAAGCTTTTAACGATACGATGATATCGCGGAAATCAAGATCTTCTAAAATTTTAATATGGTGTAAAGCACTTTCGACCATTCCATCTGCAGTCGGATAACCATATTTTTCTAAAATATGACGTTCCAATGATCCTGCGTTAACACCAATACGGATTGGAATTCCTTTCGCTTTCGCCGCTGTAACAACTTCTTCAACTTTTTCTCGGCTTCCGATGTTACCAGGGTTAATACGAATTTTATCAACGCCTTGTTCGATTGCAATTAATGCTAATCGGTGGTCGAAATGAATATCGACAACTAGCGGAATATTAATTTGTTTTTTAATTTCACCTAATGCTTCAGCAGCTCTTTTATCAGGACAGGCAACTCGTACTAATTGTACGCCTGCTTCCTCTAATCGTTTAATTTCTTTTACTGTTGCTTCTACATCATGTGTTTTAGTTGTTGTCATACTTTGAACGAACAACTCGTTACTGCCACCAATAATTAAATTTCCAACTCGTACTGGGCGAGTTTGTGAGCGGTGTAAAATTTCACTCATGTAAAGTTCACTCCTTAAAAGACTAAAGCATCTTGTGCTCTTCCTATTTTATCAACTTTCCTTACTGAAATACAAGTTTCATCACTTACTCATTTTGACATAATGACGTTGTAATAGGAAGAACAATTTCTAAACCACCAATGACTTGTTGATTTTGTAAATGAGGATTCAGTTTGTAAAATAATTGTAAACGTTCCATAAACGTCATATGCTGATCAGGATACAATGCGAATAGAGATTCGATCGTATCGTCATGTAAAGACGTTACAACAAGCTCTGAAGTTTCATTTTCACAGTTCTGTTCTCCGGAAGCATGTGTAACGGTAGGGATTGTCCCACTTTCTAAATCAATTCGAACAATATGTATAACGATAAATAATAGACAAGCACTTAGTAATAACCGCATAAAAATCCCCCCTCTTTCTGTATTGTATGAATGAAAGAGGAGGATATGACTATGTATTAAGATCGCTGAGGCATCTTTTTCTTACCTGGTAGCTGCTTAGGAAAATAGTTAAGTGCAAGAACGATATACACCAAATGAATAATGGATGTAATGACTAACCCAATAGCTTTCCAATCGGGGAAAAATTCTAATACAATGGTTAGCATGAATGGAACGGTCATCGCAATCGCAGTAGTACCCCATACTTGTAAATATTGTCCACGTTTTTTCATCCATTTCATGATGAGCGTTCCGATGTAAGCAAATAAACTAATGCGAATGAAAATATAAAACACGCTAATGACTAATTGTAAACCGAATGCAATCGGATAAATAAGTACCCCAATTTTTTCACTTTGTTCTTGTAATTCAGGAGACATTTCGAATAGTTCTGCATCACCGAAAATAAATCGTGAAAAAGAAATAAGTGTAAAAATAAAGACGAATAAAAAAACATATGTAAATGTTTTACCGATAGGTAACATCCGACCATTTGCAATTTTTTTGAAGTCATATAAGCTCGATTTGAAAATACGCCAATATAACAAAACGTAATCCCTCCTTAATACAATATAGTTTATCATTAAACGTAAAGGGAAGGTTAGTGAATAGTTATGACAGAATTGTGGCGATTATATATTCGATTGTAAAGCTAATGTAAATTTTACCGGTAAACTATTTACAATTGAATCACTAAGCTTGCATAATAGGTAACGAATTAACGATTCACTTTCAATTCATTAACACATTGATTGGGGCTGACAATTGAATGGAACTAAACTGGCAAGAAATGATATTTCAATTTCTTGGGGGACTAGGGATCTTCTTATTCTCTATTAAATATATGGGGGATGGGTTACAAAGAGCAGCAGGAGATCGTCTGCGAGATATTTTAGATAGATTTACCACGAATCCATTTATGGGTATACTCGTTGGGATTGTCGTTACTATTTTAATCCAATCGAGTTCTGGAACGACCGTCATTACTGTAGGTCTTGTAAGTGCAGGATTTATGACATTACGCCAAGCTATTGGTGTCATTATGGGTGCGAATATTGGTACGACCGTAACTGCATTTATTATTGGATTTGACGTCGGTGCATACGCATTACCAATTATGGGACTAGGTGCATTTTTAATTTTCTTCTTTAAGAAAAATAAATACAAAAATTTCGGAGACGTCATCTTTGGATTTGGTGGGTTGTTTTTAGGACTCGAATTAATGAGTGGTGGAATGAAGCCGCTAAGAGAATTGCAGTCTTTTAGTGATTTAACTGTGTCAATGAGTGACCAACCAATTTTAGGGGTCATTGTCGGGACAGTATTTACATTAATTGTACAAAGCTCAAGTGCGACTATTGGTATCTTGCAAGGCCTATACGCTGAAAACTTAGTCGATTTAAAAGCTGCATTACCAATTTTATTCGGTGATAACATTGGGACGACAATTACAGCTGTCATTGCATCTATCGGTGCGTCAGTAGCAGCTCGACGTGCAGCTGCAACACATGTTTTATTTAATATTGTTGGTTCTGTAATCTTTTTAATATTACTTGTGCCATTTACTGCATATGTTGAATGGATCTCTTCTGTATTAGCATTGGAAAATAAAATGCAAATTGCATTTGCACATGGTTCATTTAACATTGCGAATACAATCATTCAATTCCCGTTAATTGGGGCTTGGGCATTTTTAGTGACAAAAATGATTCCAGGTGAAGACGTGACGATAGAATATAAACCAAAACATTTAGATTATCATTTTATTGAGCAATCACCATCTGTTGCAATTGGACAAGCGAAAGAAGAAATTATTCGTATGGGGAACTTCGGTGTCCAAGGATTAAGCGAAGCGTTTGAGTTTATGAAGACAGGCAATAAAAAACATGCTGAATTAGGTTATCAAATAGAAGATGCCATTAATAATTTAGATCGCCGTATTACAGATTATTTAATTGAAATTTCATCTGTAAATATCTCCCCTATCGAATCAACTCGTCATATGACATTAATGGAAAGTGTCCGTGATTTTGAACGAATTGGGGACCATTTTGAAAATATTATTGAATTACTCGATTATAAAGATGTAAATCGTGTGGAATTAACTGAAGGTGCTAAAAATGATTTATCTGAAATGTTCACGTTGACAATCGAAACTGTTCAGAAATCTGTTAATGCACTAAATGAAAATGATATGGATTTAGCGAGAACAGTAACTGAGCAAGAAGATTTAATCGACAAAATGGAAAGAACGTTTAGAAAAAACCATATTATTCGATTGAATGAAGGTAGCTGTACACCACAAGCTGGTATGGTATTTGTTGATATTGTCTCGAACTTAGAGCGTATAGGCGACCATGCTGTCAATATTGCGGAAGCAGTTTTAGGAAAAAGAGGATAAGCTGAAACCACTTGCAGGGAGTGACTGCAAGTGGTTTTTTTAACCATTCTATAGGTAAGAGCTCTACTGAATGAATTGGGATATTCTTATTAAATGCATTTTTGTGTCTCCTCACAATATATTTCAAAAATAGGCAGTACGCTAGTTAGATTATTGCTCATAATGATGAAATTTATAATTTTTATAGGATAGATTCATATTTTTGAGATAAATGAGTTCTTTTTATTTGAACGTTTCGTTCACATTTGATAATCTTAAAGATGTAGGAATCATTTTTAATATATTTGAGGAGGAATAGAATTATGGCTTACAAATTACCAGAACTACCTTATGCATATGATGCACTCGAACCACATGTGGACAAAGAGACGATGAACATTCATCATACGAAGCATCATAATACGTACATTACGAACTTAAACAATGCGCTAGAAGGACATGCGGATCTAGCTGCAAAATCAGTTGAAGAGTTAATCTCTGATATGGATGCAATCCCAGCTGATATTCAAACGGCAGTTCGTAACAATGGTGGTGGACATGCGAACCACACATTTTTCTGGGAAATTCTTTCTCCAAACGGTGGCGGCGAGCCAACTGGGGCTTTAGCAGATGCGATTAACGCAAAATTTGGTAGCTTTGACAAATTCAAAGAAGAATTTGCAAAAGCAGGTGCAACACGTTTCGGTTCAGGTTGGGCATGGTTAGTGCTAAACAACGGTGAACTAGAAATTATGTCAACACCAAACCAAGACTCTCCTTTAATGGAAGGTAAGACACCATTATTAGGGCTAGACGTTTGGGAGCATGCTTACTACCTAAACTATCAAAACCGTCGTCCAGACTACATTGCGGCATTCTGGAATGTGGTAAACTGGGATGAAGTAGCTAAACGCTTCGAAAAATAATCATGAATAATCGGGAACAAAGCACATGCTAAGATCGTCTTAGTATGTGCTTTTCCTTTTGAAAATGGTATAATGCTATAGTGTAAATCTTTTAATTTAGAGAATCATTATTAGCGAAATAGAATGATTGGAAAAAAGTTGTAAAACCTAGTACATTTAAAAGATGAGCAACTAATTGAAATGAATGAAAAGGAGGGTATAGCTGGATTGAAAAAGAAATCACAAAAACGAAAAAATCCTAAAGCGCAGTTTAGGAAAAACACTTCCTTTCGGATGAACTTTTTATTCTTTTCGATCTTTGTCCTTTTCTCAATATTAATATTTCGTTTAGGCTATTTGCAAATTGTAAAAACAGATGATTATGTGCTTGAATTGGCAAAAACGGATGAAGTCGCAGTCAATACAAGTGTAGCAAGAGGAAGGATTTTCGATCGTGAGGGCCGTGTCCTTGTTGATAATGATCCGCAAAGTGCCATTACATATACGAAAATGACAACAACGAAGTCATCGGAAATGTTAGAGATTGCTGAAGGTCTTGCAGAAATCCTTGATATGGATACGAAACGTATTACAATTGCTGATAAAAAAGATTACTGGAGTTTATTAAATCCAGAAGAATCGGCAGCTAAAGTGACTGAAGAAGAACGAAGTGAAATTGCTAAAAATAAGACGTTATCAGAAGTTCAACAACAACGAGAAGTGACGCAATTAACTCGAGAACGTATTACTGACGAAGATCTAAAATCTTTATCGAAGAAAGATTTAGAAGTATTAGCGATTTATCGAGAAATGATGTCTGGTTATGCTTATTCACCACAAGTGATTAAAAGTGGTGATGTCACACCAGAAGAATTTGCGATTGTTTCAGAACATTTGTCTGATTTTCCAGGCGTTAATACAACGACCGATTGGGAGCGAATTCGTTACTCGGATCATGCGATTCTAGGGATGACGACAAAGCCGAGTGAAGGAATTCCTCGCAGTGAGTTAAATTATTATTTAGCGAGAGATTATTCACGAAACGATCGGGTCGGAAGAAGCTTTTTCGAAAGATATTACGAAGAATTACTACAAGGTCAAAAAACAGTTGTCAAAAATATTAAAGACCGAACAGGAAAAGTGATTGAAAATAAAACTGTGCGAGAAGGAATTCCAGGAAATGATTTAGTATTAACAATTGATACGGAATTACAAATGGAAATGGAGAAAATCGTCGTTGATAAATTGAAAGCATTAAAGAATGGTCCAAATAGTAAATATTTAGACCGTGCATTTTTAATTATGCTTGATCCAAATAACGGTGATGTACTTGCATTAGTTGGTAAACAAATTTTACGCAACGAAGATACAGGGAAGTATGATATCTTAGACTACTCTTATGGTACATTTACGACTCGCTATGAAATGGGATCTACCGTAAAGATGGCTACAATGCTTGCTGGATATGAACATGGTGGAGCGTCTGTTGGAGAAGTGAAAATAGACCAGCCATTACAGATTGGTGGAAGCCGAATTAAAGGATCGATTTTCAATAGATCGATTTACAATCGAATTCCAATGAATGATATTGAAGCAATTGGTCGTTCGTCAAACGTATATATGTTTAAAATCGCTATGGAAATTGGGGGATTAACTTATTCTCCTAAGACACCAATTATTGTTGATTTGGATGCGTTTGATAAAATGCGTGCTTCGTACAGTTCATATGGATTAGGCGTGGAAACAGGCATTGATTTACCAGGAGAAATCGGTGGAAAACCAGGTGAAAAAGTATCTTATAGTTTACTTGACTTGTCAATTGGACAATATGATACGTATACACCTTTACAGCTCGCGCAATATGTATCAACGATTGCGAATGATGGATATCGCGTAGCGCCAAGAGTATTGAAAGAAATTCGAGAACCGTCTAAAGATGGTGAAACATTAGGACCACTTGTTCAAGAAGTGCAACCAAAAGTGTTAAACCGTGTGAATAATACAGAGGCAGAACTTCAACAAGTGAAAAAAGGAATGCATTATACGTATTATGGTGCACGAGGAACTGCTAGAAATCTCTTTGCGGGTGAATCATTTGATGCGGGTGGTAAAACAGGAACCGCACAAACATTTGCTTATGATGAAAAAGAAAAGCGCGTTTATTCAACAGTCAGTCTAGCACATGTAGGATTTGCTCCTTATGATAATCCGGAAGTAGCTTATGCGCTGCTTGTACCGCATGTTTCTACAGATCCAACAAGACCGACGACTGCGACAAATGATCTTGCCAAGGAATCTGTCACGAAATACTTTGAGCTAAAAGAAAAGAAAAAAGAAGCGGTCGATGTTGAAAAGAAAATCGAAGAGAGTTATGAAGAAAGTAAAAAAGACGATACAGATGAGGAATAAAAAAGGTTTAGCATTCAGTAAATTGAATGCTAAACCTTTTTGTCGAATGATATAGATTATGCAGGCCGATCTATTTTTTCATATGATATATGAGAACGAATGCTACTTGGTAATAATTTTTTGTACAATCTTTTCCATAGACATGCTGTTATCTAATGTATAAGTGCCCACTTGAATCTTTGTTGAAAAACCTTCCTCTTTTATAAATTTATTGAAAGTGTCTGCGTCCTTAATGAGCTGATGTTCTTCTAATATACGCGCGATGTCTTGTGAAGTATCACCTTCTTCAATCGTCAGCTTGAAGGTTTTCTTTGTTTGTTCCTCGCGATCTTTTTCGTCTTTCTTATCGTCAGACATTTCATGATTAGAAGTTTGAAGTTTTGCAATTTCCTTTTCACGTTTCGTTAATTGTTGTTGAAGTTGATTTACTTCAGCTTGTAAGGATTCATTTGTTTGACGATCTTCAAAACCATATTCAGTAAGGAAAAATAAAGTTGAACCACTAATAATCAATGATAAGCCAATGACTCTAATCAAATCTTTTATCAACTTATTTCACACCTCTCGACTGTAAAACTTGCATCACTTCAGAAGTGGTAAGTGAAGATCTCTTTGCAATGTCCTCAATGGCAAAACCTTGTGAATGTAAAGACAAAATTTGATTCACAATAATTTCATGAATTTTTTTATGCTCAGCTTTCTTCGGCTGGGTAACTCCTGTAGAAATCATTAATTCTTCTTCAATGACTTGTAAACGTTTCTTTAATGCATTTGTTTCACGATGCAAACTAATAGACACCTTTTCAATCTCATCATGCTCATTCGTTTGTTTATGTTGCACTACAAAGGAAATGATTACAAGAATGAGTCCAATTCCAATTAATGCTAGTGGTAAAGTCATTTTTTCACCTCGTCATATAATAAATCAAATTATAAGTACAGTTTAACATAAATAGGCTATGACGAACATGTAAATATTTGATGAGGATTGAGTCAAGTTTTTGTAAATCTACTCAAACTTCCATGAAAATGTGGAAAGAATCTATAGTTTATACTAGACAATGGATTGGATAATTAGTATAATTAAAAAGTCGTATAAATCATGCTCGTATGAACTTATAGCCTGATGAGTAGGAGGGACAAACATGCGCGTAAATATTACACTTGCTTGCACAGAATGTGGTGAGCGCAATTACATTTCAAAGAAAAACAAACGTAACAATCCAGAACGTATTGAAATGATGAAATACTGCTCACGTGAAAGAAAACAAACATTACATCGTGAAACAAAATGATTGCTCAGGCCAAAACCTTTTCGGGTTTTGGTTTTTTATTACACTTTATCAACCAAAAATGATATGTGGTTTGAAATAAATAGAAATAGGGAATACTAAGTTTTCATGTATGGATATTTATTGAATTGATGAATTGGGGCGTGTTTGTATTGATAAAAAAAGAGATGCGTAATGATATCATGAGTAAGCTAAAAAAATTCGATGCTGTGGAGTATCAAGATAAAAACACACGAATTATGGAAAGATTGATTCATCATCCTGCATTTCAAAGAGCAACAACAATTGGTATTACCATATCAAGATTCCCAGAGGTAGATACAGAAAAAATCATCGAATTCGCATGGCAACAAAATAAAACGATTGTTGTCCCAAAATGCAATGCAAAAACAAGACAAATGGACTTTAGAAGAATAGATCATTTTCAACAATTAGAAACTGTATATATGGATTTAAAAGAGCCGATTGTTGAGCAGACAGAATCTTATTCGCATGAAACAATTGATTTGTTAATTGTACCTGGCGTTGTTTTTAATCGAGCAGGTTACAGGATTGGTTTTGGCGGAGGATACTATGATCGATTTTTGTCGTGTTATCAAAACAGAACAATTTCTTTAGCATTTAGTGAGCAAATCCAAGAAAATTTACCGATAGAATCACATGACTTACCAGTTCAAACGATCATTACTGATTTGGACATCATTGATTGTCAAAAGGAGTGATGAGCTTGCTAGCAACGTATTATGATGTGATAAAATTGCTTCAAAGATATGGAATTTATATTTATACAGGTAAAAAAATGGATGATATTGATTTGATCCATGAAGAATTAAAAGAATTATATGATACTGGACTTATTTTAAAAGAAGATTATTTACAATCTATTTTAATCATTCAACAAGAAAAAAGAATGTTAACGTAATATAGTACTTTTCTCACAAAAAAGCAGGAATGTGAAACTTTTATGGAATGTATTCGTTTAATATAAATGTAAGTAAATGTATGGTAAACTATATGAAGCTCATATTAAATTTGTTTAGACATACGATTAAGACATGTAAAATTGAAAAATGATTTTGACAATGAGATCGAGCGTAAAACACGCAACCCTCATGTTATGAAAGAATCATGTTGAAAGGAAGTTTTAAGGAATGAATAAAATTAATTTGCAAAAGCATTCCGTGCTGCTCATAGCAATCGTTGCAACCTGGATTACGACATACGTTGGGTATAAAACAAGCTTTAGCATAACGATTGATAATATGATGCAAGAATTCATTCTCATTATGAATCCTTTAAGCTTTTTATTATTTGTATATGGGATTGCATTATTTATTAAAAACACTAAAAGAAGAAATAAATACATCTTCTCAGTCGGCTTAATTACATCTATTATCATGTTTGCGAATGCTGCTTTTTATCGATTTTTTAATGATTTTATTACGTTACCGGTTTTATTCCAAACGAGCAATTTCGGTGACTTATCTTCATCGGCATCAGAAAGTATAGCATTTACGGATATATTCTTCTTTACGGATGTGTTCATCATTTATTTAGCGATGAAATTTATTCCACAAGAAGAGGAATTAACGGCTAGCAATACAAAAGTTGGGCGGAAGCTATACTTCATCTTTGCAGCAACATTAACAATGTTCAATTTAGGACTTGCTGAAACACAACGTCCTCAATTATTAACACGTACATTCGATCGCGAACTACTTGTGAAAAACATTGGAACATACAACTATCACATTTATGATGTTGTCATGCAATCAAGATCACATGCGCAAAGAGTATTAGCTGATGGAAGTGAGCTTACAGAAGTAGGAAACTTTATTAACGCAAACTATGCTGAACCAGATCCAGAAATGTTCGGAGTTGCAGAAGGTCGCAATATTATTGCAGTTTCACTAGAATCACTGCAATCTTTTGTAATTAATGAGGAGATGGACGGTCACACAATTACACCGTTTTTAAATGAACTGACAAAAGACCCGGATACTTTTTATTTCTCTAATTTCTATCACCAAACTGGATTAGGGAAAACAAGTGATTCAGAGTTTATTTTAGAAAACTCATTACATGCAAGAAATGGAGCTGCCGTATTCTTTACACATAGTGGGAATACATTCCAATCGTTATCGAAAAGTTTAGGAGAGCATGGTTACTTTACAAGCGTCATGCATGCGAATAATAAGAGCTTCTGGAACCGCGATATCATGTATGATTCACTTGGAATTGAGGAATTTTACGATGTCGAAAGCTATGAGATCAATGAAGGGGATGCTGTGAACTGGGGAATGAAAGATATTCCATTTGTTCAGCAGTCTGCAGATATTATCCAAGAAATGCCAGAGCCGTTTTATACAAGACTTATTACACTTACGAACCATCATCCATTTGATTTAGATGAGGAAGATATGATTATTCCACAATATACATCTAATTCTAAAACGTTAAATAAATATTTCCAAACGGTTCGTTATATGGATGAAGCAATAAAAATATTCTTTGATGATTTAAAAGAAAAAGGTTTATATGATAATTCGATTATTGTTATGTATGGTGACCATTATGGGATTTCCGAAAACCATAACAAAGCGATGGGGATGTATTTAGATAAGGAAATCACACCGTATGATAGCGCTAAATTACAGCGTGTACCATTGTTTGTTCATATCCCAGGCTATGGAGAAGGAAAAGAGATTGACACTGTATCAGGTCAATTAGATTTACGTCCTACATTGCTACATTTAATGGGAATTGAAACGAAAGGTGATTTCCAATTAGGTTCAGACATATTCTCACCAGATTATGAAGAGTTTGTCATTTTCCGTGATGGGCGTTTTGTAACCGATCAATATGTCTATACGACCGATGTTTGCTATGATACGGAGAGCGGAGAGCCAATCGAAGGTCAAGAAGAATGTACCCCTTATCTAGAGAGAACGTTGGAAGAACTTGATTATTCAGATTCAATCATCAACGGAGACCTTTTAAGATTTAATGATAAAAACTATAATCCTAAAGAAGAAATCATGCAAGAAAAGAAGTAATGCATTTAAAAGAAGGAGAGAAATCTCCTTCTTTTTTTAAAGCAAAATTGGGATTAATATGAAAAAGAGGTATTAATTTCAATTTATTATGCAAATTATTGTATACATATAGAACAACTCGACATATTTATAATTCGTAGGAAAAAGAAGTTATTGCACTTAAGTACAGCGTTATTGTCTAATTTTCCTCAACAATCGTAATCGTTGGAAGGAATGAGAAATGAATGAAAAAAACAATTATTACTTTATTATTGTTTCTTTTAGCTTTAGCTGGTTGTCAACCAACAGATCGAAAAGAGGAAGAAATAGATCTAGTAGCAGAAGAAACGTTTGATACACAAGTAGAACCGCTTATTACTTCAAAACAATCTTTTCATTTTATCGTAGATTGGTTATCAGAAGAGGAAATTGTGTATGTAGAGCTAAAAGACGAGCTCTATCATATTGTTGCCTATAATATTCATACACGGGAATTTCGAACATTGTATAAAGAATCATCAATCGTTGCGAATGTTTTAATACATCCCACAAAAGAATATATATTGCTTCATACGAGTGAAGATGATTCTTCAGCTACTGTAAAAATGGTCGATTTGGAAGGACATCAAGTGTATGAACTAAATATCGAGTCCAATGAACTAGATATTCAATGGAATGACTTAGACCCTAGATATTTAATGCTAACGGCTTTTCATGAAGATTGGACATATGACCATTATTTCTATAATGCATACGAAAATGATTTATCTTTAATGACGCTATCATATCCTTTTGCCAAGTGGCTTGGGGAAGAGGAAGTTGTTATGTTTAGCAATGATGCTCCGGAATCATTAGAAGGTAAAAGAATGGAAGTACTTAACGTGATTACAAAAGATGTGCATATGCAAAAAAATCACATCCTTTACTATGATACCTATCAGGATGCATTACTCACAATGGAAAAGAAAAATGATACGACAGCTCTGTTTAAAGTAATGAATGATAGTCTGCAAACTGTTATCGAGTGGGAAGCCCCATTGGTTAGCAATTATTCCGAGTGGGTGATCCCAGAGGTGTCATGGTTATCAGGGCGTGAATTAATAACGTATATTCCGCATGAAGGGGGATTATTGGATGATCTTCCTAATGGGTTTATGTTGATGAAGATTGGTGAACATAAAGAGCATATAATAGACCACCAAATGAATGAAGCTTTACGCTGTTCACCAAGTAAAACGATGTGTCTAACTGGCTCTTCCTTTACGAATATTATTTCGATTGATACAGGTCAGTCGTTCCAATGGGTGTTATTTGAAGAAGAGTAAATCACTCATGAAAATGGGGCAGCGGGGTGATGTCAATCGAACAACATCCATTAAGAAATGCTTATAGGATATCGAGAGAATTAAAATCAGTGATATAAAAGCGACGCATGATTCCATGTCACTTGAACATGTTATATTAAAGGATAAAAAATAGCATCTAAGATAAACAAATACTGTTTATCTTAGATGCTTTCTTTGCATATTGTAGCGATTATAATGCAGGCGGGTAACCTTGAGTAACAATCGTTGCAACTGTGAAGCCTCCGAATACGATGAAAGCTGCAAAGTTAAATACGATACTTAAAATGTTACGTTCTTTAATGCCTTGAATCGTTCCAATTGCTGCAAAAATACCTACTAGACCAAATATGACCATTAATAAGTTCAAAATGAAGACACTCCTTCCAATATGAAAAAATGAATGCCGATATAGCAATATACATCTTCTATTGTAAACTTTTTTTAAACTATTGTCGAGTATTATTATTAAACGTTCCTTGAAATTACATATTTTTTTACTTAAACTAATATAAATAGGAGGAGATGTTATGTTAACGGTTTCGTATACAGCACTTGGTCCTGTGCAAACAAATTATTATTGCATTGAAGATGAAGCGAAAAATTGTTTAATTATCGATCCAGGGGAAGAAGCACACAGAATTATTGAAGAAGTTGAGCGAAAAGGTTTGACGCCAGAAGCAATATTGCTCACGCATGGTCATTTTGATCATATTGGTGCAGTTGATGCAGTACGTGATCATTTTAAAATCCCGGTTTATATTCATGAATTAGAAGCGGATACGTTAGTTGATCCGGAAGCGAATGGCTCTACTCGCTATCCAATGTTACCGCGTGTAGAAAATCGACCAGCTGATTATTTCTTTAAAAAAGAAGGTGAGATGACAGTTGGATCATTTTCATTTGATGTCCATCATACCCCTGGGCATTCAATTGGAAGTGTCTCATTGATTTTTAAACAAGATGGATTTGCGATTGTTGGCGATACACTTTTCTATGGAAGTATAGGAAGAACGGATTTACCAGGTGGTGATATGGAAACTTTATTACATGCAATTCATACAAAGCTCCTGACACTAGATGACCAATTTACAATTTATCCAGGACATGGTCCAGCGACGACTGTATTAAATGAAAAAAATCGTAACCCATTTTTATAAAATAAAAAACAGCCTATAAAAGGCTGTTTTTTTACTGATTTTACATTCCTGCACCTGGTACATAAATAAATGTTGTGTAATAAGTAAATCCAACAGTAAATACCATTAAGTACGCTCCGAACATATACATGTACATACGCTCTGATAAATTTAAGTAACCAAGTAATAAAAAGAATACAGTATTTGCAACAAATAGAAGCGAAGCAGTGATCATATCGCCAGCGAAAAACATAATAGCGAAAATACCAGTCCACCAGCCTAATAGCTTGAACATGTTATCCATATGCGCATCCCTCCTTCTTAACAATACAATAAGCTCCTATTCATTATAAAGGATAATCGCCTCAATTGTAAACTCAAATTCAATAATTAATGGCGAATGTATGGACAAAATATGTAAAATGAAAAAAATGATATTAAAAAAATGTATTATAAAGAATAAAAAGCATTAAAATAGATATTCTATATCGTTTTTAACGGTAAAATATTGTTTCGCAAAAGGGTATTCCATCCCAATACATTATATGATAAGATGAAGCAAATAAAGAGCAGTCCTTTATTGTACAACCTTAAAGGGGTGATCGAATTGACGGATGCGGATAATGTGATTGAACAAAAAAGTTCTCGATTATTGACGCAAGCCATTGAACAACAAGCTACGGATATTCACTTTGTACCTTTAGAAGGGCAGTATGAAGTGTACATGAACATTCGTCGGAAATTAGTCAAAAAACATTCGCTTCCTCCCCAATTAGCGAATCGGATGATTTTGTATTTTAAGTTTCTATCCTCACTAGATATTAGCGATAAACGAAAGCCTCAAAGCGGTTCCTTTCATAAAACCATTTCAAATGAAAACTATTCTTTTCGTGTTTCTTCCATTCCTGCAGTTGGTTTCCAAGAAAGTATTGTCATTAGAATTCAAAGGCATAACAATATTGTACCATTAGATGAATTATGCAAGCATTCGAATTGGTCGACAATTTTGAAACAAGCCATTCAAAAAGAGCAAGGATTGATTCTCATTAGTGGTCCTACAGGTAGTGGAAAAACGACAACGATGTATGCACTTACCGCACAATGTGCAAAAATTCATCGGCATATTATTTCAATAGAAGACCCAGTTGAAAATCAGCATACACATTTATTGCAAATTCAAGTAAATGAGCGTGCGGGTATTACTTATTCAACTGGTTTAAAAGCAATATTACGCCATTCCCCTGATGTCATTATGCTTGGTGAGATACGTGATGCTGAAACTGCTAAAATTGCAGTACGAGCTGCACTGAGTGGTCACCTAGTCATTACAACTGTTCATGCAAAAGATCCCTTAGGAACATTGTATCGTATGCTTGATTTTGGTGTGTCTCTTGAAGAGTTAAGACAAACAATCGTATGTATCTCTGCGCAACGTTTAATTATGAATGAACATCAACAATTACAAGCCGTTTTTAATATTGTTTTTAATCAAACGCTTGATCATATATTTACTGCATTATCGAAAGGGGAAAGATTTTATGAAGGTAGTGAGTCAATGGAGTCACTCATTGAAAAATATCGTAGTCCAAAGACATAAATCGATTCATCTATCCAATCCTTCCTTGTTTTTAAAGCGAATTGGAGAATTATTGAATGAAGGCTATACGATTTCTGAAGCGATTCATTTAGTACTACCATTTCATACAGAACAGTATAAAGAAGCCACTGACGAGATTCAGCTACTATTAAAAAGAGGTGAGGGAATTGCCTCGATTTTTAATGCATTGGGTTTTTCTAATCAATTATTAGTGTCTTTATATGTTGCAGAAAAAAGCGGTGATGTAGCCTTTTGTTTAATGCATAATGCACAATACTTAACAGCAGTTGAGAAAACCAAAAAGAAAATGAAAGATTTACTTACTTATCCTTTGATATTATTTGTGTTTTTAAGTGGGATTATGTTTGGTTTTCGAAAATATTTCTTACCGAATTTAATGGCGATGCAAACGAGCCATACGAATGAACCTTCCCTAATGATGAAACTCCTACCAAATTTAGCTGTTCGTTTACCTGATATATTGATAGCGATTTTAGTGGTCATTACTCTAGGCATCATCGCTGCAATGTTCACTTATCGTGTGATTTCCCCTAATAGAAAGATTCTATTCATTAGTCGTTTACCAGTTTTTAATCGATACTTCTTTATCTGGAAAACTCAACAATTAACACTTGAATTAGGAAATTTATTGAATGGTGGTTTTACAGTTCAAGATGGACTTGAGGTGTTAAGTCGTCAAAAAAATGATGTACTCCTTCAAGAGATTGCAATCCAACTGCAATATTTTGTTTGTAGAGGTGAACCATTTTATGCTGCAGTCCAATTATTAACCTTTCTTCCAAAACAATTTTCCATATATGTTCAACATGGAGAAGTGAGCGGTCATTTGGGGAAAGAGCTGATGATTTATAGTGAAAATTTAATGTCATATTTAGAGAACCGTATGACGCGCAGTCTTCAAGTTATTCAACCACTTATGTTTATTGTAATTGCATGCTGTATTATTGCGGCTTATTTAGCTTTATTGTTACCAATGTATCAGATGATAGACACCATTTAAAAATGCATAACGATATCTTTATGAAGTGATAAAGCAATGTGGGACAAGCGCTTCATTCAACAGAACTGTCCATAACAAATTTTAAAAAAGGTGGAGAAGTTATGAAAAGATTGTTTTGTAAAGAAGAAGGATTTTCATTGATTGAAATGCTCATTGTGCTTTTAATCATTAGTGTTTTACTGTTAATTACGTTACCAAATGTAACCAAACACTCTGCGTCTATTGATGAAAAAGGGTGTGAAGCATTTGTGCAAATGGCCCAAGGGCAAGCAGAGGCGTATAAAATGGATAACGGGAAGTATCCAACGTCCATTAAAGAATTGGAAGGTGAAGGCTATTTAAAAACGAATGCTGCATGTCCTGATGGACGAACAATTATAATTGATGACGGAAAGGTATCTGTAGGTGGTGGAAGTTAGAGGGTGGATGTCTGAAAAAGGATTTACTTTATTGGAAAGTTTAGTGGTTTTATTCATAGCGCTTACAATGAGTAGCATTATTTTTCAATTTACGTATCAGTTTATGCAAGAACAAACTGAAAAAGAAGCTATCAATTTACTCATCGCGACGATTCATGATATGCAGTCATATGCAATGGCACATAATATGTATACACGCCTAGATTTTATGGTGCAAGATGGTACCTCTTATTATGTAGTACAAAACGCAAAAAATGAAAGACTCATTGTACAAGCTTTGCCAGAAGGCATGCATTTAAATCACGGAAGTACATTGAAAACCGTTACGTATCAACCGAGCGGAAACATTTTAGAATTTGGCACAGTACTGTTAAATACACAGAATGGAAAAATACGCTTAGCTTTCCAAATGCAACGTGGGAGAGTGATTGTACATGTCGAATGAGCATGGATATTCTTGGACGGAAGCAATATTAACATTATTTGTCTTGATGACCATATTTGGAACGCTCGTACCAGTAGCTGTTCAAATGCAACAAAAACTCTTCAGCAAAAAGATTGAGACGATCGCCAGTGAACTATTGGTGCAGTCGGCAATTCAGTATGATGCATATGGCCAAACATTTGGAAGTGATTATCGAAATGAAATTTTATTTCAGTGGGAATATGTCAATGACCAATTATGTGTCTCATACTTACTAGAGGAGACGGAATATCATTTATGCAACGAATAACAAATGAAAAGGGATATACATTAATCGAATCAATTCTTCATTTGGCCATAGTGTCATTACTCTTTTTTATGACGGTCGCATTTTTAGAATGGTACGCTGAAGTAAACCGACAAATCAAAGATATCAATGAAGCTAGCTGGCAACAATTCTCAGTAGATTTTCAGCGAGAAATTCGTCAAGTTCAAATGGTTTATCCTCAATCATATCATGATCAAATTAACTTTTTGACAGATCGTGGCCGTATAACAATTGACTATAGAAGCGGTGTGTTAAGAAAAAGAATTGATGGCGCGGGACACATTCCGCTCTTGACAAATTTGAAACGTCATCAGTTAAAAGTTGAAGATGAATATGTGACCGTCTCAGTTACCTTTTCAAATGGTTTAGAAAAGGAGGGGAAGTTTATTTTTGGTGTTTATGAATAATGAAAAAGGCGTTGCATTGCTTTTTGCACTCGCTTTATTAATGATTGTTACACTAACATTTTCATCATATGTAAGTTGGTATGAGCGTCAGTATCGTCAATATGATTCTTTACAGTTAGTTTATCAAAAGATGGCGAATGATATTTTAAATAAGGAGTATGCGGAAGAATTGATTGACTTCGAATGAGGGCAGCTAGCATTTTGACGTTAAATGAGCATCCAAATAAGTGAAGGGGAAGAGCTGATTCAATTGATGACGCTCTTCCTTTTCTACTATGTAGAAAAATCTTATGAACATTACAACGCATGTGTTGCAATATGGGATGTCTAATAAAATAAATAGAACATAAAAAATTGTTTTAAGGAAGTAGAGGGTTATAATAATATACATCATTAAGTGATATAATAGTTTTAAGAATAGTATTTAGATTATTGTAATTGTAGGTGAGTATTGTGAAACGAATTTATTTAGTTGGTTATATGGGATCTGGGAAAACAGCAATTGGAAAGCGTGTGAGCTTCGGGACAAAATTGCCATTCTATGATATGGATGCTGAAATTGTAAGAAAAGCAGGGATGACCATTCCGGAAATCTTCGAACAGTATGGGGAAGCATTCTTTAGACAGTTAGAAACGGAATTTCTTACGGAGTTTAGAGACGAGTTTTGCATCATTTCCACAGGTGGTGGTGTTGCGATGCGTGAAGAAAATCGACAAATTATGCGCAATACAGGATTAGTCTTTTATTTAAACGCACCATTTAAAGATATTTGGAGAAGAATTTCTACAGATAAAAATCGTCCGATTGTTCAACGTTCAACGAGGGCGGAACTAGAGCAACTTTACAATCAACGTGCGCCGCAATATTTAGCAGCATCTCATATTAGAGTGGAAACTGAAAATCGATCGTTAAGAGATATTACAAGTTATATCATTTTTCAAATTAATCGTTTACGCGGTGAATAAACGCTTATTGACGAATGATGAATCGGTGAAATGATATATTCATTCGTGTTTTGATGAAAAACTACAAAACTATTGCGTTTTCAAAAATCTAATGTTAAGATGTGAGTGAAAGGAAACAAAAGGTATTCGAAACTACATATAAGCGAATGACTGTATGAGGAGAGAACGTTTAAATACGTCGCCGAAGGAGCAAGTGAATGTCATGAATCTCTCAGGCAAAAAGACTCATACACGACGCATCTCTGGAGAGTGTTGGCGAAGAACAACCACCAACGAGGTAAGCCATTTCGGTGAAACTTTCAGGTAAGCAGACAGAGGTTCTTTTTTATAAAGGATAAATGTCTGTTTTTTTCTATGCCTTTTAATTCAGAATCTTTCGATATATCGTGATGAGTTTCCAATTTATGTAATGAAACAAAAGAACATCGTTTAACATGACGGGAGGACGACACATTGACAAACACGTTAAAGCGTACAGTGTTATTTGATCATTATGCAGCGCATGGTGGTAAAACAATCGACTTTGGTGGCTGGGATTTACCTGTTCAATTTTCAAGTATCAAAGCAGAACATGAGGCTGTCAGAACTACAGCAGGATTATTTGATGTTTCCCATATGGGAGAAGTACTTGTTACAGGGAAAGATGCACTTTCTTACTTACAAAAAATGATGACGAATGATGTATCAAAATTGAAGGTAGGGCAAGCACAATATACAGCAATGTGTTATGAAGATGGTGGTACAGTTGATGATCTATTAATCTACAAAAAATCTGAAGAAGATTTTTTACTTGTTGTAAATGCATCGAACTGTGAAAAAGATGTGGAATGGATGCAACAACATGTATTTGGTGATGTAACGATAGACAATCAATCTGATGCTTTTGCATTGCTTGCACTGCAAGGTCCAAAAGCCGAATCGGTTTTACAAACTTTAACAGAAGAACCCTTAAATGAAATTACATTTTTCAGATTTAAAGAAAATGTTCAAATTGCAGGTCAATCCGTTCTAGTGTCTAGAACAGGATATACAGGTGAAGATGGATTTGAATTATATGCTTCACCAGAAGCAATTGTCGTATTATGGGACGCAATTTTAGAAGCAGGTAAAGAAGAAGGCGTTGTTCCAGCAGGACTTGGAGCTCGTGATACACTTCGTTTTGAAGCCGGCTTGCCGTTATATGGACAAGAGTTATCAGCAGAAATTTCTCCACTTGAAGCAGGACTTGGTTTTGTCGTGAAGCTAAATAAGGAAGAAGATTTCTTAGGGAAAGCTGCACTACAAAAACAAAAGGATGATGGTGTTCCAAGAAAACTTGTGGGTCTAGAAATGATTGACAAAGGAATTCCACGTACAGGTTATAAAGTTCTGTTAAACGATGAAGAGATTGGCGAAGTAACAACAGGAACACAATCGCCAACTTTAAATAAAAATATTGGGTTTGCATTAATTGCAACTGAACATGCAACGATTGATACAGAAGTTATGGTACAAGTTCGTAAACGTACGTTAAAAGCTAAAATTGTTAAAACGCCATTTTACAAGCGTTAATATTACTATGAACATAAAGGAGACTCGTATACTATGAAACATCGCTATATCCCGATGACGGAAACGGATCGTAAAGAGATGATGGATGTTATTGGTATTTCATCAATTGATGAGTTATTTCAAGACATTCCAGAGGAAGTTCGTTTTAAAGGCGAATACAATATTAAAAAGGCAAAATCAGAATCTGCATTAACAAAAGAGCTATCTAAATTAGCTGCTAAAAATGCAAATACAGCTGCTTATGCTTCATTTTTAGGTGCAGGGGTTTACGATCACTATAAACCAATTATTGTAGATCATGTTATTTCACGTTCTGAGTTTTATACTGCTTATACGCCATATCAACCTGAAATTTCCCAAGGAGAATTACAAGCTATCTTTGAATTCCAAACGATGATTTGTGAGTTAACTGGTATGGAGATTGCAAACTCATCTATGTATGATGGCGGTACATCATTAGCAGAAGCTGGGATGCTTGCAGCGGGGCATACACGTCGTAAGAAACTACTTGTTTCTGAAGCGGTGCATCCAGAAGCGCAAGATGTTGTTAAAATGTATGCAAAAGGACAATCCGTTGAAGTTGTCACAATCCCTCAAAAAGATGGAGCAACTGACATTGCTGAATTAGAAGCATTAATGGATGATAGCGTTGCAGCGGTTCTCGTTCAATATCCAAACTTCTTTGGACAAATTGAAGATTTATCTAAAATGAGTGAATTAACCCATGCGCATAAAGGTTTATTTGTTGTATCCTCTAATCCATTAGCACTTGGTGTGTTAACGCCTCCAGGAAAATTAGGTGCAGATATTACAGTAGGTGATGCACAACCATTTGGTATTGCTGAATCATTTGGTGGTCCACACTGTGGGTACTTTGCTGTTACGAAAAAATTAATGCGTAAATTACCAGGTCGTCTTGTTGGAGAAACAGTTGATGAAGAAGGTAAACGCGGTTATGTACTTACATTACAAGCACGTGAACAACATATTCGTCGTGATAAAGCGACATCTAATATTTGTTCGAACCAAGCACTAAACGCACTTGCAGCTTCTGTTGCAATGACAGCACTTGGTAAAGTAGGCGTGCAAGAAATGGCTTACCAAAATATTGCAAAAACACGTTATGCAAAACGAGCATTTGAACAAGCAGGCTTTACAGTTTTAGAGAAAAATGCACATTTCAACGAGATTGTTGTTGATGTGAAAGTGCCAGTGAAACAGTTAAATGATCACTTGTTTGAACAGGACATTATTGGTGGTTATGACTTAGGGTTAAAATATGATGCATATGCAAATCATATGTTAATTGCAGTTACTGAACAACGTACAAAAGAAGAAATTGATGCACTTGTACAACATACAGTTGCTTTCGTGCAAGAAATGGAGGCCCTCAATGCATAAGGAAGATCAATCACTCATTTTTGAAATTACAAAAGAAGGTCGAGTAGGGTATAGTTTACCTGAATTAGACGTACCAGAAGTCTCATTAGATGAATTATTACCAGCAGATTTTAAACGTGAAGAGCCTGCGGAGTTACCAGAAGTGTCTGAGCTCGATATTATGCGTCATTATACAGCACTTTCAAATCGGAACCATGGAATTGACTCCGGTTTCTATCCACTTGGATCATGTACGATGAAATATAACCCGAAAATTAACGAATCTGTCGCTAGATATCCAGGATTTTCAAATATTCATCCATTGCAAGATGAGTCTACTGTTCAAGGTGCACTAGAGTTAATGTATGATCTTCAAGAACACCTAGTAGAAATTACAGGTATGGATGAAGTGACACTACAACCAGCAGCCGGTGCTCAAGGTGAGTGGACTGCATTAATGATGATTCGTGCATTCCATGAATCAAACGGTGATTTCCAGCGTACAAAAGTCATTGTTCCTGACTCAGCACATGGTACAAACCCAGCTTCAGCAACAGTTGCAGGTTATGATACAGTGACAGTTAAAACAAATGAAAAAGGTCTAGTTGACTTAGAGGACTTAAAGTCTGTAGTTGGCGATGATACAGCAGCACTTATGTTAACAAATCCGAATACATTAGGGCTGTTTGAAGAAGACATTGTTGAAATGGCAAAAATTGTTCACGGTGTCGGTGGAAAACTTTATTATGATGGTGCAAACTTAAACGCAGTTATGTCAAAAGCGCGTCCAGGAGACATGGGCTTTGACGCGGTTCACTTAAACTTACACAAAACATTCACAGGTCCTCACGGTGGTGGTGGTCCAGGTTCAGGCCCAGTAGGTGTTCATAAAGACTTGGCACCATTCTTACCGAAGCCTGTACTTGTGAAAACAGATGAAGGTTTTACGTTTGATTATAATCGACCACAAGCGATTGGCCGTGTGAAGCCGTTTTACGGAAACTTTGGCATTAATGTACGTGCATATACGTATATTCGTTCAATGGGTCCAGATGGATTAAAAGCAGTTACAGAAAATGCAGTGTTAAATGCGAACTATATGATGCGCCGCTTAGAGCCATACTTTGACTTACCATATACACAACATTGTAAGCATGAATTTGTGTTATCTGGTCGCCGTCAGAAAAAACTTGGTGTGCGTACATTAGATATGGCAAAACGTCTGTTAGATTTTGGTTACCATCCGCCAACAATTTACTTCCCATTAAATGTTGAAGAGGGAATGATGATTGAGCCTACGGAGACAGAATCAAAAGAAACATTAGATGCGTTTTGTGATGCATTAATTCAAATTGCAAAAGAGGCAGAAGAAGATCCAGAAATGGTTCAAACTGCACCTCATACAACGGTTGTTAGTCGTTTAGACGAAACCCAAGCTGCACGTAAACCAGTATTACGTTACTCAAAAGCATAAGATGAGCGTTGAGAACCACTTCGAAGATTGAGGTGGTTCTTTCTATTTGGCTTATAAACGATGCAATGATTTGACAGATTGACAAATTAATCACATCATCATGTAAAAGGTTTGTGGGAAAAGTACCTGTAATGCGGTGTTCATTCTGATTGCGGCTCTCTCTGAGTACGTCTTGAACTAGCTCATCGTCAAGCTACTATAGAAGCTTCAGTTTTTGCTGTTACCGGCAAATCGTTGTAGTCTTCACAAAGGTTGACATCGCGACCAATAACTATGAAACGTACTCTTTGTATAGTGAAGTTTATGGATAACCATCAGGCTGCAAAATCCATAGGATGAAATTGGTGAGAGGCTATGAATGACTTACAGAAACGACGATCTCGACTGAATTAACATCTATGCAATTTTGTTTATTTCAGTTTAAAGAAAGGATTTCTTCTAACAATCATTTATGTTATAATTAGCACTAGGTACTAATAATAGGTGTAAACTACCTACGAATTTGGAGGCTACTATGAACGATTTATTAAAACTCAAAGATAAAAATATTGTAATTATGGGTGTTGCTAATCAAAGAAGTTTAGCTTGGGGCGTTGCAAAATCATTAAAAGAGGTTGGTGCAAACTTAGTTTTCACATATCGTAAAGAGCGTTCTTTAGCAAAATTAGAACGTTTATTAGAAGAGCATGAAATCGAAGCTAAATTAATTGTCCAATGTGATGTTAATGAAGATGAAAGTGTTGAGAAGGCATTTGCGGAAATTGGCGAGAAAATCGAAAAAATCGATGGACTTGTTCATTCTTTAGCATTTGCACATGCTGAAGATTTGCATGGAGACTTCATTGATACATCACGTGACGGGTTTGCATTTGCCCAAGATACAAGTGCTTACTCTCTTGTATCCGTTGCGAAATATGCACGTCCTTATATGACAGAAGGCAGCTGTATTGCAACAATGAGTTATTTAGGAGCAGAGCGTGTACTTGATGGTTATAACGTGATGGGTGTTGCGAAAGCATCATTAGAAGCATCTGTACGTTATTTGGCGAATGACCTAGGAAAAGATGGGATTCGTGTGAATGCAATTTCTGCAGGTGCAGTGCGTACATTATCAGCAAAAGGTGTTCCTTCATTCAATAAGATTTTACATCAAATTGAAGAAACAGCACCATTAAAACGCAACATTACGCAAGAAGAAGTAGGCAACATGACAGTTGCGATATTAAGTAATTTATCAAGTGGTGTAACGGGCGAGACGATTTATGTTGATGCTGGTTATCACATTATGGGCTAATATCATAGTAAAAGGAACCTATAAGAAGAAAAAGACTTATAGGTTTTTTACGTCTTAATTGAACCGTTAGGTGCCAATGTCACTTGTAATGTTAGTCGTAAAGCCTTGTTATCTGAAGCGAATGGTTGCTCAATATTTTCTATAACATAAAACCCGAATGCTCAAGTTTGCATTCGGGTTTTATAATGATGATATGCTTTCATTATTTGCTTTTAATTCTACCAGTCCATTGACGGAATCCACCTTGTAAGTGGTATAAATGCTTGTAGTCTTTCTTTTTTAAGAATAATGCAGCACGTGCACTTTTTCCGCCATTTTGATCGTATAGATAGATTGGTAAATCTGGTCGCAATTCTTTGTAACGTTGACGTAATTGTGAAAAAGGAATATTACGCGCACCTAAAATATGACCTGCTTCAAAATCTTTTTGTTCACGCACGTCAATTAATTGTGCTTTACGATATCCCTCGATAAATTGTTCTTGCGTTAATGGTGTAACTGCTTTGCGTAAGCGTAGCATCGTGAATACCATATAAATAATGATCACCGCAATAATCGCTAATACTGTATAAAGAGTACTCAATCTAACTTTCTCCTTTCTTATTCCACTCTTATTATAAATGGATAGTGGAAGTAGTTCAATAGTGATGATAAAATGATAGACGGAGTGAAAGGGGAAAGAAGATGACTAAACAAAAATGGCATTTTATGAATTCAGGAAAATGTAGTGGATCTTTTAATATGGCTTTAGACGAAGCATTACTCGAATGGCATAGTCGTGGTGAAATAGGTCCTGTATTACGATTTTATGAGTGGCAAAACCCAACATTATCACTTGGCTATTTTCAACGTATTCATGAGGCAGTTAATCTTGAAGAAATTGAACAGCAAAAAATTGATTTAGTAAGAAGACCAACTGGTGGTAGAAGTGTTTTACATGAGCATGAAATTACATATAGCGTTATTGTCAATGAACGTTATCCGAATATGCCAGAATCAATTACAGAGGCATATAGAGTCATTTCAGAAGGCTTATTGGAAGGATTTAAAGAGTTGGGATTGGATGCGTACTTTTCTGTTCCGCAAAATGATTTTGAAAAAGAACAATTAAAAAAACCAAAGACAGCTGTTTGTTTTGACGCTCCAAGTTGGTATGAATTAGTTGTTGAAGGTAAAAAAATTGCTGGCAGTGCACAAACAAGACAAAAAGGGGTCATTTTACAGCATGGTGCCATTTTACTAAAGTTAGATGAACAGAAATTAATTTCTTTGTTTAACTTTACAACAAATGAAGAACGTGAAAGAATGTTACAAGGGATTCGAAAAAAAGCCGTAGCCATTGATCAACTTGCAAATCGAGAAGTATCTGTAGAGGAAGCGGTAATTGCTTTTTCAAATGGTTTTAAAAAAGCGCTGAATATCGAATTGGAACCATTTACATTATCAGAAGCGCAATTTCAATATGTAAAGCAGATCGAGCAAACGAAGTACGCTAATCAAGATTGGACTTATAAAAAATAATTTTTGATACATAAACGATTGTCATTATCGCTTTCTTCAAATAAATAGTCGAATTGAACGTTTGCATGCGAAAACGATATGTAGTAGATTAATAAATAACCGTAACACTATATATAGTGTTTTTTATTTTTGATTATTAAAGGAGGCTGCGTTAATGGTCATTGTATCTAATAACCAAACACCAGTTTTAAACATTGAGCAGTTAAATAAAGATATTGAAAATTTTAAACCGGTACATCCAATTACAAAAGATATGCATATTAAACATTCCGGCGTATCAAGACTTGTGATGATTGACCGATATTCTTTCAAAGATACGGAAAAGAAAACACTAAAAGTTGGAGACTTTGTTGTTTTAACAGTTAAAGAAGATCCAAAGTTTCCCGCGCGTGGATTAGGATTTATTACTGCGTTAAACAAAGAAGCTGGAGAAGCAGATATTTGGATTGAAGAAGAATACCGTTCGGCGATTGAATCTGCAGAAGAGCAGGAGACAGGGGTAATTACGCGTTCGATTGAAGTGTTAGAAAAGCCTTTAGAAGTTTTCTATGAGCAAATTGCGATGCGAAATGCAACAGGTCTTGCAGCTGTAGAAACAACAGAAGAACAACGTGAGCAATCCTTTAAAAAGTTTTATAAACATTTATCATCTTTAAGTTTCGTACCTGCTGGACGAGTTCTATACGGAGCGGGTGCTGAAACAGATGTTACGTATTTTAACTGCTATGTCATGCCTTATGTAGAAGACTCCCGTGAAGGTATCTCAGATCATCGTAAACAAGTAATGGAAATTATGAGTCGCGGTGGCGGTGTCGGAACGAATGGCTCTACTTTAAGACCGAGAAATACGTTGGCACGTGGTGTCAATGGTAAATCATCTGGTTCTGTTTCATGGTTGGATGATATTGCAAAGTTAACACATTTAGTGGAACAGGGCGGTTCAAGACGTGGTGCACAAATGATTATGCTCGCGGATTGGCATCCAGATATTGTTGAATTTATCATTTCAAAAATGCAAAATCCAAGAATTTTACGATATTTAATCGAAAATACAGAAGATGAGCATATTAAAAAACTTGCACAAGAAAAATTAAAATTTAAGCCATTAACAGCGCAAGAAGAAGGCATGTATCAAAGCATCTTAAACTATCGCCAAATCCCAGGACTAGGTGGGTTTAATGAAGAGATTATGAAGGATGCTGAAACGAAATTACGTGACGGTGGTACATATTCTGTTCATAATCCAGAGTTTTTAACTGGTGCGAATATTTCTGTAACACTTACAGATGATTTCATGAAAGCAGTTGAGGATGATGAAGAGTTCGAATTGAAATTCCCAGCTGTTGAAAACTACACGCCTGAACAAATGGATGTGTATAACCGCACTTGGCATGAAGTTGGAGATGTTCGTGAGTGGGAACAAATGGGACATGAAGTACGTGTTTATCGTAAAATCAAAGCACGTGCACTGTGGGATCTCATCAATATTTGTGCAACGTATTCAGCTGAACCAGGAATTTTCTTTATTGATAATGCAAATAATGAAACGAATGCGAAAGCTTATGGTCAAAAAGTGGTTGCAACAAACCCTTGCGGTGAACAACCATTAGCGCCATATTCTGTTTGTAATTTAGCTGCGGTTAACTTAGCAGAAGTTGCAAATAAAGAAGAGAAGACTGTAGATTATCAGAAGTTAACTGAAATTGTCACAGATGGTGTTCGCATGCAAGATAATGTGATTGATGCAACACCTTATTTCCTACCTGAGAATGAAAAGCAAGCATTAGGTGAACGTCGTGTCGGTCTAGGCGTGATGGGACTTGCAGATTTGCTCATTTACTGTGAGAAAGAATATGGCTCAGTCGAAGGAAATGAGCTTGTTAATCGTGTGTTCGAAACAATTGCAACAGCAGCATATCGAGCATCCATCGAACTTGCGAAAGAAAAAGGAAGTTTTCCGTTCTTAATTGGTAAAAATGACGAAGAAACAAAGGCTTTACGTGAAGCGTTTATTCAAACTGGATTTATGCAAAAAATGCCTGAAGATATTCGTAAAGGCGTCTTAGCATATGGAATCCGTAACTCACATTTATTAACAGTAGCACCTACTGGCTCAACTGGAACAATGGTCGGCGTTTCAACTGGATTAGAACCATATTTCTCATTCACATATTATCGTAGTGGTCGTTTAGGGAAATTTATCGAAGTGAAAGCAGATATTGTTGAAGAATATTTCAAACGAAACCCTGATGCAGACCGTGAGCAATTACCATCTTGGTTTGTTTCATCAATGAGCTTAGCGCCAGAGGCACATGCTGACGTCCAATGTATTATTCAACGATGGATTGACAGTTCGATTTCTAAAACCGTTAACGCTCCAAAAGGATATTCGGTGAAACAAGTTGAAAGTGTTTATGAACGCCTATACAAAGGCGGTGCAAAAGGTGGTACAGTTTACGTCGATGGAAGCCGTGACTCACAAGTATTAACGCTTAAAGCAGAAGAAAATGACGTAGATGCAAATTATGTAGAAGAACAGGTAGAAGTGGAAGAACGTCCTGTTATGCTTGTCGAAACCATTCAAGAAATTCGTTCAACAAATGTAACAATAGGTTCGGAAATTGGCAATACTTGTCCAGTTTGTCGTCAAGGTACTGTACAAGAAGCTGGCGGATGTAATACATGTACAAACTGTAACGCACAATTAAAATGTGGATTATAAAACTTTTTAAATAATGGGCGCGAATGAAAATACCACCACCTTTTCGAGAGAATCAAAAGATGGTGGTATTTATTTTATTTGACATAAAAACAGCACTCGATGATGAGTGCTGTTTTTTGTATGGGTCGTTAAGATTGTACCGGTAATATTTCAGCTGTTCTTTTTTCATTGGCAATATCAACAACTTCAGCACCATTTACTTCAACTTCAAGTAACATTTCGAATGATTTGATCGCCACTTCAACTTGTTCATCATCCGGCTCTTTTGTTGTTAGTAATTGTAACCATAAACCTGGATAACCTAAAAATTTTAAAATAGGAATATTTCGAACCGCGTTTGTTAATTGTAATACTTCAAAGGAAACTCCGAGTACTACTGGGATAAGTAAAATACGATTGACGATTCGCAACCATAAAGGGTCAGTAGGCACTAAAAAGTAGATAAACATGCCGACGATTACAGTAAACAAAATAAAACTACTTCCACAACGATAATGTAATCGTGATTGTGCTTGAATGTTTTTAACCGTCAATGGTAAGCCACGTTCATAAGCGTTAATAACTTTATGTTCTGCGCCATGATATTGAAATACTCTTTTAATAAAGGGGGTCATCGAGATGGCGCCTAAATACCCAAGAAGTAATACTAATTTAAAAAAACTTTCCAATAAAATTTGCGCCGTTTTACCAGGGGCGATGGAACTGAATAATTCCGCAATAAACACCGGAACGAGTGTAAAAACAAACTTGCTGAATAAAAATGACAAAACGCCAACTGCAGCAACGCCGATAATCATTGCTAACTTTGATGGTTCTTCGGTATGTTCTTCTTCCTCACCAGGCATAACATCGTAACGATCGCTAGAAAAGTTTAAGTGTTTTGTACCAATTCCAGCAGATTCAATTAATGCCACGATGCCACGTAAAAAGGGAATCTTTTTTAATTTTTGAGCTATAGGATGTTGTTTTTTAGCGACATAAAAATAATCAATAGAATCGTCTTTACGCCGAATCGCTGTAACGGTATGTTGTTTACCACCAAACATGACCCCTTCAACGAGTGCTTGCCCACCATATGCTGGTGGTTGGTTAGACTTAGACATAGTTGAATACCACACTTTCTTTCAGAATACAATGTTGAAACCATATGAAGTCGTTGAAAATGAAAATAAATCCTTATTTTGTTATTGTACTAAAAATTGTTGCGATTCACCATTAAGATGTTTAAAAAATCGTAAATGACAAAGAATAATGAGGATTAATGAATGTTTAGAGGAGAGACTTTATGCAAAAAGATTTTATTTTCACGACTTCAATCGTTTGCGCGCTATTTATTGTATTGATGTTACAGTTTTTGTCATTTTTTCATTTTATTGACTGGCAGCCTACGCATTTACTCACATCAATCGCTGGGCAAATTACTGAACAACCTATCATTCTTTTCATTATTTTACTATTACTGTTTTTCATCTATTTTTTATGCCTCATATTTCTTTTGTTACAGTTATCTTATTTTCCACCTTTTTTGATTAGTATAATGCTAACAGTCATTACCTTTTATATAATGGAATGGATGATATCTCAAAAAGTGACTATTGCAGCGATTGCTCAATCTGAAGCGATTCCACTCATCGCATTATTAGCGATTGTTTTTCGATTAATTGCAGGGACGACCTCTTTTTATAAAGAACAATTTAAAAGTGATTGAGTATATTCCGATAACTAGAGATTTATGGTACGATAAACAAGAAAAGAAGAGAGGGATGATGGTCAAATGAAAGTATTAGTTATGAATGGTCCAAACTTGAACAGATTGGGGAAACGTGAGCCTGACATTTATGGCTATGAAACATTAGAAGATATTGAGCAATCATTAAAGCAGATGGTTCGCGATGAATCTGTAGAGCTTTCATTTTTTCAGTCTAATATAGAAGGCGAACTGATTAATCGGATTCATGATGCTGCAGATGAAGGGGTTCGAGGGATTATATTTAATCCTGGTGCATTTACCCATTATAGTATCGCATTACGTGATGCAGTCAGTAGCGTAGGGATTGACGTTATTGAAGTACATATTTCTAATGTCCATAAACGAGAAGCTTTTCGACAACAGTCTGTGATTGCTCCTGTATGTATGGGACAAATTACAGGTTTAGGAACAAATGGCTATTTACTCGCATTGCAAGCATTCCTTCTTAATCAAAAAGGAGAATGAGAAAATGGGAAAACTTGAGAAATTACGTGAACAGTTGAAACAAGCAGGGATCGATGCATTATTGGTAACAAATCCATACAACCGTCGTTATTTAACTCAATTTACAGGAACAGCAGGGGTCGTGATTGTTTCACAGAATGATGCGGTGTTCATTACAGATTTCAGATATACAGAGCAAGCTGAAAAAGAAATTGAAGGCTATCGAATTGTACAGCATACGAAGACAATCATCGAAGAAGTCGCTGCACAATGTAAAGCGATGAATATTGAAACGCTTGGATTTGAAAAAGAAGATATGTCTTACGGGCTTTATGAGCTATATCATAAGCAAATTGATGCGAAGTTAAAACCTGTATCGGGTATTGTTGAAAAACTTCGTATTGTCAAATCTCCGGAAGAAATTGAAGTTCTAAAACAAGCGGCTAAAATTGCAGATGATGCATTTGAACATATTATCCAATTTATCCGCCCGGGCGTTACAGAGTTAGAGGTTTCTAATGAGCTTGAATTTTTTATGCGTAAACAAGGTGCAACGTCGTCGTCATTCTCGATTATTGTAGCTTCAGGACATCGTAGTGCACTACCGCATGGCGTAGCGACTGATAAAGTGATTGAGTCAGGTGACTTTGTAACATTGGACTATGGGGCATTATTCAATGGCTATATTTCTGATATTACACGTACAGTTGCGGTAGGAGAGCCTTCAGAAAAACTGAAAGAAATTTACGCAATTACATTAGAAGCGCAAAAACGTGCATTAGCTGAAATTAAAGCTGGAATGACTGGAATTGAAGCTGATCGTATCGCGAGAGATTATATTGCAGAGCACGGATACGGTGAGGCGTTCGGACATTCGACAGGCCACGGAATTGGTTTAGAAGTGCATGAAGCACCAGGATTATCATTTAAATCTGAAACAGTTTTAGAACCTAATATGGTCGTAACAGTCGAACCAGGGATTTATTTGCCGCAAATTGGCGGAGTTCGTATAGAAGATGATATAATCATTACTGAAAACGGAAATGAACGACTCACATTCGCAACAAAAGAATTATTAATTTTATAATATTTGGAGGTTTTTTTATGATTTCAGTGAACGACTTTAGAACAGGAACAACAATTGAGGTAGACGGAGATATTTGGCGCGTACTCGAATTCCAACATGTAAAGCCAGGTAAAGGCGCAGCATTTGTACGTACTAAATTACGTAATTTACGTAACGGAAATATCGCAGAAAAAACATTCCGCGGTGGAGAAAGAGTAAAACGTGCTCAAATCGATAACGTAAAAATGCAATATTTATATGCTGATGGAAACTCATATGTATTTATGAACAATGAAACATATGATCAAATCGAAATTTCTGGCGATCAAATCGAATATGAACTAAAATTCTTAAAAGAGAATATGGAAGTTCATATTATGTCATTTGAAGGGGAAGTATTAGGTGTTCAACTTCCAATTACAGTTGAGCTTGAAGTCACTGAGACTGAGCCAGGCATTAAAGGAGATACAGCGAGCGGTGGATCAAAACCAGCTACACTAGAAACTGGTTTAGTCGTTCAAGTACCATTCTTCGTCAACCAAGGTGACAAACTTGTGATCAATACTGAAGAAGGCGAATATGTCTCACGTGCATAATGAATCGGAGAAACGAGAGTAGCGATGGCTGCTCTCTTTTTTTGT
>DATGUZ010000068.1:0-13226 GCA_035300865.1 Sporosarcina sp.
ACTACCATTTTATCCATGCAGTTCAAATGAAGAAGATTTAAAATTATTGGAGCGCGTTTACAACAGTAAAAATCTTTCTGTGCGGAATGATCCAGATGGACGTTCACGTTTAAACGTCAACATTTTTACAGGGGATGTTATCGTAACGGATTTCGGTGATACGCCGCCAATGGGGAATATTCAAAATGAATCTTTACCAATTATGTTGGACCGTTGGTTAGCACGTCCACTAGCTCAAACGATTAATTGTCATTGTCCAGCAGTGAATTGTTTAGGACCAAACTTACTTGTAAAAGATGCTTATTATCCAATGGAAGATTTCACAAATAAAACAGCGCAAATTCGTAAGTCATAAATGCATCAGAATGGTTAAAAACGTCATCTGCCAAACCACGGTTAGATGACGTTTTTTTAGATTGGGAATATTTCCTTTCATTTCCCGGGCAACTATTTTCTTCGCTAAGATTCGCGCATTGCTACGCGGTTTATAGACGATTTTTGACAATGTTCCCCCAAAAGCTCCCCCAGATGTTCCCCCAATACCGTCCTTTGTTCAACGGGAAATGGCACTGTCAAATGACTGTACAAATGCAGCCTAAATATTTTTTATAAGAATTTACGTATGGTTAAAATAAAAGCATTTAAGGTCAGTTACTAAATCATACATTTAGGCATAGTGAATAGCGCATTATTTATCAATGATTAGACGAGATATTGCGTATCATTAAAACATCTTTTCTAAGTATAGGCGTATGATCATACCATTCGATCATTCCGAAATGCGTCAATAATTTTTGACTAAATAACAAACCATTTGTACAATTAGATTTAAGATACGTTACAAAGGGAGGGGTGTGCATGGGACGTAAATTGACAAATAAACAAATAGGAGCGACGTTAAAGAAGTTGCTGGAAAAGCAAGGATTGACAATGAAGCAATTGAGCGAACGAAGTCATATTGACATTGCGACAATATCGAGAATAATCAATGGAAAGAGAGTTGCGAGTATACAACATTTAGAAGCGTTGACGGCATGTTTAGATGTATCACTTGTGGAGTTTTTAGATTTGACAAATGAGCAAAGTGGTGGTGAGACTGAACAGCTTTCGCCAACGAATGATGCGCTTTCTGTAATGATGGCATCTTTTTTGCAAAACGAACAGATAGATTCACAGGTACTTTCGGAAAAGCGACTTGTAAAAGAATTAGAGATGTATAAATTATATGCTGAAACAGAGGAAGGCCAAGATGTTGTACATCAACAATTTGAACGGAAATTAAGAAGTATTGATGGGCAAGGAAGCTTTATGACAAAACTAAAACAACTCTATACAGCTTATCAATCTAAAACAATGTCAAAGGAGCATCGTATATACATTGCCGCTGCATTACTTTATGTGATTGCACCAATAGATTTGATTCCTGATATGTTAGTGCCAATTGGGTACCTTGACGATGCACTCATCATTCAACATGTTGCAAAGCACATTCAACGTAATACGAATCAGTTATTATAATGAAATAACAATGAAAGGGCGACAAAAAAGCATTTGGTGAATTGACAATGCCAAATGCTTTTTTACAATAGTTATAAAATATGTGTATCGATTTGGTGAATTAATTCTGCAATTTCGGGTTTTGACACTTGCGCAATTGCACCAACTTGTTCACCTTTATGGCGTAAATCATCCGTAATTAAACTTGAGAAAATGAGAACAGGTAATTGCTTTAATACATCATGTTCTTTTACTTTCTTCGTTAAATGGTGTCCATCCATTTGGGGCATTTCAATATCTGTTATGAGTAATTGAATTTGCTCATCTAATGGTTGGTTATTTTCTGCTGTCGTATGTAAATAATCATAGGCTAGTTTTCCATTTTCAAAAAATGTTAAATTTACATAACCAGCTTCTGTTAGCGTATCTTCTAATAATTGACGTAATAAAGGGGAGTCTTCAGCAACGACAATTTTCTTATTTGAACGCTCTCTTTCACCTAGTTTTTTCACTGTTTCAACTGAGAAGCGTTTATCTTCATTAATGTCATGAACAATTTTTTCAAAATCTAATAATAAAATCATTGAATCATTATGTTTGATCACACCGATGACGTTTGCGTCGTGGCTTTCGTACATAGAAGATGGTTTCTCGATTTGTTCCCAAGAGATACGATGAATTTGTGAAACATTATCTACGCGAAACACGACTTTTTGCTGGTTAAATTCTGTAATAATAAATTTCTCGTCTTCAACACGATTTTCCAAATCCATGTTTAATACTTTTCTCATATCAATAAGCGGAAGAACCTCACCACGTAATTGAATGATTCCTTCTAAGTGCGGATGAACATTCGGAACAAATGTGATTGGAAGCGGTTGAATGATCTCTCTTACTTTCATAACGTTAATGCCAAATGTATTATGGCCAACTTCAAACTCAACAATTTCAAGTTCATTTGTGCCACTTTCTAATAAAATGCCTTTGTGGTTACTCATTGAGACCAATCCTTTCATGTTTATAGTTTGATTGTATCATGTTCAGTATGAAAGTAGTAAGAATAAAATATTTTATCTAAACAAAATATGTCGATAATAGGACATTTGACTTATTTTATTCATCCCATCTAGAAATGGCCTCGTCTTTTAAACTATTCAAATGGTGTTCTATTGACTGGTGGAAATGGGAAATGTCTTTTTGTTCAATTGCTTTTAATAAGTGATGATGGTCTTTATGTCGTTCAATTGTACTTTCTAAAGATGTTGAATACACGATTCTTGAAAGGATAACATGTGTATTTAAGGAACGATAGACCGATTCTATTCGCTTATTATTTGCCCACTCTACAATAAGCTGGTGGAACATCATATCGAGTTCACTATATTCTTCGAAATTAAAACGTTCTGTTGTTAATAATTGGTCCATTTTGATCACGATTTCACGTAGCTTTTCAATTTGTTCAGCTGTAACCGTTTGCAAAAACGTGCGACTTGCCCATTGTTCAATCATTAATCTTGTCTCAATCACTTCTAAAAAATCTTCCAATTGGATGTCTGTTACATAGGTACCTTTTCTTGGAACAACCTCCAATAAACCTTCATGTACTAAACGTTGAATGGCATCTTTAACAGGGGAACGGCTTACACCAAATGTATCTGCCAAAGACTGCATATCCAATTTTTGTCCCGGTTCATACTTGCGGGTCATAATATTTTGTCGCATCTGATTGTACACTTGTTTTGCTAATAAAGAAGTTTCGATTTTTGTCATAAAAAGGTTCGTCCTTTCTAATAAAAACTATTGACCTACATGTAAAAAAACGGTAAAGTGTGACATGTAACATGTCACAGAATAAAATTTGTCTAGCTCATTTATACAAATAGTAGTGTACCGAACATGTAAATAAATTGCAATGTTCATTTAAGGAACGATTTAGGCAACCATAGAAGCAATTAAACATTATACTGAGGAGTGAAAATATGAAAGCGGTAAATATTCCAGAGGCAAATGTCATTGAATTATTAGACGTTCAAGAACCAACTATTCAGCAAGATACAGATGTGAAAGTGAAGGTGAAACGTGTCGGAATTTGTGGCTCTGATATGCATATCTATCATGGTACGAACCCACTGGCAACGTATCCACGTATTGTTGGGCATGAAGTAACAGGAGAAGTCATTGAAGTTGGCGCAAATGTGAAAGCACTTACAAAAGGCGACCGGGTTGTTATTGAACCGATTACCTATTGTGGTGAGTGCTATGCATGTCAAAATGGACGTCCAAATGTTTGTAAAGAAGTTTCTGTATTCGGTGTTCATGAAGACGGCGGTATGCGGGAGTTCATTGTATTACCAGAAAAACAACTTCATAAAGTAGATCCGACGATTGATTGGAATGAAGCTGTGATGGCAGAGCCTTATACAATCGGAGCACAAGCAAATTGGCGAGGACAAGTTCGTAGTGGTCAAACGGTACTCATTCAAGGTGCAGGTCCTATCGGCATTACAGTATTAAAAATTGCGAAACTAAAAGGTGCAGAAGTGATCATTTCTGATTTTACCGAAGAGCGTTTAGCATTTGCAAAAGAAAATGGTGCGGACCATGTCATTCATTTAAAAGAAGAATCATTAGAAGAACGTGTAATGGCGATTACAAATGGTGAAGGTGCAAACGTTGTCATTGATGCAGTTGGTTTGCCACAAACTTTTGAAGCGGGTGTGGAAATTGCATCACCAGCAGGTTTTGTCGTATTACTAGGTTTTAATGCAAGGCCTTCTGCAATTGCACAAATGCATATTACGAAAAAAGAATTAACCATTGTAGGCTCACGTCTTCAAACGAATCAATTCAATGGGGTTGTATCACTTATTAATGAAGGAAAATTAACGCATAATGGGTTAATTACACACGAGTTTTCAATTGATGATGTAAAAGAAGCATTTCAATTCGTTGAAAACAATCCTGAAAAAGTGCGAAAAGCCGTTATTACATTTGATTAAAATATAAAACGTATAGTTGGAGGAAGAAAATGCCATTACTAATTGTTGCATTAGGAATCATTTTATTGCTAGTGCTCATTATGAAATTTAATTTAAACACATTTATTTCACTTGTTGTCGTTTCGTTTTTTATTGCATTCGCACTTGGGATGCCTATCGATGAAATTGTCGGATCGATTCAAGATGGACTTGGCAATACGCTAGGTGGAATTGCGCTCGTATTCGGTTTAGGAGCGATTTTAGGGAAATTAATTGCTGATGCAGGTGGCGCGCAGCGAATTGCGATGACACTCATTGATATATTTGGTGAAAAGCGTATTCAATGGGCAGTACTAGCCGCAGGTTTCGTATTAGGAATCGCGCTATTTTTCGAAGTAGGGCTTGTATTATTAATTCCGATTGTTTATCAAATTTCAAAACAGACAAAAATTTCGTTTTTATGGTTAGGATTACCAATGGCGACAGCTTTATCGGTCACACATGCATTTTTACCACCGCATCCAGGACCGACTGTGATTGCGCAACAATTTGATGCGAATATTGGGCTTGTATTATTATATGGCTTTATCATTGCAATCCCAACAGTGATTTTAGCGGGTCCTTTATTTACAGTATTTGCAAGAAAATTTGTGCCAACTGCATTTGAAAAAGAGCCATCTGGTAGTATGGCTTCGATTGGTGAAGCGAAACAATTTAAATTAGAAGACACACCAGGATTTGCTGTCAGTGCATTTACTGCGTTATTCCCTGTTATTTTAATGGGCGTAGCGACAATCGTGTCCTTATTTGAAGATACGCTTGGTATGGAAGGGAACTGGTTCTTTGATTTAATTGGTGTAATTGGTGCACCAACAACAGTGATGTTGTTATCCGTATTATTAGCACTGTATACAATGGGAATTGCTCGTAACATCCCGATGAAAGAATTAATGAAGTCAGCGGAAAGTTCTATTGCTGCAATCGGGATGATGTTACTCATTTTAGGTGCAGGTGGTTCATTAAAACAAGTATTACTCGACGGTGGTGTTGGGGATACAGTCGCTGAAATCTTTGCAGATAGTACGATGTCTCCGTTAATTTTAGCATGGTTAATCGCTGCTTTAATGCGGATCGCTCAAGGTTCTGCAACTGTTTCAGCACTTGCAACGGCAGGGCTTGTAATCCCGATGATGACAGGAACTGATGTGAATGTAGAGTTAATGGTGTTAGCGACAGGTGCAGGAAGTATTATTGCGTCTCATGTTAACGATACAGGATTCTGGATTGTTAAAGAGTCATTTGGTCTGTCGATGAAAGAAACATTTGGAACGTGGACAGTACTTGAAACTTTAATTTCAGTATTTGGTCTCATATTCGTTTTAATTTTAAGTTTATTCGTGTAACTGAAAAAGCTGTTCAGAAAGTATTTGAAATGACTTTCTGAACAGCTTTTTTGATGAAATGTTAAGTAAGGATGCTGTTTTATAGGAGAGACTGTGCCCTGTGCTGCGTATTTGTCGTTCTCTACTTGGCGTAGACTTTACTATGGTGAGTACGGATAGCAATGGCGAAATCGTTGGTCTTAATGCCTATTTAGCAAGTGTCAATGCCAAAATCATGATGCTCAATGCCGACAAAAAGAGATCCAATGCCTAATTGAGTTCATTCAATGCCCTAAAGGCAATCAATGCCGAAATGGTTACGTTCAATGCCCGTTAAAAGGGTGCCAATGCCTAACTGAATTCATTGAATGCCCAATATAAGACCTACAATGCCAAATCGTAGTGTCAATGCCAAAATCATGATGTTCAATGCCGACCAAAAGGGATCCAATACCTAATTGAGTTCATTCAATGCCAAAAATAAGGGTCGCAATGTCGAATCCCAGTGTCAATGCCAAAATCATGATGCTCAATGCCAACAAAAAGGGATCCAATGACTAATTAAGTTCATTCAATGCCCAAAATAAAACACGCAATGCCAAATCGCAGCGTCCATACTGAAATCATTGTACTTAATGCCAACAAAAGAAGTGCCAATGCCTAATTGAATTCATTCTATGGAAAAAGAAATGCATTCATTGCCAAAGTACATAAAAAGCCAACCTCTCTGAAAAAACAGTTCACATATTCAAGTATTTTTCTTCTATTTGCTGGCTTTATTCAATCGTATTTTTATCACGCTTTAAAGCAAGTAAACAAATGAGTGCGAAAATACAAGCGGTACCGAGCCATTGAAAAATGCCAAAATCTTCTTTTAACCAAAAAACGGTAGCTAATACGGCTGCGAGTGGTTCCAATGTGCCAAGTAAACTCGTTTCTTTCGGCAATAAACTTTGTAAACTTTCAATGTAAAACCAAAATGCAATCATCGTTCCAAAAATGATTACAAAAAATAAATACAAATATACTTCTAATGGATACGAGCTCAAATCGACTTTCCACGGCGGATGAATAAAACTTAAGGAAACGCCACCGATAATCATTGCCCATCCGACAACAACGAGCGAATCATAATATTTCAGTAAAGGGATTGCATAAAGCGTATAGAATGCTAGTGAGACAGCCGATAAAAAGCCCCAAATGACTGCTGGTGTTGGGACAGATAATTGTTGTAATGAACCATTTGTTAATAATAAAAAACAACCGAGTAGTGCGAGTGATAAGGCTGTTATATCTCTAGCCGTTAAAGCTGTTTTTTCTTTTAAAGCGACATAAATGATAATCATAGTAGGTGCTAAGTATTGTAGTAATGTAGCAACGGCCGCATTACCATATTCAATTGACGCCATATATGTATATTGGACAGCTAACATACCAAGTAATCCAAAAATGACGAGTTGGAATGCTGTTCGCTTTTGTTTCCATATATCAAATACTTGTCGCTTTTCTTTCAAACTATATTGAATCACTAATAATAAAAATCCTGCAATGAGAAGTCTTGTTGATACAAGCCAATTGACGTTAATCGCATATGTTTGAAAGAGTTTTTGCGCAACTGTACCACCAAGCCCCCAAAAGATTGCCCCTAAAATCACTAATATAAATCCAACTTTTCGATTTTTCATAGATACACCCACTTTCGAATCATATCTATTTATTGTAATCGAGAATGCGTAAAACGAATAGACAAAATTGTATTTATTGGCTGAAAAGGGTTACATAATAGAAGGCGTTAAGAAAAGACTATTGTCAAAGAGATCCGAAAATAGGTTGCTTTGTTCCTAAAATTTTTCATTCTCAATTAGACTGTAAGGTTGAAAAATTGGAGTAGTTCAATGAATATGTTAAGACCATTTCTATTTTACATCATTACAATAGAGGGAATTGCCTTTATGACATTCTTCTTCATTTGGCTGATTGTTAGAAATCAACAGCAAGGATTGATGAACGATAGAATGTTCAGAAAATAGGTGGAGTTTTTAATTGAGAATAATTATCAATTGTAGTATGGTAAATGAGAATAAAGAAATATAAAAAGTGAGGAGAAGGAATTATGCAAATTTATTGGATGCCAATATACGATATTATTGATGAAACAGATGAGGTGAAAACATTTTTATTAGAACGTCCTGAAGATTTTACATGGGAAGAAGGGTCTTATACACATATGGCACTTGAAGGATTTAATGCAGGGGAGAAGCCAAACCGTGCACTAATTCGACATATGTCCATTTCAACAATGCCAAATGAAAATTTTGTAGGCATTACAACGCGTATTAAAGAGCAGTGCTCAGAGTTTAAATCGACGTTACGTTCGATGAAAAAAGGCGATAAAGTGGCGATTTTTAAAACAATCTCTAACGTGCCACTTGTTCGTGAACATAAAAATGTTTATTTATTATCATCAGGGGTTGGACTTGCAACATTTAGACCATTAGTACTTGATTATTTAGAGCGCGCAGAAGGCATTCTTAACATGCATTCTTTAAATATAGATTCGTCAAAAGATTATTTATTCCCAACTGTTTTTGCAACAAGTGATGAGAAAAATTTCACGTGTGAATTTGTTGATAATCGTGAGACATATTATAGGGAAGTTAAAAAGCTCGCGAAGGACCAAGAGGCGTTATTTTATATCGTCGGAAGTGATGCGTTTTTAAAACAAAACATCGAAGTTTTATTAGCAGAAGGGATACAACCAGCACAAATTAAGCTCGATAAGCGTGAAAGCCAATTAGCAGAATTCTTTTCAGTAGATGCTACATTATAATTGAAAAAAAGATGAAAGAAGCGGGATGATATCAATGAAGATGTCATCCCGCTTGCATTATTTCATAAAAGCTGGTGAAGAAGAGGGTTCATTATGTTCTTCCGCTTCTTCATCGTATTCAACCACTGCTTCAGAATCAATCGTTTTCCCAAGTACATAGTATTCAGTTTCCTCTGCTGTTAAACTATTATATCGTTTACGCATGACAAAATAGAAACCGACGCCTACAATTCCCCAGACAACTAATAAAATATAAGATGGTCCAGTTAAAGCTGCAGGTGAGACTGGGATAAGTAATAACCCGATAAAGATTAAACTACAAACGATCCCGATTAAAGCGAGTGCTTTTTTGACTGGATCAATTTCACGCCCTTGCTCTTCTGCTTTCCAAGCAAGTAATTTATAAGCGGCTAAACACGTAAAGAAATAGCCGACTGAGACACCCGTTGAAGACATGTCTACAATCCAGTTAAGGGCTTCACGTCCAAGCCAAGGTGTTGGCAATGTAATCAGTGTAACAAACCATATTCCCCAAATTGGAATTTGATTTTTCGTCATTTTTCTAAACATATTTGGCAATGCTCTTGCACGTGCCATTGAAAAGAGCAGGCGACTAGCTGACATATAAAAGCCGTTTAAGCCTGTGAAAATGCCCATCATAATGGCAATAGCCATCACGACTAATCCAACAGTACCAAGCAAGTTAAAAATAACATCGCCTGTTAGCCATAATGCACCGTCACCCATACCTGTTACATCTGGAAATGTCCATGATGTCAAGCCGATCATCACAGCATAAATTAAAAACGATGTCAATAATGAGAAAACAATCAATAAGGTTGCTTTACGAGGTGAAAACTCAAATTCCTCGGCAGCTTGTGGCACATTATCAAATCCGACATATGCCCAAGGTGCAATGGCTAAAATAAGTAAAATCGATACGAAAACCGATTGTTCACTTTTAAATACAGGCTTCATATTTTCAAATGGTTGATCGGCAAAGCCGAATGTTAAGCCGCCTAATAAGACAACACCACCAATTAATAAAACGACAAAATAAAATTGTAATCGTCCTGAAAAGCTTGTCCCAAGTGAATTTAATAAAGCAAATGTAATGATTAACAATGAAGAAATAATCACTTCAGGTAAATATACATCCCAACCTGCAACCGAATATAAATAATATTGCTTCATAAATCCTGGAATTAAGTATTTTAATAAAAGTGAAAATGCAGAGGCATTTAATGCCACGATTGAAATATAACCGAGCGATAAAAACCATCCGCAAACAAATGCCCAAATTTTACCTGCTGAAATAAACGCATTTGTAAAGCCGCCTCCAGAAACTGGAAACTTTTTAATCATCACACCATAACTTGATGCAATAATCATCATAATAATGGCACCGATCAGTAAACCAATCATCGCGCCAACCGGACCTGATTGAGCAATCCAATCCCCCGGTAAAATAAATGCACCCCAACCGACCGATGAGCCGAGTGCGATGGCAAAAACCCACGAAGGTTTCAGTGATTTCGTCAACTTTCTCCTTCGATTTTCTGAATCAACATGTTCCATAAAAAAATTTCCCCCTATCCATAAGTTCATCAATACCCGCTGAATGTCGAATTAAACATGATATTGTAACATAAATTATTCTAAAATAAGAAAAGGTGCTTCGGTAGCGCTTTCATCGTAAAAATAAAAGTATAAGAGTTGATTGTAAAGGATAATGAATAAGAAGTAAAGTCGTTACATCATTAGGTTAAACAGTGATCAACACTTGTAAAAGATTGAAGAAGTATAGCGAAATCAACGGTAAGTAAATGAAGCGTTATCGTGAAATTCATTTGAAAAATAGGTCTTTATATCTGTTTTACATAAAATTTACAATAATTGGAATAGTGTTTCTTTTAATAAAAAGATAAATATTACCCCTGATTATGGTAATATTTAATTAAGGGAATTGTCGGAAATCTTAAAATTCTGATTAAAAAAGTAATTTGTACGGTTAGGAAGGAGATTATTTTGCAAGAAAAACAGTTAGACAGAGGATTAAAAAACAGACATGTCCAATTGATCGCGATAGGGGGCGCAATTGGAACAGGACTCTTTTTAGGTGCGGGTAAATCCATTCACTTAACAGGTCCTTCTATTTTATTCGCATATATGATTATGGGGACAATTGGTTTTCTCATTATGCGTGCGTTAGGGGAATTATTGCTTTCCAATTTACAATACGAATCATTTGTTGATATCGTTCAAGACTATTTTGGGAATAAAGCGGCTTTTGTAACTGGCTGGACATATTGGTTTTGTTGGGTCTCAATTGCCATGGCTGATTTAACAGCAGTAGGAATCTACATACAATTTTGGTTTCCGGAAGTCCCTCAATGGATGCCAGCATTAATTACGTTAGTTGTGTTACTTATTATGAATTTAGCAACAGTAAAATTATTTGGAGAAATGGAATTTTGGTTCGCACTCATTAAAGTAGTAGCGATTTTAGCGTTAATTGTCGTTGGCTTGTATATGATCATTACTGGCTTTACAAGTAGCGTCGGAACTGCGAGCTTTTCGAATTTATGGAAGCATGATGGCATGTTTACAAATGGTGCCATGGGCTTCATATTATCATTCCAAATGGTTGTCTTCGCATTTGCCGGAATTGAACTTGTAGGGCTAACAGCTGGTGAAACAGAAAATCCAGAGAAAGTGATTCCGATGGCGATTAATAATATTCCCATTCGAATTTTAATTTTCTATGTAGGTGCACTTGCAGTCATTATGAGTATTTATCCATGGTATGAAGTGAGTCCGACAGAAAGTCCTTTCGTAAAAGTGTTCTCAGCGATTGGGATTACAATAGCGGCAGGAATTATTAACTTTGTTGTCTTAACGTCTGCTGCATCAGCATGTAATAGTGCTGTTTTTAGTACGAGTCGTATGATGTATGGACTTGGTAAAACACAAAATGCGCCACCATCTATGTTAAAATTAACAAAAAATAAAGTCCCATCAAATGCGTTATTCTTTTCAACAGGTGTTATTTTAATTGCGGTGATTTTAAACTATGTGATGCCCGAAAATGTATTTACAATGATTACGAGTATTTCAACAGTTTGTTTCTTATTCATTTGGGGAATTATCGTATTATGTCATTTAAAATACCGCAAAACGAGAAAGTCTTTAGCAGCAAATAGTAAATTTAAAATGCCATTATATCCAATTGCAAACTATGTCATTTTATTATTTTTACTGTTCGTCGGAGTTGTTTTAGGACTTGCTGAAGACACAAGAATCGCATTGTTTTTTACACCTGCTTGGTTTTTATTTTTATTAATCATTTACACAATTCGCGAGAAAAATCTAGCGAAAACAAGTACGCAACATCATACTGAAAAGTCGTTTGAATAATTCAAACGGCTTTTCTATATACAAGGGGAGAGAAAAGATGAATATCCAACAAGCAAAAAGAATGGATATGTTTGAACCATCCATTTTCGGAACATTAAAAGAAGTTGCAGTAGAGAAAATAAATGCTGGAGAAGAAGTAATCGATTTAAGTATCGGCAGTCCAGATTTACCGCCTCATGAAGTCATTCGTGAAAAACTTGCACAGTTTAGTCGTATGCCAAATATGTATGGATATACATTAGGTGGAACAAGACGTTTTCATGAAGCAGTAGCTGATTATTATAAACGTCGATCAAATGTTGATTTACATACTGAAAAGGAAATAATAAAGACGATGGGGTCGCAAGAAGGGCTCGTTCATTTGCCATTAGCATTTTGTGATGAAGGGGATATAGTGTTAACGACCAATCCTGCATATGTTGCGTATGATGTGGGCATTCAATTAGCGGGAGCAGTTCCATATGAGATGCCTCTTCTTGCGGAAAATGATTTCTTACCAAAGCTTTCAGAGGTTCCTGAGGAGATTGCACGAAAAGCCAAGTTGCTTATTTTAAATTTACCGGGTAATCCAGTACCAGCAATGCCAACGACAGAGTTTTTCGAAGAAGTCATTGCATTCGCGAAAAAATATGATGTGATTGTCGTTCATGATGCAGCGTATTCGGAATTTTATTTTGAAGGGGATGCACCATTTAGCTTCTTATCAATTCCAGGTGCAAAAGAGGTAGGGATTGAAGTGAATTCATTATCGAAAAGCTTTAGTTTAGCTGGGGCACGCATCGCATATATCGTTGGGAATGAAAAAGTGATTACGATTTTACGACGTTTAAAATCGAACTTGGATTATGGGACATTTGAGCCCATACAAGAAGCAGCTGCAGTGGCATTGGACAATGCAGAACAAATTACAGATGCTTTACGGAAGACGTTTAAAAAGCGTCATGAAGTGTTGACGAAAGGATTACAAAAACTCGGTTGGACAGTCACCCCTTCAAATGGTGGAATGTTCGTTTGGGCAAAATATCCATATGATATAGACGCAAATACGTTTGCGATTGAAACGATTCGTCAAGTTGGTGTCATTGTCGTACCAGGTAGCGCATTTGGTTCAGAAGGAGAAGG
>DATGUZ010000069.1:0-6065 GCA_035300865.1 Sporosarcina sp.
GATATATAATGAGAATACCTTTTAGAAAATTCAGTCAAATAAGGTGGAAGGGGAGGTAAATGGTATGGAACAACGTTCACAGTGGGGAACAAGAGCAGGCTTTATTATGGCGGCAGTCGGTTCAGCAGTTGGGCTTGGAAATATATGGAGGTTTCCATATGTTGCGTATGAAAATGGTGGAGGGGCATTCTTTATCCCATACTTATTTGCATTATTAACCGCGGGGATTCCAATCTTAATTATGGAATTTACAATGGGGCATAAGTATCGGGGAGCTGCACCGTTATCGTTTTTTAGAATGTCAGGAAAAAAAGCAGAATGGCTTGGATGGTGGGGCGTATTTGTCGCGTTTGTCATCTCTACGTATTATTCAGTCATTATTGCTTGGGCAATAAAGTATACGTTTTATTCAGTAAATTTATCATGGGGATCGGATACAGGAAGCTTTTTATTTTCAGATGTGTTAAACCTTGCAGATAACCCTGGAGAAGTTGGTGGTTATGTTCCAGGCGTATTAATACCATTATTAGTTGTATGGGCCATTGCATTTATTATTTTATTTGCTGGTGTTAAGCGCGGAATTGAATTAGCAAACCGAATTTTTATTCCAACATTAATTGTCGTTTTTATTCTTGTTGTGATTCGAGCTGTTACATTAGACGGGGCTTTTACAGGATTAGATGCATTTTTTAAACCGGATATTACGGCATTAAAAAGTCCAGGCGTATGGGTTGCAGCATACGGCCATATTTTCTTCAGTTTATCCATCGCATTTGCCATTATGATTACGTATTCTAGTTATTTACCAAAGAAATCAGATATTACAAATAACGCGTTCATTACAGGCTTTGCGAACTCTGGATTTGAACTATTAGCAGGGATCGGGATATTCGCAGCTTTAGGATTTATGGCAACACAAGCAGACGTAGCAGTAGCAGATGTTGCAGATGCAGGTGTAGGATTGGCATTTGTCGTATTCCCGGAAATTATTAACCAAATGCCAGGGTTGAATGGGCTTTTCGGGTTATTATTCTTCCTATCATTAGTATTAGCAGGAATTACATCACTTGTATCTATTTGTGAAACGTATATTGCGGGGATTTCGGATAAGTTTAATGTTTCTCGCGGAAAATCCGTTGTAATAGGTGTTGGTATAGCAACGCTCGTATCAACATTATTCGCAACACGTGGTGGTCTCTACTTCCTAGATGCAGCGGACTATTTCATTAACCAGTTTGGTGTAGCGGCTATCGGGTTAATTGAAGTATTCCTCATTGCATGGGTGTTTAGAAAGTTAGATGTATTCCAAAACCATGCAAATGCTGTATCAGATATTCGATTAGGCCAATGGTGGAAAATCTGCTTAGGATTTGTCACGCCAATTGTGCTTGGATATATGATGTTCGGGTTAATTCGTGAAAATGTTATGAAATTACATGATACGGATAATGGTAACTATGAAGGCTATCCGGACTTCTTTATTTTATACGGTGGCTGGGGCGTTGCATTATTCGCATTAGTAATGGGGATTTTATTGACATTGCCAAAGTGGAAACAAAATACACTGATTCAATCAGATTATGATGAAGAATAAGGAGGATTCGTTATGAGTGGAGATGCAATTGCTATGATGGTTGTTGGAATCCTTGTTATATGGGGAGGGCTTGGCGCAAGTATTGCTCATGCCGTATCAAAATCAAGAGCTAAAAATAGAGCATAACAGAACAAAAAGCTGTAGACGAACACATTCGTTTATAGCTTTTTTGTTGTAGCACAACTATGAGAATAAATAAAGTAATAGTAAAAATTTCAGTTGTTAGAAAAATGGAATTGTGATACATTTACGATAGTCAACAATTGACAAATTAAACTATCATGTGTTTTAAACATCTACTGGAATGGAGTCGATAAATGTGTCATGTAAACCTGGAAGCATGAAAAATGATGACTATCTTAGAAAACCAGAATGGCTAAAAATTAAGCTAAATACAAATCAGAATTATAAAGATTTGAAAAAGCTTATGCGCGAAAAGAATTTGAACACAGTTTGTGAAGAGGCAAAATGCCCGAATATTCATGAGTGTTGGGGCGAAAGAAGAACAGCAACATTTATGATTTTAGGTGCTGTTTGTACTCGTGCATGTCGTTTCTGTGCGGTAACAACAGGACTACCGAATGAACTTGATTTAGCAGAGCCTGAGCGTGTTGCAGATTCAGTACAATTGATGAATTTAAAGCATGTCGTCGTAACGGCAGTAGCAAGAGACGATTTAAAAGATGGCGGTTCCGAAGTGTTTGCTGAAACGATTCGAGCGATTCGTCGAAAAAATCCATTTACAACAATCGAAGTACTCCCATCTGATATGGGTGGCGTTTATGAAAACATTCAAACATTAATGGATGCAAAACCAGATATTCTAAACCATAATATAGAGACAGTAAGACGTTTAACGAAACGTGTTCGTGCACGAGCAACATACGACAGATCATTAGAATTATTAAAACGTGCAAAAGAAATGTATCCAGAAATCCCAACGAAATCATCAATTATGTTAGGATTAGGAGAGACGAAAGAGGAAATTCTCGAAACGATGGATGACTTACGTGCAAATAACGTAGATATTATGGCAATCGGTCAATATTTACAACCAACGAAGAAACATTTAGTCGTTCAAAAATACTATACACCTCAAGAGTTTGCTGAATTAAGAGAGATTGCAATGTCTAAAGGTTTCTCACATTGTGAAGCGGGTCCTCTTGTTCGTTCAAGTTACCATGCAGATGAGCAAGTCAATGCTGCAGCAAGAGAAAAGCAACGTATCGGTGAGGAACAGTTAAAAGCCACATTGCAAAAGTGAGTGGTGGTGAGAAAATGATCGTACTTGAAAAAGAAACGTACGAAGTGGTAAAAGATTACCGTGATGGTTTTCAAGAAGAGCCTTTGAAAGAACGTTTTAGCGACGTTTTGGCAAAGTACGACTACATCTTAGGTGACTGGGGCTATGGTCAATTAAGATTGAAAGGATTTTTTGAAGATAAAAATCCAAAAGCTACATTTGATAATAAAATAAGTGTCGTGGAAGATTATATTTATGAATATTGTAATTTTGGTTGCGCACACTTTATTTTAAAAAAAGTTAAAAAAGCAAAAAAATAAAAAAACGCCTTTCATAGCAAATTGTTATGGAAGGCGATTTTTTTAACACCTAAAACAACCGTCTTCAATCTTTCATCTTTCTATCATATGAAATATGATAAGATAGAGAGGACAATAAAAAGAACGAAGGAGGGCAACAATATGTATTTTGTTGACCGAAATCAAATTGAAAAATCATTAAACCATATGGAAAACTTACTCGCATTATATGAACAAGAAGCGGCATGGAATGAAGATTTAATTCATACGCTTGCACTCACACGCCTCACACACGATGTTATTGAAGCGATGATTGACGTTGGGAACTCTATGATTGATGGATTTATTATGCGTGATCCAGGAAGTTATGAAGACATTATCGATATTATGGATGATGAGCAAGTGATTACAAAAGAGATGACAGCGCCAATTAAACAAGTCATCCAATTAAGAACAATGATTGTTCGCGAGTTTATGAATGTAAACACGGAACAAATGATTCATACAATGAGCGCATCATTCGAAGCACTACAACAATTCCCATCGAAAGTTCGTTCTTACTTAGAACATGAATTAGGCCCAGTATCGGCATTTTTACCAGCGGACAAATAATCGCAACATCAAAAGCGCTATGATTAGGAGACAGTACAATCTCTCTAATCATAGCGCTTTTTATATGAAACGAATCATCGATAGAACAACTTAAAAGAGTGGATTTTCTTCGATAAATTGGTAAATTTTTTCGGTTAGTTCTTCCGGCGTATCTGCTTCAACGACTTCTCCGTTTACGAGTGCATATAATGAGTCAGCACAAACTGAACAATAACTTAAACAACCATATTCAAGTACATCAATATTTGGATCTTTTTCTAATGTCTCTAATGTTTTATGTGAGCCATTTGCAAGATTTGTCATGCAAAATTCGACCATTGGATTCAAGACAATCACCTCACTATCAGTATGCTACTCTTTTTTATATGTACCGTCAACGGTATTGCTTGATGTAAAAATAATACAATATTTCAGCTTGATGGTGCAAAAAATGACTGAATTACTTCTGCGAATTGTCTAGATGCCACTTGAAAAAATTACAATCGTTGTCGATGTAGGACAAAACTTTAAGACATTTCAGTACTATAAAAATGATTCATCCTATCAATCATTCAACAATCTATTTTTCAGGCTGGGTGATATTGTGAAAGTTGTCACAAACTGTTACAATAAAATTGAGAATATGCGGGAAATAGTGAAAAAGGAGAAAGAACATGAGAAAATTAGTTTTATTAGGGGCAGGCTATGGAAATATGCGTGTATTATTACGCTTATTAACAAAAGATTTACCAGAAGATGTGGATATTACGTTAATTGACAGAACGCCATTTCATAGCTTGAAAACAGAGTTTTATGCATTAGCAGCTGGAACTGTTTCAGATTCAGTTGTACGCGTCGGATTACCAGAACACGAACAATTAACATTTGTTGAAGGAGAAGTATCGTTAATTGCACCGGATGAGAAGAAAGTCCATTTAGCAGACGGTCAAAAAATTGAATATGATGAGTTAGTCGTCGGGCTAGGATGCCACGATAATTATCATGATGTGCCAGGGGCAGCAGAATATACATACAGTATTCAAACAATTGGACAATCTCGCATTACGTATGAGAAACTACTTGGTTTAAGTGGTGGTGCAACAGTTGCCATCGTTGGCGCTGGTTTAAGTGGAATCGAATTGGCAAGTGAACTTCGTGAAAGTCGCCCGGATTTAACAATCAAATTATTTGACCGTAGTCCACGTGTGTTACGCGATTTCCCAGAGCGTTTAAGTAACTATGTAAAAGGATGGTTTGATGATCATGATGTAGAAGTGATTGCAGAGTCAAACATTACGGAAGTTGAGGCAAATGCATTACACAATCATGATGAAGTGATTCCAGTAGATGCTGTTGTGTGGACAGCGGGAATCCGTCCAGTGCCTGTCGTACAAAATATCGATACGGAAAAAGGCACTTCTGGAAGACTTGTATTGAATAAATATCACCAATTACCAAAATATCATGATGTTTACATTGTTGGAGATTGTGCAGATTTACCTTATGCACCGAGTGCGCAAGTAGCTGAAGAACAAGCGGAGCAAATTGTTAAAGTACTTCGTCACGTGTGGAAAGATGAAACATTACCAGAATCGTTACCAGAAATAAAGTTAAAAGGATTTTTAGGTTCATTAGGAAAGAAGAAAGGATTTGCGTATTTAGCAGACCGTACTGTAACAGGACGCATTGCGCGTTTATTAAAATCTGGAGTCCTTTGGATGTACAAAAGGCACAATGGATAAAAAAACTGTCAAGAAAAAGCTTTCTTGACAGTTTTCCTTTTTATTCAGCTGTGTAGCCAATTTTTTCAAGTGATTGAAAGACTGGTTTTAATTGGATATGTCCTTCGCCAATCATTTCTTCATCGATCATCACAAGTGGATAAAAGTACTCATCGTTGAAAATTTGTTCAGCAATTTCTTGATGGCGTTCGTCATCTAAGTCACTTTCAATATCGATATAGTCGATTGTAAACGGCTGATTTGGATATTTACGGCTAATTGCCGCTTCTAGCCATTCATACGTATCTTTCGATGAGGGTGCATTCACACAGCTTGCACAAATGATGTCCATTCCGAATACTTCGATTACCGCTTGCTTGTTAGTCATAATAAATATCCCCTTTCGATTTGAACATTGGATTTTTTTCGCTACTCCATATATAATAATGATTATAAAGTGGGAAGGAGCTAATAAACATGACGAATACAACAATGATGGATTCAGTTCAAGAAGTATTAAATAAATTACGTCCATTCTTACTACGTGACGGTGGTGACTGTGAGCTTGTAGATGTAGAAGATGGAATTGTAAAATTACGTCTATTAGGTGCTTGTGG
>DATGUZ010000070.1:0-5346 GCA_035300865.1 Sporosarcina sp.
TCAAGTTATGGAATTGACCCAGTCATTAATACATTAAGAGGATCATTCGGTTTAAATAAGCAAGGTACAATGAATATTAACTTACAGTTTAAAGATGGAACAGAAGAGTTAGAATTTGTGCCTGCGACAGATGGCTATAAAGAATTATTACAATACTTAAATAAGCTTTATGCTGAAGGTTTATTACAACAAGACATCTTTACACTAGAGGCACATGAGTTTGCTGCCGAAGCATCAAAAGGAAATTATGGTGTATTAAGCAGTATTGACCCTGCTGAATTACTGAAATTAGATGCGTATGGTTCAATGGAAGTACTTGCAGGTGCTGACGGTGAGAAATTGTTTACAGCAATGACAAATGGCTTAGGAAACTTAGGAATGTTTGTGTTAACAGACAAAGCGGAAAATCCAGAAGCAATGGTACGTTGGATGGATTACTTCTATGGTGAAGAAGGGTCAAAAATGTTCTTCATGGGCTTCGAAGGCGTAACATATGAAGAAGATGAGGACGGAAACTTCGAGTATTTAGAAGAAATTACAGATAATCCGGATGGCTTAAATATGGACCAAGCGATTAGTGAATACTTAACTTGGCCTGGTGGATATTACCCTGGAATCGTTCGTGAAGCATACTTCCAAGGTGCTGAAGCGAAAGAAAATTCAAGAATTAATGCTGAAAAAGCAAAACCATACCGTATTGATGATGACGATATTTTACCTGGCCTAAACTATACGGTTGAAGAAAACGATCAAATTAGTGCGATCACAACAGATTTACAAACATATATTGATGAAATGAAAGCTGAATTCATCACTGGAAAACGTAGCTTTGATCAATGGGATGAGTATATTAATACGCTAGATAAAATGGGCGTAGATCAATACCTAGAGCTTTCACAAAAAGCTTATGAGCGTATGAGTGACGAAAAATAATTGAAAAACTGGCGACCGGTCTATCAATAGAAAGGTTGCCAGATTTTTTCAAAAGAACAAAAGTATGGAGGTTATTGCAAATGGGTAAAGGAGGTTGGCAAGGAAAGCTTTATGCCATCGCTGAGTGGATTACGATGTTAGCCGTTTTACAATTAATGTGGACGGGTTTGACATTATTGGGGCTTGTAATCTTTGGAATTTCCCCTGCAACTGCTGGATTGTTTAGTGTAATTCGAAAAAGATTGCAAGGGCAAGAAGATTTAAAGGGACTCGTCAGTGAGTATTGGCGCGTGTATAAAAAAGAGTGGTTAGCCGCAAATAAAATCGGCATCGTGTTAATCATTGTCGGCTATTTTCTTGCAACGAATTTACGGATTGTGCTTGCAATGCCGAGTACAGCATCAAACATATTGTTAGTTAGTGTATTAACGATGATTTCAATTTTGTATATCGTTTTATGTATGAATATTTTTCAAGTATTTACGCATTATGAATTACCATTTTCACGGTATTTTTCAACATCAGTGTTATTGATGGTTTCATTCCCAATCCAAGGTATCGGATCACTACTAGGCGTATATTTACTCTATCAATTATTTTTATTTTTACCTGGATTGCTTCCTTTTTTCGGTATCAGTGTAACTGCAATTTTCTTATCATGGATGTCTTCGCAAATTTTTAAGATGAAGGATGCTAAAGAAAATGCCATTACTACCTAGTATAAAGCCATTTGTAATGTGAAGATGACTTTGAAAAAACGGAAGTAGTCGAATTATTTGAAATGATGATATGATAGGTAAAAAGACATTTGTTGGGTAGGGAAGGGGATTATAAAGATGGCGACGATAAAAGATATTGCTGAGAAAGCAGGTGTTTCATCAGCCACTGTTTCGAGGGTATTAAATTATGATTCAACACTCTCCGTTTCGGATGAAACAAAAATGAAGGTATTTGCTGCAGCAGAGGCATTGTCCTATCGAAAAAAGACAACAAGAAAATATATCGATCAAAAAATCGCCATTGTTCATTGGTATACAGAACAAGAAGAGTTAAATGATTTGTATTATTTATCGATTCGACTAGGTATTGAGGATCGCTGTAAAGAATTAGGTTTAACACCTGAAGTATATTACTTCAACGATATAAGAGCGATGAAAGCAACTGAATTTGAGGGAATCATTGCAGTTGGGAAGTTTAGTGATGATCAAGTGAACGAACTAAAAGCAATCCATCCAATCATTGTTTTTGTCGATTATTGCCCTGATGAGGACCGTTATGATTCGATTGTCATTAATTTTGAAAAAGCGACGAAAAAGATTTTAGATTACTTTTTGCATACAGGACATCAACGAATCGGCTTTATCGGTGGACGTGAATATATTAAAGGGAAAGATCAGTCAATTGAAGATATTCGTGAAAAAACGTATATCGACTATATGAATGAAAAAGCATTATTTGATGAACGTTACGCATTTATTAGTACATTTTCGGTAAATGAAGGATATCGCTTAATGCAAGAAGCGATTAAAACACTAGGGGATGACTTGCCAACAGCATTTTTTGTTAGCAGTGATGTGATGGCCATTGGTGTTATTCGGGCATTACATGAAGCGGATATTGCGATACCTGAACGTGTGAGCTTAATCGGCATTAATGATATGTCAATTTCAAAACATATGTATCCTTCCTTAAGTAGTGTACGTGTTTATACAGACGTAATGGGTGAAACAGCTGTCGATACGTTAGTTGAACGGATGAATGGAAGACGTATTGTAAAGAAAACGTTTATTTCAACGAAGTTAATCTTACGTGAAAGTGTAAGGAAATGAAGTATAGGAGGACGGACATGTTTAATTTAACAAAAGAACAAGTGGAACAACTAGGCGCAACGCACACAGCAGCAGAAATTTACCAACAACCTGCTGTATGGGAGAAAGTATTAACGACTTATAAGGAAAATAAAACACAGTATGATACATTTTTATCATCGATTTATGAAAAACATGATCATGTACGTGTCATTTTTTCGGGTGCAGGAACGTCAGCATTTGTTGGTGATACATTGGCACCAGCATTAACAAAAGCAAATGACAAAAATGTTTCATTTGAATCCATTGCAACGACGAATATCGTGTCTAATCCAACGAGTTATTTTGTTGCAGATATGCCAACGATTTTAGTGTCATTTGCACGTTCAGGTAATAGTCCTGAAAGTGTGGCAACAGTTGAACTTGGTCAAAAGATTGTACAAGATTTTTACCAAGTCATTATTACTTGTAATCATGAAGGACAATTAGCCAAAAATGTGCAAGGCGATGAGAACAGCATCGTATTACTAATGCCAGAAGAGTCAAATGATAAGTCGTTGGCAATGACAAGTAGTTTTTCTTGTATGTTTACTGCAGCTTACGCATTATTTGCATCACATACAACGATTGAAAAAGATGTTTCATTAACAATCCAAAATGGTCATAAGCTTGTTGCATCTGTTGGGGATGTTGTCGATGAAGTGCTAGATTTTAACTTTGACCGTCTTGTGTATTTAGGCTCAGGTGGACTCGGACAGTTATCACACGAAGCGGCATTAAAAATGCTCGAGTTATCAGGTGGACAAGTGGCGGCGTTTCACGAGACTTCTCTAGGGTTCCGACATGGTCCGAAATCATTTTTACATGATACTTCTTTAGTTGTTTTAATGATGTCAAATGATCCTTATACACGTCAATACGATATCGATATTTTGCGTGAACTATCTGCTGCAAAGTCAGGGATGAAAATTGTCACACTTGTTGAAGAACATTGTGATGAAGTGGCGTCATTATCAGATTGGCAAGTAGTTGTTAATGATTCAGGAGATTCAATGGAGAACGATACGTATTTAGCATTATTATATATTATTTTCGGGCAAGTATTAGCAATGAAAAAATCTATTCAACTAGGTATCACACCTGACAATCCAAGTCCAGATGGTGCGATTAGCCGTGTTGTAAAAGGTGTGACAATTTATGACTACTAAATCGAAGACAATGACGAATACACGAGATATGCTACGTAAAGCCCAACGCGAAGGGTATGCAGTACCAGCATTTAATATCCATAATTTAGAAACACTACATGTCATTATAGAAGCGGCAAATGAATTAAGATCGCCGGTGATTATTGCTGCGTCACCCGGAACAGTGAAGTATGCTGGATTGGATTATGTGCATGGGATTGTTGATGTGGCTGCAAGAACAAATGATATTCCAATTGCTTTGCATTTGGATCATCATGTGTCTTTAGAAGCGATTCAACCTGCATTGGATTTAGGGGTCAAATCCGTCATGATTGATGGTTCGAAGCTGTCGTTTGAAGAAAATGTTGCCTTAACGAAAGAAGTAGTAGACCAAGCGCATACTTTTGATGCAACAGTGGAAGCAGAACTTGGAAAAGTAATGGATTCAGGAGCTGTGACAAATGTGAATGATGCGTATACAGATCCTGCATTAGCTGCAAAGTTTGTTGAAGCAACTGGTGTTGATTCATTAGCAGTCGCGATTGGCACGGGACATGGTGTATACGAAGAAGCGCCTAAATTAGATTTAGATCGATTAGCGGCGATTCAACAAAATGTCGATGTTCCACTTGTATTACACGGCGCATCAGGCATTTCATCTGAGGAAGTTCGTAAATGTATTGAGCGTGGTGTGGCGAAAGTCAATATTTCAACAGAGCTCAAAATCCCTTTCACAAAAGGGTTACGAGCATATTTAATCGACAATCCAGATGCATCAGACTTACGAAAATATATGGTGCCAGCTAAAGCAGGAATGAAAAAAGCAGTCGTCGAGAAAATCAAAATGTGTATGAGTGACGGTAAAGCTTAACCAAAAGAACCAGCTATCGATTGGAGATAGCTGGTTTTTATGGGTGTTAGCGTAATTGTAGGTATCGGTGGGCGATTTGTAGGTATTGCAATTAGGTTTGTAGATAGCGTGGAGAAATTTGTAGATATCGCAGAAGAAGTTGTAGGTATTTGCACAATTGTAGAAAACGAGATTTAATTTGTAGGTAGTGTGAAATGACTTGTAGATATTACGATCAGATTTGTTGATATCGCAGAAGAATTTGTAGGTATTTACATAATTGTAGAAAACAAGATTTAATTTGTAGGTAGCATGAAGAAATCTGTAGATATTGCGATCAGATTTGTCGATATCTCAGAAGAAGTTGTAGGTATTTACATAATTGTAGATAACAAGATTTTATTTGTAGGAAGCGTGAAGAAATTTGTAGATATCGTAATCAGGTTTGTAGATATCTCAGAAGAAGTTGTAGGTATTTACATAATTGTAGATACCAGGATTTTATTTGTAGATAGCGTGAAGAGATTTGTAGGTATCCAATCACATAATTGCAAACATGACAAACCAA
>DATGUZ010000071.1:0-84015 GCA_035300865.1 Sporosarcina sp.
GTTTCATGTTATTATTCATATGCACGGGTCACCTTACCTTTACTTTTTTCTCACAATTAAAGTATAAAAGACATAGGTGACTTCGTGCATTTTTTATGCCCAATTGTTTCTAGACCCCAACATATATAATAGAACCAAAAAATGCTGCAATGGTTATGTACATTGCAGCATTTCACATTCATATTCAGCTGTTTTAATTAACTAAACACACTTGTACTGTGCATTGGTTGCACTCTTGCTTTTGGATCAATATATGATTTCGCGTGGTTTACTGCGATCGGCGCTTCACCTAACCCAACAGCAATTAATTTTACTTTACCATCAAATGTTGTAACATCCCCTGCTGCATAAATCCCCTCAAGGTTTGTTTCCATTCGAGAGTTGACATTAATCGAATTACGTTCCATGTCAAGACCCCATTCTTTTAATGGACCTAATGATGATATATTTCCGTAGTTTACAATGACATGATCCGCTTCAATTACTTCATCTTCTGCTGTACGTGAACCTAATACAAGTTTCTCAACTTGTCCATTTTCACCAATAATCTCTTTCACCGTTAAAGATGTTTTCACCGTAACTGTTGATGCCATTAATTGGTTCACACTTGTTTCATGCGCAGTAAAACGGTCTCTTCGGTGAACAAGTGTAACGGATGATGCAATGTCTTCTAACATTAACGCCCAGTCAACTGCTGAGTCTCCTCCACCACAAACAACGACGTTTTGGTCTTTGAACATTGATAAATCTTTAATGCCATAATGTAAAGAAACGCCTTCAAAATCAGCTTCTTGTTGTAAACCAATTTTACGTGGTTGGAATGCACCAATTCCAGCAGTTAATAAAATCGTACGTGTATAATGAACACCTTTATCTGTTTTTAATTCGATATAGTCTTCATGTTTTACATATGATTGTACGGTTTCACCAAGTAAAATCTCAGGTTTCGCATAATGTGCTTGCGTCACTAAATTCGCAACAAAATCTTTCGCTAAGATTTTCGGAAAACCACCGACATCATAAATATATTTATCTGGATATAATTCAATTAATTGCCCACCTAGTTGTGGTAGACTATCAATAATTTTTACAGACATTTCTCTCATTCCTGCGTAGAAAGAAGAGAACAACCCAGTTGGTCCACCGCCAACGATTGTAATATCAACGATTTCTTTTTCCATATATAAACACTCCAGTTAGGATATTTTGCCAATAATCATACACACATAATAGCATATACCATTATATCGAGATTTTCACGTTTTTTACACTGAAAATAGGATTTTTTATGCATCTTCTTCATACTGTTCAATGCAAAATGATTCAATCATAGTGAATTCTTCATCCTCAAGTTCAAATGCCAACGCTTCTTCTGTTGAACGATCAAAAAAATGTGCCACGACAAGTTTTTTCTCATCATTGTCAACTGCTAAAATTGTTCGAATCCCAATCCCTTCTGGGCGATATAATTCGTCTTCTTCTTCAAGATCAACATATATTTTAAACTCATAACGTTCCCCAGTAATTAAACCTGTAGGATCGAAAATTTCTTCCATTACGTATTCTGTAATATTCATGCTGTCACCTTTCATTTCTATAATCATTACGCTCTCTTACAGTGTACCATGAGTCTCTTCTTTTTTTATAAAATAAAACTAAAAAAAGTGTTTGCTATTTAATGGAATTTAAGGAATAATGAAATAAATCAACAATTCCATACAAGGAGGAACTATTTTGACAACATTTAATGAATACCAATATGCAAGACCAAACTTTGAAAATGTAAAAACGCAATATTTACAAGCACTTGAACAATTTCAGGTGGCAACGTCAGTTGAAGGACAACATGATGCAATGGAAAAAATTAATCGTCTTACAAAAGATTTTTCCACACAAGCAAACTTAGCATATATTCGTGCTTCTATCGACACAAATGACAGTTTTTATCAAGCAGAACGTGATTTTATTGATGAAATCGAACCATCATTCCAAGAGCTAGAAACTGCCTATTATAAAGCATTAATCAAAACGCCATTTCGCCCACAATTAGAAGAAAAATGGGGTGCGCAATTATTTACATTAGCGGAAAATGCGATTAAAACATTTTCTCCCGAAGTGCTTCCATTATTGCAAGAAGAAAATAAATTAACTTCTCAATATTCTAAATTAGTTGCATCGGCACAAATTGAATTTGAAGGAGAGACGTTAACCCTCGCGCAACTATCACCGTATACAGAATCAACAGACCGGAGTACTCGTAAAAAAGCAATGGAAGCTGGTGCGCACTTTTTTGTAACGCATGAACAAGAATTCGACCAACTATATGATCAACTTGTACAAATCAGACATGAAATCGCAGTAAAACTCGGATTTAAAAACTTTGTTGAACTTGGGTATGTACGCATGAATCGGATTGGCTATGATGCAAATGATGTGAAAAACTTCCGCGATCAAGTGCGTGATGAAATTGTCCCCCTTGCAAATGACTTATATCATCGACAAGCAAAACGAATTGGAATTGATGACCTAAAATATTATGATTTACCATTAAACTTTTTATCCGGTAACGCTACACCAAAAGGTTCTGCGCAGTGGATTATTGAAAAAGGGCAAAAAATGTATGAGGAATTATCCCCTGAAACAGCAGCGTTTTTTACATTTATGACGACAAAACAGTTGATGGATTTAGAAGCAAAAAAAGGAAAAGAGTCTGGCGGTTACTGTACATTTATTGATAATTATGAGTCACCTTTTATTTTCTCAAACTTTAACGGGACATCTGGTGATATTGATGTGTTAACACATGAAGCTGGACATGCTTTTCAAGTTTACCGTAGTCGTCATTTAGGGATTCCTGAATATGCATTCCCAACGTTTGAAGCAGCTGAAATCCACTCGATGAGTATGGAATTTTTCACTTGGCCTTGGATGGAACAATTTTTCGAGGAGGATACGGAAAAGTACAAATTCTCCCATTTAAGTAGTGCATTACAGTTTTTACCATATGGTGTAGCTGTTGATGAATTCCAGCATGTTGTTTATGAAAACCCAACGATGAGTCCAGCTGACCGTAAAGCAGCGTGGAAGGATATTGAAGCCATTTACTTACCCCACCGTGATTATGATGGGCATCCATATTTAGAAACCGGTGGATTTTGGCAACGTCAATCACATATTTACCAATCACCATTTTATTATATTGACTATACACTTGCGCAAATTTGTGCATTTCAATTTTGGGTGCGTATGCAAGAAAACCATAAAGAAGCTTGGAAAGATTATTTACACTTATGTTCACTTGGTGGATCAAAATCATTCCTTGAACTTGTAGAAGAAGCAAATCTTCGCTCTCCATTCAAAGATGGATGCGTACAATCCGTCATCGGATCTATCAAACAATGGCTTGAAAATGTGGAAGATGCAAAGCTTTAATGGATATGACGCAGAACAAAAAGCGTGATTAACATGATGTAAGATCCTAATACAATCTCCTTCAAAATGCCAAGGGGTACTTTTAGTAATGTGACGCTTTGCATGCAAATCAACAAAACCGGTTGGTATTTGTTTCAGTCTAAACAAATACTAGCCGGTTTTTATTACTTTCATTTTCTATATTTCCTAACTATTTTCCTGCGTTTTATATAATATTTATAGCATTTTCTATGTTTGATATATGTTACATTAACCCTTCTGCTTGTCCGTCTTGATTAACATCCATTTGAAGTGCTGCTGGTTTTTTCGGTAATCCAGGCATTGTCATAATATCCCCTGTTAAACAAACTAAAAAATTTGCGCCAAGTTTTGGGATAATTTTTCGGATTGTAATGACAAAATCTTCAGGGCGTCCTAAAAGATTTGGATGGTCAGAGAAAGAATATTGTGTTTTGGCCATACAAATCGGCAAACGGCTCCAACCATTTTGTTCGATTAACTGAAGATCACGTTTCGCTTCTTCTGTTAACACGATGCCATTGCCACCATATACACGTGTAACAATGGTTTCCATTTTCGTTTCAATCGATTCATCCATTTCATATAACGGATGAAAATGTTGTTGCTCTTCTACAACTTTCAACACTTCTTTAGCTAACGCGATTCCACCAGCTCCACCATGTTCCCATACTTCGGTTTCTGCAACACGCACTTGATTTCGCTCACAAAATTGGATAATTGCATTCACTTCAGCATCTGTATCCATTACAAATCGATTAATGGAAACAACAGGTTCAACCCCAAATTGACGGACTGTATCAATATGTTTTTCCAAATTGACAAGACCGCTTATAACAGCCTCTTCATTCGGTTGTTTTAACTCGGTTTTATCGACTCCACCATGCATTTTTAAAGCGCGAACTGTCGTCACAATAACGACTGCATCTGGTGAAAACTGACCATATCTCGCTTTTATATTCATAAATTTCTCAGCGCCTAAATCTGATCCAAACCCAGCTTCGGTGACAACATAATCTGCTAAATCTCTTGCGGTATTTGTCGCAATAAGCGAATTACAGCCATGTGCAATATTCGCAAATGGCCCTCCATGAATGAGAGCTGGCGTACCTTCAATCGTTTGAACTAAGTTTGGCTTAAAGGCTTCTTTTAATAATAATGTCAGTGCACCTTCAACTTGTAGATCACGGACAGTTACGGCTTCTCGATGATATGTATAACCAATGACAATATTCGCGAGTCGCTCTTTTAAATCTTGTAAGTTTGTAGCTAAACAAAAAATTGCCATAATTTCAGAGGCAACTGTAATGTCAAACCCATCTTCGCGTGGAACCCCTTGCGTAGGTCCACCTAATCCGACAACAACATTACGTAATGCACGGTCATTCATATCTAGTACACGTTTCCATGTAATGCGGCGAGGATCGATTTGTAATTCATTGCCACGATATATATGGTTATCAATAAATGCACTTAATGCATTATTCGCCGTAGTAATGGCGTGGATATCACCTGTGAAATGTAAATTAATATCTTCCATTGGTAATACTTGAGCGTACCCGCCACCTGTTGCGCCACCTTTCATACCCATTACTGGTCCTAAAGATGGCTCACGTAAAGCAACCATTGTTTGTTTACCTAGTTGCGACATTGCATCAGCTAAACCAACTGTTACTGTTGATTTTCCCTCTCCAGCAGGAGTCGGGCTCGTAGCAGTAACTAAAATGACTTTTCCTTTTTGTGCACGAGGTTTAATTTTCGAAACATCAATTTTCGCTTTATATTTACCATATGGCTCGATAGCTTCTTCCTCAATTGACGCTGACTTCGCGATGTTCATAATCGGCTGCATCACCGCATTATTTGCAATCTCTAAATCTGTCAAAGGCTTTACTGTTTCTACCATGTTTCAAATCCCCCTTTTTATACCTCTCATTATACCCGAATGTTATTAAATTTCCACAACAAAACATACGCCTATAGATAGATTTCACTTCAATAATTCAATCCCCTTCATAAAACTTTCGTATTTCATTATAAAAGTTGTTCAACATCCATCTTTTTTTCTTTCAATAATTCTTTATAAAAAGGGTCTTTTCCAATCGCATATATTTTGTCGCATAAATTCATCATTTCATCCATATCATGAGAAATATACATAATGAGTTTTCCTTCTTCTTTTGCTAGTTTTTTTAAATAATGACCAATTTCAATTTTGGATTTTAAATCAATCCCAACGGTCGGTTCATCAAGCAGCAATACATCAGGATCATGCAATAAACTAATTGCTAAGTTCAATTTTCTTTTCGTTCCGCCAGAAAGCGCACGAGCTTTTTCTTTCCAAGCATATAATTGCATGCTTTCGCAAAGTGCTTTACATTGTTCGACTGATTTCCGCTTCCAACTAAGCTTTTCAAAAAACAACATGTTTTCCGCCACGGTAAATTCTTCCCATATCGCAATATCTTGTGGGACATACCCAATTTTTTTGCGAATGTCCTTTACATGATTTTTATAAGAAAGCCCATCTAGCTCAATTTCACCGGCTGTTGGTTTAATAACCGAGGCGATCAATTTCAATAAAGTAGATTTACCCGCACCATTTTCTCCAACAAGCCCAATTATATCTCCACGTTCTGCTTCAAAGGTACAATTCGTTAGTACTTCTTTTCGTTTATATTTTTTCTGAACTTGTTTTACATTAAGCATATAATCGTCTTCCTTTCCATCTCCATCCAATGAATAGCAATAATGTAACCACTGTCCAAATGAACGGTATATGCCCGGTTAACAGCGCATAAACCGGATTGACTTGCACAATAATTGGCCACTGCTGGACGATTCGATCGATTGGTACGAGGGCCCCTCCTGCTAAACCTAACATAATCGTCCATACAGCGCCTTTTACATAATAAGTCCATAATTGTTTTGTTCGTTGTGCAATAAATAATACGAAAAAATTGATTGTTACACGAAAAACAATAAATGCCATCACAGACAATTGGACTTGGAACAAGTGACTGATCATATATATGGAGATGAAATCTATGATAAATAACATCCCTGTATACAGTATAAATAAGATTGTTGCATAGGAATGAAATCCTTTATTTGTAAATACCCATCGTTTTTTCATCACATTTCGTTGATCTTTAATGACCCAATCGAATAAAAAAAACGTACTGATACAAGTAAATAACACCCATATCCCATAAACATTAAACAATGGCGCTTGTTCTTTCGGCGTTGTTTCTGATGATCCATAGGAAAAGCTTGTTGTTAATAAATCTGCTGTTGATTGACGTTCTTTACTTCTTTCAACGATATTCTCATAATGCCATAAATCCGCTTGATCGTATTGTTCATAGACAAACTTCAATTCAAATGCAGCTTTTGAACGTGCAATATCCTCTTGCGCATAAGATGTCACAATTTCTTTGACAACCGTATAGGCAAATGATCGATTGGATGCATAAGCCTCGATGAGTCGATTCCGATCATTGGCATACACTTTATCTTCATAGCCTGACCGAATGATGTACACACTATCTAATTCATGTTGTGCTAATAATCTTAAACCATCGGCCTTCGTCACATATTCAATACGTAGTAAGGGCGTTTCTTCTAACTGTTCAATCAGCTCATCTACCAATTGGGATTCTTCTTCCACAACAACGCCAATTGGAACTGTCGTTTCGTCTTGCCAAACATCAATCAATTTCATGACCATAATTGTTAGAACAATGGGCAGAATAAGCCAAAATACTGTGCTCTTCCATTCTGCTTTCATTCTTATAAACTGCGGTGGTAACAAGTGCATCATTGTGCCCACCTCTCTTTCACAAACGATGTCATATACACAACTAATAGGATGATCGTAGATGATAGCAGTAAAAATGTATAGTCTGCATAATTTCGTCCCTCAACCATCAAGTCAATAAACCAACTAAATGCATGAACTGAAAAGAAATAAGGTGAAAAGTCTTGTACAACTTCTGGAAAATATAGCGTCGGAATCAATGCACCACTCAGCAGAATCGTCAACACAATGAGCACTACTTGAGCCAATAAACTCATTTTATTTGATCGAATCCATATTTGACATAAGACAAAAAGTGCGATGAGTTGAATACTATATAAGATGACAAATAAGACAATTCGGATATAATCAATGGCATATAATTCAAACGATATTACTCGTTGAATAGCTAAAAAGAGTACGATGACAAACGTAAGCACACCAACTAGTGTAATCAATATTTTAGCAATCGTTTGCTGCCAAATTGTCACACCTAACATTGTGAACCGCACATTCATCCCCTCTTGTTCATCTTCATTTAACATCGTCATAAATCCAAAAACCCAAATCGTAAGTAACATAAAAAGAAATGATACAACATAATAATAAATTGGATTACTCGTTGCAACATTTGTAATTTCTTCCTCTGTTAACATCTTATCTTTACCCAATGTGAAAAATGTAAAGTCGACAAACTGTTCAATGAGCATTTCTTCTCGTTCAGATTGTGGCATATCAATCTCTTTTGAGAAATCATAAATCGTTAAAATATTCGCTTGCGCTGTTGACAATAATCTAGCCATACTATCCATTAATTCTTTTACAATAAAACTATCAGTCGGTTTAGAACCGTTTCCAACAATAGGAATGGTCACTGAAATACCGTCATAAAGGTTATTCGTAAACCCATTAGGTATTGAAAAATAGGCGCTCAATTCATTTTGCTCAATTTTTGCTTGCGCTTCTTTTTCTGTCATAGCCTCTATCTTCATAAAACCTTCTTCAGATACCGTTTCAACAAATAAAATGGTTAATAGTTCCGATTCTGTCGTCTGATCTTGATCAATCAAACCAACTTGAATTGACGTTTCTGTATTCGACGTAAAAATTGACGTAATAAAATAAATCGGTAAACTAATTAAAATGATCGGTATGAGAAAAAGAAGAAGGGTTCCCCACTTCTTCTTTACCATTCTCTTTCCAAATTGTGCCGTAAAAAACGACGTATTTTTCAAAAATTGCACATCGCTCACACCAATCTATCAATAGTTATAGAGCTCTGTCATAAATTGTTCAGACCACATGCCAAACTGTGGCATAATTTCATTATATAAATAGTCTTCAAGTTCTTGAGCTGACATCGTTCCAACATTGACAGCATCATCTTTAGTAGGCATGTCAACCTTCTTCACAATTTTACCTTCTGTGTCTAAGTTTAATGTGATATCACCTACATATGGAATGCCACCATCAACTTTAAATTGGTGAGAAGCTGTTGCTGAATCCTTTTCATGCGTTGCATTTCCATCCCAAATTAATTTAAAATTGTCATAGCTATCGTTGAAGTGGATGCCACGATTGAATGTGCGTTCCTTGCCATCTAATGATTCTTCTCCTTCATAACCAATTTCTACATCAGCTACTAGAAGTTTCATCGTATCTTTTCCTTTTTTACCATCCCAGTTTAAATCACCAGTAAATGTTACTTTATTTTCTTCGTTATACGTTTTATCAATTGCGATGAAATCATAAGTCCATTGTTGTTGATCTTTTTCAAGCAATTGTTCTCCTTCAATTTGTAACTCCACTTCTTCGCCTGCAGTTACTGCAAATGAACGTTTTACAATTGATTTTTTATGCACCCAAATTGTCGATTGAATACCATCTGGTAAATGGAGGTTCTCGTCGATTGAATCAATTGCTTCTTGAATGCCACTATCAAAGTCTTCCATTAACGTGTCAGCAGCTTCCTCGCTACCGGGCATTGCGTAGATACCACCTGTCGATTGTTCAATGATGACATCTTTTAATAGTTTTTTGAACTGCTCATCTTGTTGAACCTTTTTGAATAAGCTCTTGATTAAATCTTTCGACTGTTGTTCTGTTAACGTCATTGAAAGTTTTTCTGCTTTCAGTTTTTCGCCGTATAAATCAAGATTTTCTTTTTCACTTTCAAATGCTTCATCTGGTAATTCTTTGTATAAAAACTTACCGTATTCATCCATTACATACGTTTGAAATTTTCTTGCTGCTAGTTGTTCTTGATCAAATAATGTTGAAAAATCAATTTCTTCCGGACCATCATAATAAGGATCCATTTCTTTCATTAATTTGCCAAAATCTTTTCCATTTACAAAAAGGACATCTTTCGTAAATGGTAATGATAAGAATAAATTTTCTGCATCGACGTTAAATACTGCCGGATCTATAGATACCGTACCGAGACTACCATTAATGCCTAATTCTAGTTCTTTCTTTTTCGCATCATATATACTATTGAGTACAATCTCACTATTATTGACGATACTTTGTGCTTCTCTTAATGAATAATCAACATTTGGATCATTCCAATCTGCGGAAAGTTTCAATGTTGAATCAACAGGCTTATCTAACTGGGTTTCCGCCCATTTTACTTCATTTGCATAACGATCTTTAAATAATTCTGTCGCTTGGTCAACCGTTGCTTTCTCTGCCTTTAAATAGTCTTGTTTTGGTGATGACTTTAAAAAGAAAAATGCTGATGCACCACCCGCTGCCACCAATACAGCAATAATAATTCCGATGAGCATCCCTTTCGATTGACGCTTAGGTTGTTGTTCTTCCATTTTACTCCACTCCTTTTATATTTTACAGGTTCAATCGTTTTTTACGATGAACGATCTCCATGTAAAATATGACAATATGTAGTTATTGCTATAAGTACCCTACCGAACCCTTTACAAACACCGACAATATACGTATTCATACGACATCTTTCGACATGATTGCAAAAATCATTCAGTGCGTACTACCTATAGTACGGACAATTATTGAAAAGGTTACAAAAAATCGGCACTTTTTTGTAAGCATGTTATTCGTCATGTGATAGAAGAACATTTACACTAGTAAATAGGAAATTATGTATTCATTGAGGTGGATGTTTTGATACACTGTTTTAGTAAAAGTGCTTTTTTAATTGGCGTTTTTATATTCAACCTATATATTTTTGATATTGCATGGGTGTTATTACCTGATTTAGCGGCTATGCCTACTTTATTGTTAACAATCGGCATCGTTTGGATTGCTTTTAAACTTGCGACAATCAGTACAAATTTTCTATTCCAAAGGTTTTTCTCTCGCCATATGACTTGCTCAATCTCTTCACTCGATACGCGTAAACATCATTAATCCCCAAAAAAGGACCTCGTTTTCAAACTTATAACGAGGTCCTTTGCCTATTCATCTATTCGAAATACCAGTTTACCAAAGTTTTTACTTTCTTCTAAATAATGAAAAGCCTCTTTTGCGTTATCTAACGTAAATACTTTGTCAATCACCGGTTTCATTTGATAAGTTTCCATATGTTGTAGCATACTGCGTAACTCTTCTCTGCATCCCATCGTCGAACCAAAAATTTGTTGTTGATTATAAAAAAACGTTCTTAAATCAAGTTCAACGGTATCTTCTGTTGTTGCGCCGAATACGACAATCCGCCCCCCTTTCTTCAGTACGCTCAACGACCGGTTAAATGTTGCACGTCCGACACTTTCGATAACGAGATCAATCGTCTCATTTTCAAGCACACTTTCCCAATCGTCATGTGTGTTTAATGCAAGATCTGCGCCTAGATCCAATGCTTGTTGACGTTTTTCCTCACTTCTAGAAGTGACAATCACGCGCGCTCCAATGTTTTTGGCAAATTGAATTAAAAATGTTGCAACACCACTTCCAGCTCCTGGAATGAAAACGGTTTCACCTTTTTTCAATTCGCCTTTCGTAAACATTGCACGATAACCAGTCATTCCTGCCAACGCAATGGCAGCCGCTTCTTCCCATAATAAATGTTTCGGCTTTGGTTCTATCTGATCTGCATGAAGGACAATTTTCCCTGCAAAGGTACCATTATCAGGCATGCCTAAAATATCAAACGCTGCGGGAGGCGCAACGCTATTTTCATTCCAGCGTAACGCAGGGTTAATAATGACTTCATCTCCTACGGCAACCGTTGTCACGTGCTTCCCTATCGATTCAACAATCCCTGCACCATCTGAACCAAGGATAAGTGCCTCGGCTTCATCGCCCCGGCGATCCGGTATGTATAAATCTCTTCGATTCAATCCTGCTGCTTTTAAAGCAACAACGACTTCATCTTTCCCTACTACCGGTTCCTTCATTTGTTTCATGTGTAGTGTCCCCTTCTCATGTACAAATGCTTTCATATCCATCATTCCTTCCCTAAATAATGACTTACTGCTAACAATTGCGCTTTACTTGTAATATCTTTAGAAAAAAGTGGCACAGCATAAATGCTTTGTTTTTTAAAAGTCTCATAAATTTGCTTCACATATTGTGCTTCATGCTTTTTTCTCTCTTCCATAAATGTACCGGTTACTTCTTGTGGTAAGACTTTATTTACAATTAACGTCGAAACATCCATTTCATAGTGTTGCAATAATCGCATCGCTTTTTCCGTTTCAATAATCGGTAACCGTTCAGCATTTAATACAAATACATATGCGGTTCGTGTATCGTCTAATAAAATCGATCGTGCACGTTCAAAACGACATTGTCTTGTCCGAAGTGCATCATAAATTGGATCTTCGACTGGCTCACCATCATAGATAAGTCTTGAATACTTGTCATTCGTCGCTTTTCTCCTATCTATTAATCCTTGCATCCAAACCCCCATAAGCGTTGGTAAAGATAGCAAACGAATGGTATGACCTGTAGGTGCAGTATCAATTACAATCTTATCAAAATTTCCTGACTCTTCCAACAAAATCGTAATTAAGCGATCAAATAATGCCGCTTCATCTGCACCAGGGGACGTTTTTGCGGCGTCTAACTGCCGATGCACTTCTTCCATCATCTTTGCATTTACAACACCTTTTATATGTTCTTTAACAGTTTGAATATACTGCGTCGTTTCAATTTCCGGATCAATTTCAAGTGCATATAAAGAAGAATCGACCTTTTTTATTTTCCCACCAATCAAGATTTGAAAAATGTCCCCAATATTATGTGCTGGGTCTGTTGATACAAGTAGCGTTTTTTGACCCGCATTTGCATGTTTGACAGCAATTGCTGTAGCTGATGTTGATTTCCCAACTCCGCCTTTACCTCCAACGAAAATATATTTTTCATTCCACATATTTTCCCTCCTTTAACAACAACGAAAACCTGCTAAAGGGGATTTGTCCATCCCCATTCGTAAATGCCAATCATGAAATTTCTCCAACATATATGGGTATAACTCCAGTGTGTAATAGTATGCGGGGTTTGGAATGCCGAGCATTTCGGAATATAAAAGCAACATAAATAGATCATCGTCTTCACGTAATTCACTTAAAATTTCTCTTCGATGTGGCATACTTAGTACTTCTTCATACCATGCGATTAACTGCTTCATCCTTTGAAACATACAATGAACCTCCTGTTAAAAAAGGCTAGGGCAATATTTCCCTAGCCATTTTTCACTCATTTTCCTTGTCACCGATGAATGTTTGTTTGTCGTTTTTCAATGTTGAAATGGCTGTGATTGAAATCCAAATGGCAAAGACGAAAATAATTGCACCGAGAATGAATAATAACCAGTTGGCATCAGATCCAACCCATGACCATTCAAATACGACTTGCTGGAACATCGCCCATAGTGTCATAAACATGACGAATGCCATCGGAATAAGTGTGACTAAATAATTTCTGCCCAAGCGCTTTAGCCAAATGGAAATCAACAGTAAACTTATTCCTGCCAATAATTGATTGGCTGTTCCGAATAAAGGCCATAATAAATACCCACCAGAACCAAATCCTTGTGGACCTTTTGGTAACAACACAAGCGCTGCACTTGTAATCACTGCTAAAGATGTTGCAACATGCTTCTTTTCCAGTACTGGCATATGATATTCAATGCCTAACTCTGCAATAATATACCGCATTAAACGAAGGGAAGAGTCTAACGTCGTTGCTGCAAAACTTACAACAATAATCGATACAATCGTCGTTGAAATGCTTGTCGGAATTCCTAATCCCATCGCTAAATGACTTGCTCCTTGAACAAAATTTCCTAGCCCACCACCATTAGCAGCCGCAAAACTTGAATAAGCCGCACTAAATGCTTCTTTATTCGGAAAAAATGTAATGACTGCGATAATGGATATAAGTGCCAAAATCCCTTCCCCAACTGCTCCAAAATACCCTACAAATCTTGCATCAACTTCATTATTTAATTGTTTTGAAGAGGTTCCAGAAGAAACAAGCCCGTGGAATCCAGAAATTGCACCACAAGCAATCGTAATAAATAATAAGGGAAACCACGACACATCGCTCACCGCATTGGTCATCGGTGCTGTAATTTTTGGATTGACAAATAATAAGCCAAGATATAAAATCCCTAATCCAACTACTAACTGATGCGAGTTAATAAAATCACGAGGTTGTAAGAGCTTCCATACTGGTAATACCGACGCGATATACACATAAATCATTAAAACGATAATCCAAATAAAAAATGCTGTGGATATCGTACTTAATCCAAATAGACCCGTTCCATCTTCTCCACCCATATATTTTACAAGATCAATTTGCAAAAATGAAATTTCGCTTGAAAAGACAGCTGCGATATACATAATGGCTAACGCAATTAATGATGGAATGAGCATCTTTTGTTTTCGTTTATATACTGCATGGCCAATCCAAATCGCTAATGGAATTTGAATAAAGACTGGTAGTACACTTGCCGGGAACTGTATAAATAAATTCGAAATAACCCAAGCAAATACAGCATTGACCATGAGTACTAAAATAAGAATAATAAATAAAAATAAAATCTTTGCACGCTGACCGATTAAACGATGGGCTAACGTTCCGACAGATTGTCCTTTATTCCGTACAGAAAGAACTAATGTCCCAAAATCATGTACCCCTGCTGCAAAAACCGTTCCAAGAATCACCCATAAAAAAGCAGGTAACCATCCCCAGTAAACTGCTATTGCAGGCCCAACAATCGGTGCTGCACCAGCAACCGACGTAAAATGATGCCCCCATAATACAAATTTGTTTGTCGGCACAAAATCAACATCATCACGATATTTGTGAGCAGGCGTGACATAATTAGGATCTAGACGGAAAATTCTTTCGGCAATTAACTTAGAGTAAAATCGATACCCTAAAGCAAACACAAACATACCTATTACCGCTAGAACGATTGCATTCAAACTGTTTCCCCCTCGTATTGAATTTTATTTGTCATGCGAACGTTGATGCACATGATCAACACCTTTCAATGAGATTTTTCATACGTTTTGCACACAATTTCCAACACTCCATATACGGATCAAACAGAACGTTAAAACGATATTTGTACAGCATATGAAAAAAGAGACGAATTCATACCATTCGTCTCTTGAGTTTACATATTTTATTTACCAGATGAACCAAATCCACCTTGACCACGTTCAGAATCAGTCACGGTTTTTACTTCTTCTACACCAACTTGCATCACTGGGGCAATAACCATTTGCGCAATTCTCATTTCTTTTTCGACTGTAAATGGCTGTTTTCCATGGTTGATTAACAACACTTTGAGTTCCCCGCGATATCCTTCATCAATTGTTCCCGGACTATTTAAGACCGTAACTGCATGTTTAAATGCCAATCCACTTCTTGGTCTAATTTGTGCTTCTGTTCCTTTTGGTAACTCCATTTGTAAGCCTGTGCGAATTAAAGCTGTAGCCCCCGGTTCAATCGTTATTTCTTCAATTGCGTGAACGTCTAATCCAGCATCTCCTTCATTTGCGCGATAGGGCATTTTTGCATCTTCATGTAATAAATGAATTTTTAATACGTTCGTCATACGATCCCTCTTTATCTTATAATGTTATTCATTGTTTAGTGTATCATGTTCTTTCTTCGTATCATGATAAAAGATTGAATATCATATGAATTTCTTTATGTGAATTGACGAGTAGTTGGTAATGGTACACCTAATAAATATAGGAGCAGCATGATATAGACAAGCGCAAGCATTAAAAAGCCAACACGAAATGATGTATGGCGCGTTTTATGGCGAAAAAGAATCATCCCTATATAAGCACCAATTCCACCACCGAACAGCGCTGCAATCCATAAATTTTTTTCAGGGATTCTGTATGCATTCTTTTTTGCACGATTTTTATCGAATCCCATCATTAGAAAAGCCCATAGTGACATGAGTCCAATCCAAATGATTAGCGTTTCTTTCATTGCAATACTCCCTTCTCTGTACAAGCCATTTATGATCAATGTAAAAAATCCGTTCCTAGAAAAAGGAACGGATTTGAATGTGTTGAATTATTTTGCGATTGCTTTTTTAGCAGTGTCAGCTAATTGAGCAAATGCATTTGCATCGTTGATTGCTAAGTCAGCAAGCATTTTACGGTTCACATCGATACCTGCAACTTTTAATCCATGCATTAATTGGCTGTATGAAACATCATTCATACGAGCTGCCGCGTTGATACGTGTAATCCATAATTTACGGAAGTTACGTTTCTTTTGACGGCGGTCACGATATGCATAGTTGAATGATTTCATGACTTGTTGGTTTGCTACTTTGTAAAGTCTATGTTTTGAACCATAGTAACCTTTAGCTAATTTTAATACGCGATTACGACGTTGGCGTCGTACTACTCCACTCTTAACACGTGGCATAGTGATTCCCTCCTGCTATATATCCGAATTTTTGTTTTTTGAATGATTTTTAATGTGAAACTAGTTTTGTACTATTATTACATGTACGTGATCATTTCGCGAATACGTTTGTAGTCGCCTGAAGAAACAAGTGAAGCTTTACGTAAGTGACGTTTTGCTTTAGTTGTTTTGTTTGCAAATAAGTGACTTGTGTAAGCACGGCCACGTTTTACTTTACCTGTACCTGTTTTTTTGAAACGTTTCGCTGATCCACGATGTGTTTTCATTTTAGCCATTGTTGGTTCCTCCTAAAATCTTTCTTTGTACATTATTTCTCAACAGTTGGTGCTAATACTAAGAACATACTGCGACCTTCCATTTTAGGACGTTGTTCAACTGTCGCAATATCTTTACATTCTTCGGCAAAACGATCGAGTACTTTTTGCCCGATGTCTTTGTGCGTAATCGCACGGCCTCTGAAACGAATAGACGCTTTAACTTTATCGCCTTTTTCCAAAAACTTGATAGCGTTACGAAGTTTTGTTTGGAAATCGTGATCGTCAATTGTCGGGCTTAAACGCACTTCTTTGACGTTAATCACTTTTTGATTTCTACGTACTTCACGCTCTCTTTTTTGTTGCTCGAATTTGAACTTACCATAGTCCATAATACGTGCAACTGGTGGTTTTGCTTTTGGTGCGACAAGAACAAGATCTAAATTTACACGAGATGCAATTTCAAGTGCTTCATTGCGAGATTTGACACCAAGTTGTTCTCCCTCATGGTCGATTAAACGAACTTCGCGTGCTCGAATCCCTTCATTTACGTTCATGTCTTTACTAATCGTAATACACCTCCGGGTTATTGTATCAAGAATACGTCAATTTGGGTTCCTCTTTAACAGAGTGTCGTAGAAAGTCTACCACTAAATAAAAAAGCGGGTAGACAACATGTATTGTCTACCCGCTTGAAAATGCACATAAATGTACATACAAAATCATTCAAAAATTGTTTCAATACCTGTCAACAGCTTTATGCGTCAATCAGGTGAGAAGCGGGTAGCCTCTACTTTCACCACAAATTGTATTTGATTACTTTCTTAACCTTTATAATCATACCATGGACTTTTTTCATTGTCAAACATCTTTTTCAAATTAATGTTGTACGTCTTCTTTTAAAAGTGCTAAAAATGCATCGAATGCCATTCCTTCAGACTTTTTCTCACCGTATTTACGAACGTTCACTTCGCCAGACTCGATTTCATTGTCCCCTAATACGAGCATATACGGAACTTTTTGCATTTGCGCTTCTCGAATTTTATAACCAATTTTTTCTTCACGCTCATCTAACTCAACACGGAAGCCAGCCGCAATAAGCTTTTCTTGTACATCTTTCGCATAATCAAAATGCGCTTCTGGCGAAACAGGAATTACTTGCACTTGAACTGGCGCTAACCATGTTGGAAATGCCCCTTTGTATTCTTCGATTAAATACGCTACAAAACGTTCCATTGTACTAACGACACCACGGTGAATAACGACAGGACGGTGATGTTTTCCATCTTCCCCAACATATGTGAGATCAAAACGCTCAGGTTGTAAGAAGTCTAATTGGACTGTTGATAATGTTTCTTCCATTCCTAATGCTGTTTTAACCTGCACATCTAGCTTTGGACCGTAGAATGCTGCTTCCCCTTCAGCTTCGAAGTATTCCACTTTCAAATCATCCATTGCTTCTTTTAACATCGTTTGTGCTTTATTCCACATGTCATCATCATCGAAGTATTTCTCTGTATCTTCTGGATCACGATATGAGAGACGGAATGAATAATCCGTAATATTAAAGTCTTTGTAAACGTCTTGGATTAATTGAACAACACGTTTAAATTCATCTTGAATTTGATCTGGACGAACAAAAATATGCGCATCATTTAATGTCATTCCACGCACACGTTGTAAACCAGAAAGTGCGCCTGACATTTCATAACGGTGCATCATTCCAAGTTCTGCAATTCGAATTGGCAAATTACGATAAGAATGAATGCCGTTTTTATAAATCATCATGTGGTGCGGGCAGTTCATTGGACGAAGGACTAACTCTTCATTATCCATTTTCATTGTTGGGAACATATCATCTTGGTAATGATCCCAGTGACCGCTTGTTTTATATAATTCAGAGCTTGCCAAAACAGGTGTATAAACATGTTGGTAGCCTTGTTTTTCTTCTTTATCGACAATATAGCGTTCAATAATACGACGTACTGTCGCACCTTTTGGCAACCATAATGGCAATCCTTGTCCAACTTTTTGAGAGTTCATGAATAACTCTAACTCACGACCAATTTTACGATGATCTCGTTCTTTTGCTTCTTCTAACATTTTCAAATGATGTTTTAATGCATCTTTTTTGAAAAATGCTGTACCGTATATACGTTGCAACATTTTATTGTCTGAATCGCCACGCCAATAAGCACCAGCAATGCTTAATAGTTTAAATTCACGGATTTTTGCAGTTGATGGAACGTGAATACCACGACATAAATCAACGAAGTCACCTTGTTCATAGAGTGTCACTTGTTCACCTGCTGGAATCGCATCAATCAATTCTAACTTATACTCGTCACCGATTTCTTTAAATCGCTCAATTGCTTCTTCACGTGTTACTTCGATACGGTGAATTTCAATGTTTTCATTAACAATTTGTTTCATTTCTTTTTCAATTGCTTGTAAATCATCCGCCGTAATGGGTTCTGTTGAATCAATATCATAGTAGAATCCATTGTCAATTACTGGACCTACACCAAATTTTGCACCTTTAAACAAACGGCTTACTGCTTGTGCTAATAAATGTGCCGTACTATGACGTAAAATTTCTAACGCTTCTGGTGAATCAGGTGTAATAATTGCAATTTTGCCGTCAGTCTCAATCGGTGTTTTAAAGTCAATTAATGTATCATCAAGCTTTCCTGCAAGCGCATTTTTTCTTAAACCTGGACTAATCGATGCCGCTACTTCTTCAGTTGTTGTTCCTTTGGGAAACTCCTTTACTGCACCGTCTGGAAATTGTAATTGTATCATTTCTGACATGTTTAACACACTCCTTTTTATAATAAAAAACACAAAAAAGCCCCGTCCCTAAAAAAGGGACGAAGCGTATGCTCGTGGTTCCACCCTTCTTCTATTAACCCATAACAAAATAAGCTAACGAAGCTCTACTTCGGCTAACGGGCCGGGACCGTCATTGACTACTCTTTTCATCAATGCTGCTAAAAGGTGGTAAATTGGTCCATATACCGACGAGATTTCCAGCCTATGATCTCGCTCTCTGGCGATAATGAAAACTAATTCATGTCCTTCTCAATGCATTTTTATAATGAGATTACAGCATATTATACGTCAACAATCTTAAAGTTGCAAGTACAAAATCAATCACGATTATGAAAGGCGACGATTATCGCCATCTAATGCAATCGGCTCCGCAACAACTTGAATTCGTTCCATAATACGCGCTGCTTTTACAACATCTTTTTCACCACGTTGTGTAATCGCTAAATGTTGCTCAAGCTCTTTAAATCCTAAATTCGATGTGAAAAATGTTGGCAATTGCTCAGCCATTCGATGTTGTAAAATCGCCCCGAGTACTTCATCACGTACCCAGTTTGACATCGTTTCAGCACCAAAATCATCTAACATTAGAACAGGGGCGGTTTTCACATAATCAATCTTTTCATTTAACGTTTGTTCTTGAATAGATTGTTTCATCTCACGTAAAAACTCTGGCACAAAAACAACGACCGTCTTCACATGTCTTTCTGCAAGTTCATTCGCTAGTGCACCTAAAATGAAAGACTTCCCAATGCCAAATGGACCGTGAATATATAATCCTTGCTTTGGCAATATACCGGTATCGTCAAATTCATTAAGAAAGTCTCTCGCTTTTTCAATAACTGTAAGGCGACTCTCATGCGCACTCCCATCAAAATCCACATCTAATAATCTCGCTTCCATGACATCTTTAGACATATACATACTTTCAATCATGTTGGCTACTTCTTGTCTAGCCTCTTCCTTCAAACGAGATGGGCATTTCACATATTCTACTTCGATTAAATTACGTTGGATTTTTAACGTTGGTTCTAAACCGTTAATCATATTTATACATCCTTCCAACGAAGGACATTTATCGCATTGATGGGAGGCATGAATAAATTCATATAAATTGTTTAAGCTGCGATTAATCATATCCGTATCAACTTGGTCCGCATGCTCCGTCACAAATTGCTGTACTTGTTCGTGGTTCAATATTTGACGGCGCATTTGATCATATCGAGTTTGAAACCCAGCATCTTTACGTAATTTATTTCCAATTGGTTCGATGTTATTTCACCTCTTTATTTTTCTTCATCAGTGATTCACGCAATTTGCGTCTTCGTTCTTCTAATGATGCTTGTTCTTCTTTTGTTTCTTCACGTGAGGAAGTTGTCGTTTTATTTTGTTCATTGTCATTTTTTACTTCTTTTTGTTCTTTTTTGTAAAACCACTCTGGAACGACGCCTTCCTTTTGTTTCGGTTGACGATAATTTTTTGTTCCCTTTTTCTCTTCTTCTTTCCAACGGACATATTTATCATGTTCTTCACGTGAAATCTTTAATGCTTCCTGTGCATTCGATATTTTTTTATTCATCCAATGAGAAGCGATACGTTCAACATAGTTTTTGGTGATTTTCCCATCATTTCGAATGTACACATATTGTAATAAAACATTTACAACACCTATTGGTAATTCATGTGTTGTGACGAGCCTTTCTGCTAATTCTACATCAACTGGAAGGGGCTCTTTTCCATCCAGTAAATCACGTAAAATCTCAATAGGCGAAGTATGATCTAAATATTGTACAAGTGCTTCTTCTCTCGATAATGGTTCTGCTGTCGTACCTTCTTTTACCGGTGCTTGTTGTTCAAATGCTTTCCCGAGTATAGGCGGTGTTTTAGATATATTCATCTTGTAATATTCTGCTGCCGCTTTTCGCAATCTTGCTGGTTGAATGTCTAACTGTTCATCTAAAGCAATCATCGCAACCTTTTGCATATCAATTGGCGTTAATGCATACATAAATGCTAACTTCGCAATAAACGTTTTCGATATGGATGCCAGTGCGGATTGTGGAACCATCTGCTCTGACAAACCTGAACGAAACAAGTCAAAATCAAAATCAAAATCATATTGTTTAAACGGAAGATCGTTCATATTGTCGCGACCGACATATTGGTAATCACCTTCAAGATGTTCCATTCCGTGATGAACCGGGGTATAAACATCTAAAAACGTTCTCGTAACTTCTTTATATTGTTCTTTTTGCTCATCAGATACGATAAAGCGATCACGTAAATTTCGATATGCTTGTTCACCAATTTTGCTAAATAAAAAAGTCGATAATAAAGGGTCTTCAAAAAAAGCTTTTGCATCTAATGGTGGTGATAACTCATAAATAAATGCACGGTCATTTCCATGATCCTTTACATATGTTCGAATGAGGCCAATTGCTTCTAATGAAATTCTCGCTTCAAATATCGGTTTTAGTGGCAATGATAGTACATTCATTAAATAATAATGATTAAATTGTTCGTCACCGCGTTCAGCATCTGCCACTAATGTCATATATAAACTCATTGCCACTGAGCCAATTAACGGTTGATAAAACAATGTTAAGAACTTTTGATCATAAGCTGAAAATGGTTGCGACATATTCACTGTATATGCGTCTACTGGTTGTAACTCTTTAAATAACGCGACCATTTCTTAGTTCCCCTTTCACTCTTCACTTGCACGTGTTTGTAAGTTTTTTAATTCTTCAATGAAGACATTAATATCTTGGTACTCTCGGTAAACAGACGCAAAACGTACATAAGCAACTTCATCGACATCAGCAAGTCGCTCCATCACCATTTCACCAAGATCTTTCGAATCGATTTCCACAACACCGGAACTTCTTAATTCTTTTTCAATTTCATATACGATGTGCTCTAGGTCTTCTAGCGGGACGGGACGTTTCTCACATGCGCGAATCAACCCTCGCAAAATTTTTCTACCGATAAACTCATCACGTGAACCATCTTTTTTTACGACGATTAATGGTGTTTCTTCAATTTTTTCAAATGTTGTAAAACGGTAACTACAAGACTCACATTCTCTTCGGCGGCGAATAGAGCGACCTAAATCTGCCGGTCTGGAGTCTACAACTTTAGAACCGTTATATTGACATGCTGGACATTTCATACGATATCCTCCGATTTTTCTATATAATAGTTTTATTATAACAGAAAATGCAAAAACATAAAAAGGGTAGGAATCTTTCATCCCTACCCTACTTTCGATATTTATTTACCTTATGCTTGAACCGTTTCTTTTAATGCTTGTCCAACTTTTTTCGCTAAATCAACAACTCTTGCAGAATAACCCCACTCATTGTCATACCAAGCAAGTACTTTAACTTTACGGTCACCCATGACAATTGTTGATAATCCATCAATCGTTGCAGACTCTGTTGTTGTATTGAAGTCTACAGATACTAATGGTTCAGTTGTGTAACGGATAATTCCTTTTAAGTCACCTTCAGCTTGGTCGATAAATGCTTGATTTACCATTTCAGCTGTTACATCTTGTTTTAAGTCTACTACTAAGTCTACTAATGACACGTTTGTAGTCGGGACACGTAACGCCATTCCATGTAATTTACCATCTAATTCTGGTAAAACAAGTGATAATGCTTTTGCAGCACCTGTTGACGTTGGAATAATTGATTGACCACAAGCACGTGCACGACGTAAATCTTTATGTGGGTTGTCAATGTTATTTTGGTCATTTGTATATGCGTGAACAGTTGTCATTAAACCGTTTTCAATACCAAATGTATCATTTAAAACTTTTGCTACAGGTGCAAGGCAGTTTGTTGTACAACTAGCATTTGAAATAACATCGTGTTTCGTAATGTCTAGTTCTTCATCGTTAACGCCAAGTACAATTGTTACGTCTTCATTTTTACCCGGTGCCGTTAAAATAACTTTTTTCGCACCTGCTTCTAAATGAAGTGCCGCCTTATCGCGAGAATTGAATTTCCCTGTTGCTTCTATAACGATATCTACGCCTAACTCTTTCCATGGTAGGTTTCTTGGATCACGATCCGAAATAAGTTTTACACGTTTACCATTTACAACTAAAGCGTCCTCTTCAGCAATTACTTCACCTTCGAATGCTCCGTGGTTTGTGTCATACTTAATTAAGTGCGCTAAAGTTTCTGATGGATATGAAGCGTTTACAGCAACAATATTCACATCGTCCTCTAAAATCATTTGGCGGAAAACCATACGCCCAATTCGTCCAAATCCGTTAATCGCAATAGATGTCGTCATAATATATAGTTCCTCCTGTAAGTATGTTATACTCTTAATGTTCTTTTCGATTATTAGTATAGCACAATTAAATTAAGATAACAGATTAAAACTGTATAAAAATAAACTTCTAAAATTCAGATGTGTCTGACTACTTATAAACCCCATTTTTCAAGTAATTGTATAACTTGCTTTTCAGTTTCTTCTACTGTGCCATTATTATCAATCACTGCATCTGCTGCAGCCGCTTTTTCTTCCACCGAGATTTGTGATGCAATCCGATTTGCCGCTTCTTCTTCTGTAAATCCATTCCGCTTCATTAATCGTTCCTGTTGAATCGCAGGTGTAACAGCAACAACGACAATTTTTTCAACATATGATTGCAAATTACTCTCAAAAAGCAATGGGATGTCCATAATGACCGTTTTTGCACCTGCCTGTAAATGTGCTTCTTTTTGACGTAACATTTCAGCACGAATCGCAGGATGAATGATATTGTTTAAACGTTTTCTCTTTTCTTCTTCATCAAAAATAAGCGTTCCCAAACGCTCGCGATTCAATGTGCCATCCTCATGTATCACATCTCGCCCAAATGCTTCTTCAATTTGTTGAATGACGGCTGTTCCAGGCTCCACAACTTGTCTTGCAATTCGATCTGCATCAACAATTGGATAACCTTTTTCCAACAAAATATTGGATACTGTACTTTTCCCACTTGCGATACTCCCTGTTAGTCCTATAATCAATTCTCTTCCTCCCTCAATGATGTAATCGCATACAACTCAATATATGTAATATAACGAACATACGCATTGTATCCATTCGCGTATGTTCGTCCTAAGTATTATTAGTCATCGCTGACATTTCGGACAGTAAACAGATGTACGACCAGCAATTTGCATAGACTTTGTCGGTGTTTCACACACGACACAATGCTTTTTCCCATACATCTTTAATCGATTTTGCATATTACCTGCCCCACCATTAATCGTACGGTAATCTGAAATTGTACTCCCACCATGATTAATGCTTTCTTGTAACACGTGCACAATCGTTTCAAATAATTGCTGATGTCTTGTCTCACTAATACGTTTCACAGTACGATTCGGATGGATATTCATCTTGAACAGTGCTTCAGTTGCGTAAATATTGCCACAACCTGAGATCACCTGCCCATCCATAATAACTGCCTTAATGGGCTTATTTTCATACTTCGGCAATTTTGTACATGCAATATAATGATTCAACGCCTCTTCAATAAATGGTTCAGGGGCCATTTTCAATAAAGGCGGATAGTCTGCTTCTACCTGTAATAAACGTAACTCCCCAAATCTTCGAATATCTGAGTAGACGAGTAGTTCCCCATCTGTCATCTCAAAAATGACATGAATATGTTTTCGAAATTTCTCTTCTTCTACATCTTCAATTCGTTTTACCGGAAACCAAGCACCTGTCATTCCTAAATGCGTTGCGAGCAAATAAACATTCCCCTCTTTTTCAAGGTGAATATAAATGTATTTACTTCGTCGAATGACTTTTGTAATTGTCATTCCTTGCATAGCTTCTACAAATGCAGTCGTAGACATTCCTTTAATAATCGCTTCTCGTCCATTTGCTTTTGATTGTTCAATAATAGGAGAAACGGTCACATGTCGAACCGTTCTCCCTTCAATTTCAGGTGCTAATTCTCTTACAACACCTTCTACTTCTGGTAATTCAGGCATAAAATCCCCTCACTTCATGTCATACCAAGATGGACCATACGCAATATCTACTTTTAGCGGAACACTTAATGAAATCGCCGATTCCATAACTGCAGGTACAAGCTCTTTCAATTTTTCAATTTCATTTGCTGGTGCTTCAAATATTAATTCGTCATGTACTTGTAGAAGCATTCTTGCTTGCAATCCTTCTTCTTTTAGACGTTCATTCATATGAATCATCGCTTGCTTAATAATATCTGCTGCACTTCCTTGAATTGGCGTGTTCATTGCTGTTCGCTCCGCAAAACCACGGACATTAAAGTTCGAACTTTTAATATCAGGTAAATAACGTCTACGGTTCATTAATGTTGTCACATAGCCATCTTTCTTCGCTTTTTCAATAATCGTATCCATATATTGTTTAACACCTGGGAAACTCGCTAAATATGTTTCGATAAACTCCGCTGCTTTTTTACGTGTAATATTTAAATTTTGTGATAAACCATAATCACTAATTCCGTAAATAATACCAAAGTTTACTGCTTTTGCTGCATCACGCATCTCACTCGTAACTTCTTCCAATGAAACACCAAATACATCGGCAGCAGTACTTCTATGAATATCCTGTTGATTTTTAAAAGCTTGCATCAGTTTTTCATCTTCACAAATATGGGCAAGAACCCGCAACTCGATTTGCGAATAATCCGCTGCAAAAAGTAGCCAATCTTTCTCTGAAGGTACAAAAGCTGCTCGAATTTTACGACCTTCTTCAAGGCGTACCGGAATGTTTTGTAAGTTCGGATTGATTGAACTTAAACGACCTGTTGTCGTTAAAGCTTGTTGGAATCGTGTATGCACTTTACCATCATCATGAATTTCTTTTAGTAATCCTTCAATATACGTTGAATTTAATTTCGTTAATTGACGATATAATAAAATATGCGCAATGATTTCATGTTCTGACTTTAATTTTTCTAATACATCAGCAGCGGTTGAATAACCTGTTTTCGTCTTTTTAATTGGCGTCAGTCCAATTTTTTCAAATAAAATAACCCCTAATTGTTTCGGGGAATTAATATTAAATGTTTCCCCCGCCATTTCATAAATTTGCGCTTGCAATGTTTCGATGCGTTCCGATAATTGCTCACCAATTTCTTGTAACGCGTTTTGGTCTACCGTAATGCCCGTTGTTTCCATCTCAGCTAATATGAGGGCTAATGGAAGTTCTAATTCATGATAAAGATCAAATTGTTCATTTTCTTTAAGCTGATTTTCTATCGTAGGTTGAAGCGTCCATACAGCTAATGCTTTACGACAAGTATGTTCTGCTAGTACATCTTCAGCAGGAATCGCTTTTTTAGCACCTTTTCCGTAAATTACTTCATTCGATTCGACATTTGTATAGCCAAATTGTTTGGCAATGACGGAAACTTCTGGTGATGATGTAGATGGATTAACAATATACGAACCTAATAGTAAATCAAAATCAACACCTTTTACCTCATAACCATAACGCTTCAAAGATGCTGTAACTGCTTTTGAATCAGTCGTCGATTTTTTCTTCGTTTCATCCGCTAGCCATGCTTGAAATGCTTCAGACTCTTCAATGGCTTCTACTGTGAAATAATATTGCTTGTCACTCGTTGCTAAACCAATGCCTTCAATGTCAGCCCATAAATAGTTGTCATCTGCCATTTCTACATGAAGTGCCATATGATCTGTTAATATATGTTCATCAATTGTCGTTAACACATGCACATCAATCGCTTCTTGTTGTTCTACTACTGGTGTAGCACCTAATTTATCTAATAATGTTGTAAAATTTAACTCTTGATAAATATCCACAACCGAATCCATATTAGGTCCATCATATGCTAAATCTGGAATGTCAATCGTAATCGGCGCTTCTACTTCAATCGTTGCGAGATCACGACTCATATAAGCCTGTTCTTCATATGTCGTTAAGTTTTCATTTAACTTTTTCGCTGTAATACGGTCTAATGAAGCATAAATATTTTCAATCGTTCCGTATTCTTTTAATAATTTTAAAGCTGTTTTTTCACCAACACCTGGTACACCAGGAATATTGTCTGAAGAATCACCCATTAAACCTTTCATATCAATAATTTGAGGTGGTGTAATCCCGTATTTCTCCATCACATGATCAGGTGTATAGGTTTCAGTATCTGTAATGCCTTTACGGGTAATACGAACTGTCGTTAAATCAGTTGCAAGTTGGGTTAAGTCTTTGTCACCCGAAATGACCACAACTTCAGTTTTTTCTGCATTTCCTTTGTTACTAAGCGTACCGATAATATCATCCGCTTCATATTGATCTAATTCATACTGAGGAATATTGTATGCTTTCAATAGCTTACGCATATACGGAAATTGCTCCGATAATTCGCTTGGTGTTTTTTGACGGCCGCCTTTATATTCTTCGTATGTCGCATGACGAAATGTCGTTTTCCCTGCATCCCATGCTACAAGCATATGCGTCGGTTTTTCTTCCTCTAAAATATTTTGCAACATCATTGTAAATCCGTACACCGCATTCGTATGAATACCTTGATCATTCGTTAATAATGGCAAAGCAAAAAACGCACGATATGCAAGACTGTTTCCATCTAATAATACGATCTTTTTCTTCGTCAAATGAATTCCTCTCCTATTAAAATGAATGCTGTTATTGTACAATTCGTTTTTATACAATGCATTCACGTAATTTACATAAGCTTTATAATATTTTCCCACATGATAAAAGCCATTATCTTATGTCCATCTTACCATGTTCAAAGATGGAATTAAAATAACGGCCTTTAATCATTCTATTCATTTTATTGTGGCGGTTGATTTATAGGGAGCTTAATATAGAATGCTGTTCCAACCCCAACTTTACTATATACTTCTACTGTACCTTCATGCGCTTCAACTAAATGCTTCACAATTGCAAGCCCTAGTCCTGTTCCGCCAGAATCTCTACTTCGCGCACGGTCGACACGATAAAAACGTTCAAACAACCGCGGAAGCTCTGAAGCTTCAATTCCAATCCCTTCATCTTCAACTATCACCAGTAAATGTTCAGGTTGACTTTCTACTCTAATATGAATTTCTTTCTCTTCTTGAGAATACGTAATCGCATTTGACAATAAATTTACAAACACTTGGATGAGTCGATTCGCATCTCCACTTACATAAAAATTTTCAGGTGGATTAAAGTTAATTTTCATCTTTTTCTCATCTAATGCAACCGAAACGAGTTGGGTTGCCTCACGAACGACTCGATTAATATCTACATGGGTATATTCTAATTTAAATTCTGCCCGTTCAACGCCAGATAAAATTAACAGGTCTTCAATAAGTGAACTTAAACGATCACTTTCTTTATGAATAATCTCAAGAAAATTTCTACTCACTTCAGAATCTTCTAATGCTCCAGATAATAACGTTTCTGCAAAGCCTTTAATAGAAGTGATCGGTGTTCGAAGTTCATGTGACACATTCGCAACAAAATCTTTTCGAACGCCTTCCAGTCGGACAAGTTCTGTAATATCATGAACGACAATGACAATCCCTAACCAATTCCCATGATTCCCAATAACAGGTGCACCGAGTATAGAATAACTCATTTTCCCATACTCCTCTTCCACCGTCACCTGTGTTTCTGAAGGTTTCTCTGTCATATACACATTTTCAATTAATGTTTCAATATCTTTTGGTAGCCCAATGGAGTTAATCGGTTGCCCTATAATTGACCCTTCCTCATATCCAAATACTTTTCGAAACATTCCATTCACTAGACGCACTGTACCTCCGCGTCCAAACATGATAAGACCGCTTCCAATACTATCAATTAACGTTTCTAAACGATCTTTTTCATCGCCACGTTTTGCAGCGGTTTCTTCCATTTTCTCTGCAATTTCTTTAATCGCAGTCGAAAGTGGATCCGTATGTACATGTAAATGTGGGTGACTTAGCCAATCAATTGATTCGCCTTTTGCTAATTTTGTCGCAACCGCTGTCATATCATCTACAGGCTTCGCATAATATTGCAATGTTCGAAGCGCAATAAATAACACAAGCATAAATGCAATCACTAATGTCGCAATTAAATAAATGGTGAATTTTGAGCGTTGTTCAGCAGTGAATGTTTCAAATAGTGCCGGATACATCTGCCCTAGTGCAACACCGATTCCGACGAGCAACAAAATTGTAATCGTAACGAACGTCATCACTAGGCGCATATACAATGAGCGCACTATACTGTCATCTCCTCAAATTTATAACCAATTCCTCGAACGGTTTTAATATATTTTGGCTTTCTCGTATTTTCCTCGATCTTATCACGCAAATGACTAACATGCACATCGACGATTCGTGTATCTCCTGCAAAATCATAATTCCACACCGCACTTAGCAATGTATCTCTTGATAAAACACGATTTTTATTGCGAATAAAATGGACAAGTAATTCAAATTCTTTCGGCGTAAACTCTAGGAGTTCTTCATATAAATAAGCTTCATAACGTTCTAAATAGATTTTGATTGGGCCTGATATAAGAATGTCTGTTACTTGTTCTCCATCAAAAAAGCTTGTTGTTCGGCGCAAAACAGCTTTAACACGTGCAATCACTTCACGCGGGCTAAATGGTTTCGTCATATAATCATCTGCACCGATTTCCAATCCGAGCACTTTATCAAGTTCTTCACTTTTGGCAGTAAGCATAATAATGGGGATATGAATATGTTGTTTTCTTAATTGCTTACAAACTTCAATCCCATCAATCTTCGGCAACATTAAATCCAGTAATATTAAATCTGGCTTTTCTTGATCCGCAAAACGGATTGCTTCTTCTCCATCTTCTGCCATTACCGTCGTATATCCTGCTTGTTTTAAGTTATACGCTAATAATGTACGAATTGATTGTTCGTCATCTACGATAAGTATTTTTTGTGCTTTTTCCATAGAAACCCCTACTTTCAATCATCTTGACGTATTTGTTGTTAACTCTATTATACAGAATGAATGTTAAGCATTTGTAAAGATTTAAAAATGGATTGCGTTATATTTTTACACGCCTTTCAGACATCTTAGCTTGACACTTCTGAAAAATAAAAGCTGCGACCTATAAGATCGCAGCGCTCATTTCATCCATTAAAAGAAGTTTTTCATCGCTTCTGACGTTAAGCGTTCAATTTTCTTTGTTGGACGTACTTTTAAATTTCCTTGAATTACTAATTCATTCTCTTCATTTACTGCATTTACGGAAATTTCCGCCAAGTTGTCTGTTTCGTCTAAACTCGTCACTTCCAATTCGATATTAATCGTCTCATAATGATATACCGCTTTTGGAAACGATAAATTTTGTTCTATAACATGCGAACCAGGTCCTGGTAGATGCTTTGTCGCAGCAGAGGTAACAATTCCTGTTAACATGACTGCTGGAACAATTGGTTTTTCATACTCTGTTTGTGATGCAAAATCATGTTGTAAATAAAGTGGATTCGCATCATTTGTTAGTCCCAAATAAAGTAATAAATCTTTGTCTTCAATTTTTTCCGTTAGTTTTAATTTTTCCCCAACAGACATTTCTGTAATTTGTCTACCTAATTGTCTTTTTCTACCGAATACCATACGGAACTCCCCCTTAAAACAATGTGATCGTTCATACATTCATAAAATCCCAATTAATGTATTTACTTCAAATATCTTCCCTATATTTATTATAGCAAATCTCCCATGATATAATCCAGTATTTTCTGATTGTTTTAACAGTTTCTCCTATTTAATACACAATAAATATTATATCGATAAAACTTCCATCACTTTTTTAACGGAAGCTGCAGATTGTTCGAGTGCCCGTTTTTCTTCTTCAGTTAAAGTTAATTCAATAATTTTCTCAATCCCATTTGCACCTAATACTGTAGGCACACCTAAGTAAATCCCATTTTGCTCATATTCACCTTCTAAATAAGCAATAGCTGGTAAAATACGTTGTTGATCTTTTAATATTGCTTCAGCCATTTCAACGAGAGCAGCAGCAGGCGCATAGTAAGCCGATCCATTCCCTAACAGGTTCACAATTTCCGCTCCCCCTTTACGGGTACGTTCCACAATCGCTTCAATTTTTTCTTCAGATAATAACGATGTTAGTGGTACCCCTCCAACATTTGCATAACGAATGAGTGGAACCATATCATCACCGTGTCCACCTAACACAAATCCTTTTACATCCTTTACAGAAACATTTAACGCCTGTGCGACAAATGTTCTAAATCTCGCTGTATCGAGTACGCCAGACTGACCAATGACACGTTCTTTTGGAAATCCTGATGCTTTGTAAACGGTATACGTCATTGCGTCGACAGGGTTTGTTAAAACAAGAATCGTTGTATTTGGCGAATGTTGTACAATTTGTTTTGTAACAGCAGTCATCACTTTTTCATTCGTTTGAACAAGGTCATCACGACTCATTCCAGGTTTTCTTGCAATCCCTGCTGTAATGATGACAAGATCTGAATCTTTTGTATCCTCATAATTTGATGTCCCGATAATATTCGCATCAAATCCTTGAACTGGGCTTGCTTCTAACATGTCGAGCGCTTTTCCTTTAGTCGGATTTTCATTTTCAGGAATATCAACGAGTACAACATCTCCTAATTCTTTTTGTGCCAGTAGAAATGCTGTCGTTGCACCCGTGAATCCTGAACCAATAACTGATATTTTTTTACGTTTTAACATTCAAAACACTCCTTTGGATTTATTTGAATTTTTATCTTTCTTATATAGTATATCAATAGATGAAAAAATCATTAACCGATTACGTTTATTTCGATGAACATGGAAAAAGACAAAGCAATAGCTGCTTTGTCTTTTGTTAACATTATAGGTTTTTAATTAATTCATCAGCAAACTCTGAAGTTTTCACTTCTGTTGCACCATCCATTAGACGTGCGAAGTCATACGTAACAACTTTAGATTCAATTGTTTTTTCAATTGACTCTTCAATCATAGTTGCAGCTTCCTTCCAACCTAAATGTTCTAACATTAATACGCCTGATAATAGAACAGATGATGGGTTTACCACATCTTTACCTGCATATTTTGGTGCTGTACCATGTGTCGCTTCAAAAATTGCATGACCTGTTACATAGTTAATGTTCGCTCCAGGTGCAATTCCGATTCCGCCAACTTGTGCAGCAAGCGCGTCAGAAACATAGTCACCATTTAAGTTCATTGTTGCAACAACATCAAATTCTTTTGGACGTGTTAAAATTTGTTGTAAGAAAATATCAGCAATTGCTTCTTTAATAATAATTTTTCCAGCTGCTTCTGCCTCGTCTTGCGCTTTATTTGCAGCATCTAAGCCTTGCTCTTCTTTGATTTTGTCGTATTGTCTCCACGTAAATGTTTTGTCAGCATATTCGTTTTCAGCTACATCATAGCCCCACTTCGCAAATGCACCTTCAGTGAATTTCATAATATTGCCTTTATGAACTAATGTAACTGATTTACGACCTTCTTTTAATGCATAATCAATCGCACCGCGAACTAAACGTTGTGTTCCTTCTTCAGAAACTGGTTTAATACCGATACCAGATGTTTCTGGGAAACGAATATTTTTAACACCCATTTCATTTTGTAAGAAATCAACGAGTTTTTGTACTTCAGCCGATCCTTTTTCATATTCAATACCAGCGTAAATATCTTCTGTGTTTTCACGGAAGATAACCATATCACAGTCTTCAGGACGTTTTACTGGTGAAGGTACTCCGTTGAAATAACGAACTGGACGTAAGCAAGTATATAAGTCTAGCTCTTGACGTAATGCAACGTTTAATGAGCGGAATCCACCACCGATTGGTGTCGTTAATGGTCCTTTAATCGCAATTAAATACTCTTCGATTGTATCTAATGTCTCTTGTGGTAACCATTCTCCTGTTTCATTAAATGCTTTTTCTCCAGCTAATACTTCTTTCCATATTAGCTTTCTTTCGCCATTATATGCTTTTTCAACTGCTGCTTCTAATACGCGTGAAGCTGCATTCCAAATATCAGGACCTGTACCGTCTCCGATAATATATGGAATTGCTACGTGATTTGGAACATTTAAAACACCATTTTGTACTGTAACTTTTTCGCCGATTGTCATGAATATTTCCTCCTAAAATAAAAGCTAATCAGGTGTAAACACCTTATTTACTATAATAATATATGAAAGTACTTATCGCTCACTAACTTTCACATAAGTTTGCATGCCAGGACCAACATAGTCTGCACGTGGACGAATTAAACGGTTATTTTCGTATTGCTCTAAAATATGCGCAATCCATCCTGATACACGTGACACTGCAAAAATAGGTGTAAATAAGTCGTGATCGATTCCTAATGAATGATACACAGATGCCGAGTAGAAGTCTACGTTTGGTGGTAACGGTTTCTGCGACGTAAATGCTTCCTCTAACTTAATTGACATCTCATACCACTTTTCTTCTCCGCGAATTTTTGTTAATTGTTTTGACATTTCGCGTAAATGTTTTGCTCTTGGATCACCTTTACGGTAGACACGGTGACCGAAGCCCATAATTTTTTCTTTGTTTGCAAGTTTTTCAGCTAAATATGGTTCAACATTTTCTACTGAACCAATTTCAGATAACATCTTCATAACTTGCTCATTCGCGCCTCCATGGAGAGGTCCTTTTAATGCGCCAATTGCAGCTGTTACACCTGAATACATATCTGATAACGTCGCAACACAAACGCGTGCCGTAAATGTCGATGCATTTAACTCGTGGTCTGCATGTAATACGAGCGCTTTATCAAATGCTTCAATTTCAATTGCTTCTGGTTCTTTTCCAGATAACATGTATAAAAAGTTTGCTGCATATCCTAAATCAGTGCGCGGTGCAACTGGCTCTTCCCCTTTACGGATGCGTGCAAATGTTGTAACAACTGTTGCAATTTTTGCTTGTAGCTTAATCGCTTTTTGATAGTTCGCTTCATCTGACATATCTTCTGATAATTCATCATATAATCCAAGTAATGATACTGCCGTACGCAATGCTGACATTGGGTGTACTTTATCAATTGGATAAGTTTTAAAATGATCGACTACTTGTTGAGGCAATTCCATGTTGTCTGCTAACTGCTGTTTCAGTTCAGCAAGCTCGTCTTCTTTTGGTAATCGTTTATGCCATAGAAGATAGATTACCTCTTCAAAACTTGCATTTTCTGCAAGGTCATCAATGTTATAGCCAACATATGTAAGTGTGTCGTCAATGATTGAACTAATTGATGATTCTGTTGCTACAACGCCCTCTAATCCACGTGTTGATGTCATGTAAATCGCTCCTTCTCCCCAACCTGACCAATTATTCAAAAAATAACATAAATAGTCAGGCTACGTTTTAAAAAATACCTTCGTTAAAAACGCTTACATCTTACATTATAGTAAACTTTGTCAGTTTTGTGAATGGTATTGCATCATTTTGTTTAAAAAGTCTTAAAAAGGTGACAACATTGCCAAATCGAAATAAACAAGAGAAACTGATATTATCAACGTTTAACAAATGGTTTCCAATCGTTTTCACATGCTTAATTCTTTATTTGTTTCCACCAATTGGATTTGCGATTATTCTTGCCTTTTTTACTTATCCGCTGTTAACAATCGTTTTACAAGTAACAAAAATGCCTTTAACTCTTTCAACAATTTTTGTTATTGTATTTATGATTTCACTTATTGCTGCTTTTTTTTATATTCTATTTCACAGTCTACTATTTATCATCCCAACGATCGAAGATCATTTATCCATTATGGAAAACTCGGAAGATACTGTTGAAAGATGGATCGAATTTCTCGAGGTACAAATTGTTACAATTGGTCAGTCACTCATTGAATATGTTATTAAATTCTCTCAATCGATTTTTCAACAAGTGATGAATATTTTTGTATTTTTAATTGCCTATTTCTTCGCCTTACGTGAATCCGGAAAAAACCGTTTTTGGTTTTTAATTTATTTCCCTAAAAAATTCCGCCAACAAGCAAAAACGAGTTTAACGAAAGCAAGTAATTTAATCATTACATTTTTAACAATCGAAATTCAACTCATCTTTATAACATTTGTCTTGTTAGCGGTTAGTTTCACAATATTAGACTTTGATGTTGCAATTGGTATTGCTTTACTCATTTCATTGGTGGACAGTTTTCCATTTTTAGGCATCGGACTATTTCTAATTCCTATGATTGTATATTTCTTTTTATATAATTCTACAACAATTGCAATTTCATTAATCATTATTTATATATTAACAATTGTCATTCGTCAATTTGTCGAAAGTGCTCTATGGTCTTCCGCTTTTCAACTAAGACCGATTCATGCATTCTTTTTACTTGCTTGCTCGATCTATTTATTTGGCTTTTTCGGCATTCTATTGACACCATTTTTTCTTTTTCTTGCGAATAAAGCTAAGCATCATAAACTGTTTAACGAATAATAATTCGACCGGTTTTCATTCGACTATAAATCCAACGGTGAATAGTTGGTCGGATTATATTTCTCGGTCCGTTGAATAATAATAGAAGGCCAAGCAAATCTGTCACATAACCCGGAACGACTAACAGAATACCACCGATTAATATACAGAGCCCATCTATTATTGCATCACCTGGTGGTTCTCTTCGACTAATTCTTTCATTGAAATCATTCCAAGCTTTTAACCCTTGCCGTTTCGCAAGATAAGCCCCAACAAATCCTGTAATGAGGATAATACTAATGGTCGGCAAAAAACCGATTAATTGACCCGAATAAATTAATAGTGATAATTCAATTGTAGGCACTAAAATAAATAGTAAAAATAACCATTTCATGGGATCACTCCTATTAAAAAAAGCTAAGACATCTGTCATTTCATTAAGCTACGTAACTGCAGTCTTCCCTCATGCTTAATCAATGCCAAATAGGTCTTAGCTTTCCTTATGATGACAGTTTATCAAAACTGTTTCTTATTCAGCATCCATGTCTTGTCCATGGTAAATAACGCCTGATTCTGCATCCATTTTAACCGAACTTTGATGCTCGATAAATGTTGTTGCATTTTCAACACCAACAATCACTGGAATTCCTAGACTAACGCCTACAACAGCTGCATGGCTCGTTAAGCCACCTTCTTCAGTGATTAAGCCTGCACATTTTTCAATGGCTGGCATCATATCACGATCAGAACCTGTCGTTACGATGATAGCACCTTCTGTATCTTGACCAACAAGATCTTCAGCAGTTTTCGCCACAATCGTGCGTCCTGTTACAATTCCTTTTCCAATCCCTTGACCACGTACAAGTAAATCACCAACAACATGAATTTTCATTAAGTTTGTCGTACCAACTTCACCAACCGGAACACCTGCAGTAATAATGACAACATCGCTAGCAGTCACATAACCACTTTCTACACTTTGATGAACAGAATCCTGGATTAACTCGTCAATTGTACGAACATCTTGTCCAATAATCGGATAAACGCCCCAAACGAGTGATAATTTACGAGAATTTCTTTCTGAGCTCGTTAAGGCAATAATTGGACAACCTGGACGATATTTTGCAATCATTTTTGCGGTTTGACCACTACGCGTCGGTGCTAAAACTGCTTTTACTTTTAAATTAAGTGCTGTATAAGCAGCTGATTGTCCAATTGCATCCGTCATATTCCCATGTTTTTCACGTCTTCTTGTCGATACAAGTGAACGATAATCTACAGATGTTTCCGCACGTCTCGCAATTTTGTCCATCATTTCTACAGATTCTACAGGATAATCTCCTGCAGCCGTTTCCCCCGACAGCATAATGGCATCCGAACCATCTAAAATTGCGTTCGCAACATCACTTGCTTCTGCGCGTGTCGGTCTTGGATTTTGTTGCATCGAATCTAACATTTGTGTTGCTGTAATAACCGGTTTTCCAGCCTGGTTACATTTTTCAATTAACATTTTTTGAATATGCGGTACTTCTTCAGCAGGAATTTCAACTCCTAAATCACCACGTGCAACCATTAAACCATCGGAAAGTGTAATGATTTCATCAATGTTTTTAACCCCTTCACCATTTTCGATTTTAGGGATAATTTGAACATCTTTCCCTCCGTTTTCTTCTAATACTTTACGGATTTCCATAATATCAGACGCTCTTTGAACGAATGAAGCTGCAACAAAATCAATATCTTGTTCAATTCCAAATAAGATATCTTTTTCGTCTTTCTCTGTCATTCCAGGTAACTGAACTTGAACACCAGGTACGTTCACACCTTTTTTATTTTTTAATGTTCCTGAATTCAATGCGATTGTATGGATGAGACCTTGTTCAGCATCAATGCCCGTTACTTCTAACTGAATAAGTCCGTCATCAAGTAAAATCATTGACCCTTTTGAAACGTCTTCAATTAATTTATTATACGTAATTGAAAATACTTCACTCGTTCCTTCGACTTCTGCCATCGAAATATTCATCTGTTGCCCGCGTTCAATATGTACTTGACCATCTTTCATTGAATGCGTTCGTATTTCTGGACCACGTGTATCGAGTAAAATGCCAATTACTTTCCCTTTTTCGCGTGCAACTTTTCGAATGCGTTCAATTCTTTGCTGATGTTCCGCATGATCACCATGTGAAAAGTTTAATCTTGCAACGTTCATTCCAGCGTCGATTAATTGAGTTAATACTTCTTCAGACTCACTTGCCGGCCCGATTGTACAAACAATTTTTGTCTTTCTCATGTAAAATCTCCTCTTAGCTTCATTCGCCATATATTTCTTTAAATCGAAAGTTGTTTTGATAATTGATACATATCGTTTCCGATTTTTTCATGTTCTTCAAAAACATTTTGTAAATTGTATTTTACCACATTTTCATTGCGTAACCCAATTGCAAAGCTATTTTGCTCTTCTTTTAATACTTCCACAGCCTTCGCGCCAAATTGACTTGCCATTACACGATCTCTACCCGAAGGCGTTCCACCGCGTTGCATATGGCCTAATACTGAGACGGTTGCTTCAATATTCGCACGCTCTTTCAGTTGAAGCGCTAATTCACTGCCAGACATTACACCTTCAGCAACAATCATAATACTATGTTTTTTTCCTCGTTCAATTCCACTTTGTAATCGTTCAATAATTTGCTCGATTGTCGTTTCAACTTCTGGAATTAAGATTGTTTCCGCACCGCCTGCTAAACCTGCCCAAAGTGCCAAGTCTCCAGCATCTCGTCCCATAACCTCGATGATAAACATACGCTCATGGGATGAGGCCGTATCACGAATTTTATCAATCGCATTAATAATTGTATTTAATGCCGTATCAAATCCAATTGTAAAATCAGTCCCTGATATATCATTGTCAATTGTCGCCGGTACACACGTACATGGAACACCTAATTTCGTTAGTTCATAAGCCCCTCGGAAAGATCCGTCGCCACCGATTACAACAAGTCCATCAATATGATGTTTTTTTAATTGTTCAATAGCTTTTGCTCTTCCAGCTTCCGTTCGGAATTCAGCACTTCTTGCCGACCTTAAAATCGTTCCACCACGATGAATAATATCCCCTACAGAACCTAACTCCATCTTGACAAACTTTCCTTCGATCAGGCCTTCATAGCCGTTATATACTGCAAATACATTTAATTGTTCATATATCGCTTTACGTACAACCGCACGTACTGCAGCATTCATCCCCGGTGCATCTCCACCACTTGTCAACACAGCAATATTTTTCATTTTGATCTCTCCAGTATCCACGAACTACACGATTTTATTCTGTAAAAACACCAATTTGTCTAAATTTATCATAACGGTTTTGAATAAGTTCTTCGCCTGTTAACTCTTGTAATTCATGTAATGATTTTTCGATTGTTTCACCAATTTTCAACGCTTGTTTTTGTAAATTACGATGCGCGCCACCTAACACTTCAGGAATCATTTCTTCAATAATCCCCATTTCTTTTAAGTATGGTGCTGTAATTCTCATCGCCTCAGCTGCTTGTTTCGCTAAACTGGCATCTTTCCAAAGAATTGAAGCTGCACCTTCTGGTGAAATAACTGAGTAAGTAGCGTTTTCTAACATATGCACATGATTTGCAACTCCTAATGCTAATGCACCACCACTTCCACCTTCACCAATAACAATTGAAATAACTGGAACGGTTAAACCTGCCATCTCTACTAAATTTCGTGCAATCGCTTCGCTTTGGCCACGCTCTTCAGCTGCTTTTCCAGGATAAGCACCTTTTGTGTCGATGAAGCAAATAATAGGACGATTAAACTTTTCAGCTTGTTTCATTAAACGTAATGCTTTACGGTACCCTTCAGGGTGAGGCATCCCGAAATTACGTCGAACGTTTTCCTTCGTATCTTTCCCTCTTTGATGTCCAATAACTGTAATAGGTAATCCTTTAAAAGAGGCAATTCCTCCAATAATTGCTTCATCGTCGCCAAAGTTACGATCCCCATGCAGTTGAATAAAATCCTCAAATAGCTCGGAAATATAATCAAGGGTTGTTGGTCTTTCTTGATGGCGCGCTACTTGCACTCGTTCCCACGTTTCCATATTGCCGTAAATTTCTAATTCCAAATTTTTCAAACGTGTTTTAAGTGTTTCAATTTCATCAGATAAATCTACTTCAGATTCTCTCGTAAATTGTTCTAATTCATTGATTTTCTCACGTAATTTAACAATTGGTTGCTCAAAAGACATCGTTTTCGTCATATTATTTCGCCTCCTTCACATGTAATTTTAATATGGTTGATAATGTATCTTTCATTTCACTTCTATGCACAACTGCATCAAGTTGACCATGATCAAGTAAAAACTCAGCAGTCTGGAAGTCTTCTGGGAGTTTTTCACGTACAGTTTGTTCAATGACGCGTCTACCAGCAAAGCCAATTAATGCTTTTGGTTCCGCTAAATTGATATCTCCAACAGATGCAAAACTTGCGGAAACGCCTCCAGTCGTTGGATAGGTCATCACTGAAACAAATAGTAACCCTTCATTTTCATGACGTTTTAACGCTACACTTACTTTAGCCATTTGCATGAGTGATAAAATACCTTCTTGCATACGTGCTCCCCCACTTGCGGAAAAAATGAGGATTGGAATCTTTAATGCTGTTGCTTTTTCTACTGCACGTGTAATTTTCTCACCAACAACTGATCCCATAGAACCCATTCGGAAATGCGCGTCCATAACAGCAATGGCAACTTCATAACCGTTTATTTTTCCTACACCTGTTAAGACAGCTTCATTAAGCCCTGTCTTTTTTGCATCTCCTTGAATTTTCTCCGTATAATTTGGAAATTGTAATGGATTTTCTGTTTGTAAATGATCATCAATCGATGTAAATGTGTTCTCATCAAACAGCATATCAATACGTTCTTGTGCTGTCATTTTCATATGATGTTCGCAAGTAGGACATACTTTTAGTAATTTGATTAAATCTTTCGTAATAAAAATATTTTTACACGCTGGACATTTTGTCATCAAGCCTTCAGGCACACCATTTTTTGCTTCTTCAGAAGGTATCATTGTACCGTTTTGTTTACGATTTCGTTTAAATATATCGCGAATCATTTTATATTTCCCCTCTCAAAACCTCTATTTGTTTCATCCATTCTTTATACATACAGAGTGCTTGTTCACAATCTCCACTTTGTAGCGCACGTAAAAAGTTCAAGACATTTTCATTCTCTTCATCAGTAACAATCATTGTTGTTTCAACTTTTGCATATTGGCTAATTAACATCCACATTTTCAATGCTAAACGATTGCCTGCATTCACAATCATTTCACGCAAAATTTCATGGCGGTATAGTGGTTCTCCACTCTCTACTTTCATTAAAAAACCTTGCCAAATAGGTGAATGCTGTAAATCTTGTTCCAAACAAATTTTTTCAATAGAAGCTACTTCAATCATACGTTTAATATCTGTAATTTCATCAATAGAAGAAGATTGTTGAAGAATGAAGCCGGATAACACTTCAACAAACTGATTTCTTTGGAAATCGGCTAAAAAAGTACCTTCTCCTCTTCGTGTTTCAATAATTCCTAATAACTCAAGACTTCTTAAAGCTTCACGAACTGTTGAACGCCCGACTTCCATTCGCTCTGCTAATACACGTTCAGATGGTAATTTCCCGCCAGTTTTAATATTTTCTTCCTCGATAAGTTGTCGTAGTTCACGTACAATTTCCAAATACATTTTTGGTTGTGCTTTTTCACTAGCCATATATGAACCCCTCTATTATTAGAACGTATACTTTTAGTGGTCTGACCACTCCAAAATTAATCATACAGAAATTCATTCGCTACGTAAAGTAAAGTTCAGATGAAAATGAAAACTTATTGATGTTGTTCCATTTGCTTCACCAATATTTGATGTTGATGTTGCCTGATTTCTACAGTTCCCATTACGGAGATAATTGCCTTTTCCTCAAGAAATGAATGATACTGGGCAAATTGTTTTGGAAAAATCGTACATGAAATTACGCCTGTTTCATCCTGTACTTTGACAAACGCCATCGGTTCTCCTTTCTTTGTTCGAATTTTTTTCATTTCAACAATTAAACCGATAATATTCACAGACATTTTTGCAGGCATTTGATCGATACTGGCAATATGCCGAAAAGACTTGCCAAGTTGTCTTTTCCACTCAAAAGCAGGATGGTCCGATACATAAAATCCGAGGACATCTTTCTCGAATGCAAGTTGTTCCAATTTGGGAATCGGTTCGCTATCTGCATATTTGGGGCTTGTTGCCGAACGCAAAATATCTCGAAATGCATCTTCCTCATCTTCATGATCAGTTCCGATATAGTTAACATGGTCAACAGCTGCTGGAATCGACGCTAGTAAAATACCGCGATGTTGACCAAAATCATCTAAAGCCCCCGCTTTCACAAGAGGAATGATCGTCTTCTCTGTGAACTGTGCTTCTCCGATTGCTTCCGCAAATTCAAATAGCGAGGACCATTCTCGCTTCATGCGCACTGCTTTTAATCGTTGATAAAAATTAGATGGAACACCTTTAATCGCACGAATCCCTAAGCGTATTGCGCCATTTTCTACAGTATGTTCAAATTTACTATAATGAATGGATGGTTTTAAAACCTCAATTTGATGAGCGCGTGCTTCAGCAAGTAACGCAGCCGTTTTCTCTTCATTACCAGCAACAGAAGACAATAACGCAGCATAAAAATACACTGGGAAATGTGCTTTTAAATAGGCCAAACGATATGAAATTAATGAATAAGCAACTGCGTGACTTTTTGGAAATCCATAATCTGCGAATTTTACAATCAATTCAAAAATATGACGAGCTACATCATTGTTTAATCCATTTTCAGTTGCGCGTTCAATGAATTTTGAGCGCTCTTGCTGGAGGATTTGGTGATTTTTTTTGCTAATCGCTCGACGTACTAAATCTGCTTCACCTAAAGAATAATGAGCGAGTTGAACGAGGATTTGAATAATCTGTTCTTGATAAACAATAATGCCAAACGTCTCTTGTAAAATTGGCTGTAACATGGGATGGAGGTCATGAATTCGTTCTTTCCCTTGTTTACGGTTTGCATATGATGGAATATGTTCCATTGGTCCAGGACGATATAAAGCGTTAATCGCATATAACTCTTCAAATGTTTCGGGTTGGATTAATCGCAATGTATCACGCATACCGGCTGATTCAAACTGGAATACCCCCGTCGTTTCCCCACGTTTAAAAAGCTCGAATGTTTTCTTATCTGTTAATGGGATACGGTCAAAATCAATCGTTTTACGTTCTTCATAGGCAATCATCGAACGAATTCTTTCTAAAATCGTTAAATTGCGAAGACCTAATAAGTCAATTTTGAGTAGCCCTTGTGCTTCCACATCTCCCATTGGCCATTGTGTTACATATAGTTGTTCTTCTCCTTTTTGTAATGGAACATAATTGACGAGTGGTTTAGGTGCAAGCACAATCCCAGCGGCATGAACAGACGTATTTCTTGGCAAACCTTCCAGGCGTAAACATGCGTCATACCATTCTTTATGTTTTGTATCTTCTAACACCCACTGTCTAAAGGCATGATTCGTAGCATATACTTGTTCTAATGTAATCCCTAGCGTATCTCCAATCATTCGAGAAACATGTCTCATATCTTCTGATGTGAAATGATAAACACGGCCAACATTCCGTGCAACAGCTTTTGCTGTTAATGTTCCAAACGTGCCAATTTGTGCAACGAAATCTTTCCCATACTTTTGCCCAACATAATGCACAACTTCCATACGTCGATGATCTGCAAAGTCGATATCGATATCTGGCATCGTTACTCTTTCCGGATTTAAGAAACGCTCAAATATTAAACCATGTTTAATGGGATCGACATCTGTAATAAATAATGAATACGCAACAAGTGAACCTGCCGAAGAACCACGCCCCGGTCCTGTTAAAATTTGTTGTTCTTTTGCAAATCGCATAAAATCTTCAACGATTAAGAAATAATCAGCAAATTTCATTTCTTGAATGATATTCAATTCGTATTGTAAACGCCGTTCATATACTTCTGTTACATTCCCCAAACGTGTGCGCAATCCTGCTATACATTTTTCTGCTAAATAACGATCTGCTGTCATTTCTGTTGGAATGGGATAGTTCGGCATTTGCCTTTCTGGTGTTGGCAATTGTAGACGACATTCTAGCATCAATTCTGCCGTTTGCGCCAACCACTCCTCACGACCTTCAAACCACTGAAGCAACTCTTCTTGATCAGGTATATGTGTATATTGTTCCAATTTATTAGTTGCTTCCATCTGCTCATCGATTTTCTCTCCATAGCGAATTGCCTGTGCGACGGTATATGCTGCCGCATCTTCTGACATCGTATAACGTGCTTCATACACCGCTGTAACCTTCAATCCAACTTCATTCGCCAACTCAATGAACGTCTCTTCCTTTTCGTGACGCTTTCCGAACGGGCGAGAAATACCAATAAAAATTTGTGAAGAAGGACTTATTGATTTCGAAATTTTTTCGATTTTTTGTTGTGTATATTCGATTCCCCATGATTCATGTGTGAGAGGCAAAATAATAATACAATGCATGCAATATGCTTGAAACCACTTAAGTGGAATTGTTTCATCATCCGTAATTGCAATCGCACTACTCATTTTCAATAAGTTTTCATAACCCGCTTCATTTTGTGCATATATATATGCTTTTACAAATGTATCATCAAGATCAATTGAAACAGATAAACCAATAACCGGTTGAATCTCATATTTTTTCATGACTTTATAAAATGATGGCACACCAACCATGCTTGAATTTACAATACTAGCAGCAACAGCCCCTCTTCTCGCTAGAAGTGGGGCTGTGTAATTTAATTTATTTATGCCGCGCAATAAATCAGCACCTGTTACAATTTGCGGGTAGACAAGTTTCATGAATCTCCCTCCGCTCTATTTTGTTTGACATATTTCTGATAATTTTTCCAGCAAGGCATCTGCTTCATCCCAAGAATACACTGTTGCACCTGAAGCCAACGGATGTCCTCCACCATTATACTCTGCTGCTAACGTGTTAATAATCGGGCCTTTCGATCGTAAACGTACACGAATTTGATCGTCTTCCTCAACCATAATCGCCCACGCACGAATTCCTTTCACATTCCCTAATGTCGCAACAAGCTGAGACGCTTCTGAAGCTGTTACTTGAAACGTATTTAATGTGTCTTTCGTAATTTTCATATGCGCTGTACCAAATTCATCCATTACAAAATTTTGATAAATATAGCCTTCTAAATGAAGCACTTTACGATCAATCTCATACATGCGGTCGAATAATTCCGCACGGTCAAAGTCATAATTTAACAGCTGACTGGCACGTTGAAATGTTTGAATTGTTGTACTTGGATACATAAATCGTCCTGTATCACCAACGATTCCAGCAAATAATAATTTTGCAACTGTACCTGTCATTTCCCATCCATTTTGTGCTACACCATGTTCAAATAATGCGACAATCATTTCTGATGTAGAACTTGCGGATGTATCAACCCAGCGAACATCACCATACGGATCCACGTCTGGATGATGGTCTATTTTTAAGATGTAAGCACTTTTCGCATAATGCTCACTATCAATACGTTCTGTATTAGCCGTATCCGTAATAATCATTAAAGCATTTTTAAATTGAGCTGGGTCAATTGGTTCCGGTGTACCTAAATAAGATAATGATGGCTCATGTGCGCCATCAGCATATACGTTTTTATGCGGATAATTATGTTGAATTAACGCCTTTAATCCTAGCTGTGAACCATAAGCATCTGGATCTGGCCGAACATGGCGTGCAATGATAATGGTGTCATATTGTTCAATTGTCTCAATAATCTTTGATTTCATAATAAAACTCCTCTTTAATTTTAAGTGCATTTTGAATCAATAATCGCTACAATAGAATTAACTCAATTTGTAACGGAGGTTCTACAATGTTAGTCTTTTTATTTTTAGCATGCATTAGTATTGTTTGCTATTTATATTTCAAAATGCGGCAATTCCGCACAACTTATTTATTGCCAATTCGTAAAAAAATGTTTCGCAGCATGGCAGGTGTCTCACTTGGGTTATTCCTTGTCTTCTTTGGAATTCACCAGATTACTACCTTTAGTTACACTGCTGTATACATCGTTTCAACCGTCTTTATAGCATTCGGCTTATTTTTAGCATACTATCATTTCGGTGCTACAAAACATTATCGTCAATATATTGAAGAAGAAGCAAAGATTAATGGTTTTTAATAACAAATAAATGAAGCTAGAATGTTTTAATCTATATCGTCCTCGACTGACATGTTAGATTATTGAAACGTTCTAGCTTTTTTATTGTCCTCTTAACGCTTACTGTTCAAATAATTGGTACATGACCATAGACTTCGCTACAAGTTCTTGTTCGACAAATAAATCGAAGTCAATTTTCACAAAACGGCGGCTCATTTGTAATATTCGGGGTGTTACACGAACAACAGCGCCAAGTTGTACAGGTTTTAATAAATAAATGGTGAAATTTTCTGCAACAGGTTCTCCACGCTTCTTCTCTTTAATGGCACGTGCTCCTGTTTCTGTTAGGAACGTGGTCATTGCACCATGTGACAATGTCCCGAATTGACTCGTCAATTGAGGCGTTACAGTAAATTCGATCGATTGTTCTGCATCTTCAATCATATTCATCTGGCTTTTCACAATATCTTCAATGGTTTCCCCTTGATGTGGTTGCTTTTGTGATGTTTGGAATGCACGTAATACGTCTTCACGGCTGACAATACCAATTAATTGTTGATTGCGTTCAACTACGGGTAGTAAGTCAATCCCTTCCCATATCATACTATGGGCAGCTGTTGCGACGGTCGTTCTTTCTGTAACTGTAATCGGATTTCTCGTCATAACCTTCTCAATTTGAATCTGCTCATCTTTACCAATAATATCCCTGGAAGTTACAATTCCAATTAACTTCCCATGTTTATCTACAACTGGATACCCTAAATGACCCGTTTTTTTATTATGTTCATTAAATTGCGATATTGTATCTTCATTTGTTAGGACAATCGTTCTTTCAATCGGCATTAAAATATCAGATACACGCAAGATTTCTTTTTCAATCATTTGGTCATAAATTGCACGGTTTAACATCGTTGCAACCGTAAATGAATCATAACTCGTCGAAATAATTGGTAATTGTAAATCATCTGCTAATCGCTTCGCCTCTTCCGATGCATCGAAGCCTCCTGTTATAAGGACAGCTGCATTTGCACGTAACGCTTGCTCCTGCGCTCTTTTACGATTTCCAACAATTAATAAACTACCCGCGTCGATATAACGCATCATATCTTCTAATTGCATTGCACCAATCACGAACTTCGTTAATGTTTTATGTAAACCTGTCCTTCCACCTAACACTTGACCATCAACGATGTTAAGTACTTCTGCAAATGTTAATCGCTCAATACTTTCTCTTTTTTTCTTTTCAATACGAATCGTTCCCACTCGTTCAATCGTATTGACGAGCTTGCGATTTTCTGCTTCTTTAATCGCACGATAAGCTGTTCCATCACTTACAGATAATTCTTTCGCAACTTGGCGAACAGAAATTTTTTCTCCGACTTGTAAATTTTTAATATATTGGATAATTTGTTCATGTTTTGTCGTCAATGCTTTCACCTTCTTTAAACGTACCTTAATTCTATTCTATCATCTTTTCACAAAAAAACGAAACAGCTGTTAGACTGTTTCGCATTTTTTATAAATTAAATGATTCCCCTGCTTGTAATATATTGACAGTATGATTTTTCACATGTTGTTGAAATGTTTTTGGATCTTGCTGAATTGGCGGGAATGTATTGTAATGAACAGGCACTGTTATTTTAGGATTAAGCAATTCTACCGCATACGCTGCATCTTCAGGTCCCATCGTAAAATTATCGCCAATCGGTAAAAACGCCACATCAATTGGATGTCTTTCGCCAATCATTTTCATATCACCGAATAATGATGTGTCGCCAGCATGATAAATTGTTTTACCTTCAGCTGTAAATAAAATCCCAGCAGGCATGCCTGTATAAATAAATTCATCCTCTTCTGTCTGATAAGAAGAACTGTGGAATGCTTTCGTAAATTTGACCGTTCCAAAGTCAAATTGTTTGGCACCACCAATATTCATCCCATGTGTACGAAGCCCCTGTAACCCTAAATATACTGCTAACTCATTGGGCGCAATAATCAGCGCATCAGATGCTTTCGCAATTTCTACTGTGTCACCGACATGATCATTATGTCCATGCGTTAATAAAATTACATCTGGCTTTTGCTCCGCCACAGTCAAATCTGTTAATTCATTTCCTGTGATAAAAGGATCGATTAAAATAGTTGTCTCCCCTGTTTCAATTTTAACGATTGAATGTCCATGATAAGATACTTTCATTTTCATCTCCTCCTTCAAGTAATTCTAGTTTATTATAATTTTGATTAATTGTCGAAGTTTCCTCTTTTTGGTATGATGAAACTATTCTGAGGAGGTTATTTGAATTGAGTAAAGTACAACAAATTCAGCAATATTTAAAAGAACAACAAGTAGATGCAGCATTTATTACGACACCAGATAACGTATTTTACGTATCCGGGTTTAGAAGCGAACCACATGAACGTCTTTTAGGTGTTATGGTTTTCCAAGAAGCTGAACCATTTATCATCTGTCCAAAAATGGAAGTGCCCGACGCATTAGCTGCAGGTTGGGAATTTGAAGCTGTAGGACATGAAGACACTGAAGATGCATGGGAAGTTGTGGCGAAAGCAGCTGAAGCTCGTGGTGTTCAAGTATCAAGCATCGCAATTGAGAAATCTCATTTAACAGTTGAACGCTTAGAGCGTATGCAAGACATATTTGAAAACGCTTCATTTACAAATCTTGATGACCAATTAAATCGTATGCGTGTCATTAAAGATGAAACGGAATTAGAAAAACTTCGTAAAGCTGCTGAGTTTGCAGATTATGCAATTGAAGTAGGTTGCCGTGAGATTGCTGAAGGTAAAACAGAATTAGAGATTTTAACAGCTATTGAATTAGAAATGAAGAAAAAAGGCATTCAAAAAATGTCCTTTGATACAATGGTTCTTTCTGGTCCTAAAACAGCATCACCACATGGTGTCCCTGGTGACCGCAAAATTCAAAAAGGCGACTTCATTTTATTCGACCTAGGCGTTGTCTATGATGGATATTGTTCGGATATTACAAGAACCCTTGCATTCGGTGAGCCATCTGAAGAGCAACGTGAAATTTACGAAACTGTATTAAAGGCCGAATTAGCTGCAGTTGAACTTGCAGGACCAGGCGTTGTAGCAAAAGACCTTGACAAAACAGCACGCGATATCATTACTGATGCAGGTTATGGTGAATACTTTACCCATCGTTTAGGACATGGTCTTGGAATTTCAGTTCATGAATTCCCATCTATTACAGGCGCAAATGATTTTGTTCTTGAGGAAGGAATGGTCTTTACAGTAGAACCAGGTATTTACGATCCAAAAGTAACAGGCGTACGTATTGAAGATGACCTTGTTATTACAAAAGATGGTGTTGAAATTTTAACAAAATTCCCGAAAGAACTTCAAATTATTTCAGCTGAATAATGATGATAAAACAATCCAGGAAAGTTGGCATTCCATATTTTCTGGATTGTTTTTATTTGCATCAATCATTTGCAACTCATTCATTAAGCATATGAATCGTTGGCGTGCATACATTATGTATGAATCAAGAGATAGTCTTCTACTCTTTTTTTGTTTACGAGTTTTTGTAACATCGTCGACATATTTCTAATATTTTTTAAGTATTTTTATCAAAAAGGGTTTCTTTTTACTGAATTAAAGGTATATTAGAAATAAGTAGGAAGTATCTGAATAGGAGGAATTAAGAATGAGCTTACAGTATGAACAAATTATTATCGCAGTTGATGGGTCAAAAGAATCAGAGTGGGCGTTTAAAAAGGCTTGTGCGGTTGCAGAGCGTAATAACGCAACATTAAATTTAGTGAATATTATTGATACACGTTCTTATGCAGCAGTTGAGGCGTATGATCGTTCAATCGCTGAACGTGCACAAAATTTTGCTACTGAACTTTTAGAAGAATATCAACAAAAAGCATATGATCAAGGATTAACGAACGTTAATATCTTAGTCGAATACGGCTCACCGAAAACAATGATTTCACGTGACTTAGCACCAAAAATTGAAGCAGATTTAATTATTTGTGGTGCGACAGGATTGAATGCTGTTGAACGATTCTTAATCGGTAGTGTTTCTGAAAATATTGTTCGTTCTGCGAAATGTGACGTACTTGTTGTTAGAACTCCTGAACATATCGTTGAGCAACAAGAACAGTAAATGATGAATCTTTTATCCCCTGTGAGGTATCAATCCTTACGGGGGATATTTTATATTTTAAATGAGAAAAAAGCGTTCTAATTCTCGAGATGAATTAAAACGCTTCTTCTTTATAGCCCTGCTACTCGCACTGTATCGCGCGCTAACATCACTTCTTCATTCGTTGGAATGACTAAAATTTTAACGGGTGAATGCGGGTGGCTAATATATGCTTCTTGACCGCGTACTTTATTTAAATCTGGATCGAAGTAAACCCCCATAAATTCTAAACCTTTCACAACACGCTCACGAATGACATCAGAGTTTTCACCTATTCCTGCGGTGAAAATAATCGCATCAACGCCTCCCATACGTGCTGCATAGGAGCCAATATATTTATGAATACGATCTGCGAATACTTCCAATGCTAATTCGGCACGTTCGTTTCCTTCAGCCGCTTTCATTTCAATATCACGTAAATCACTCGAAAAACCAGAAACAGCTAACATGCCAGATTCTTTGTTTAACACATCGAGTACTTCTTCAACAGACTTCCCTGTTCGTTCCATAATATATGGAATTAATGCTGGGTCAATATTCCCAGAACGTGTTCCCATCGTTACTCCAGCAAGTGGCGTGAAGCCCATTGATGTATCGATTGATTTTCCACCTTCTACTGCTGCAATACTAGCGCCATTTCCTAAATGACAAGAAATGAGCCTTGTCTGTTCTAATGGACGATTTAACATTTCAGCTGCACGTTGTGTTACATATTTATGACTTGTTCCATGGAAACCGTATTTTCGAATTCCATATTTTTCATAATATTCACGTGGTAAGGGATATAAAAATGAGCTTTCGGGCATTGTCTGATGGAACGCTGTATCAAATACTGCTACAGCAGGCGCAGTTGGTAATGCCTTTTTAAACTCCTTAATTCCAACGATATTTGCCGGGTTATGCAATGGCGCTAAATCTGATAGTCTTTCAAATTGCGCCAACGCTTCATCATCAATTAACACAGAATCACTATACACTTCTCCACCATGTACAACACGATGTCCAATGCCGTCAATTTCATCAAATGATTGAACGACACCTTCACTGATTAATAAATCTAATAGCATTTGAACTGCCATCGCATGATTTGGTATATCTTGTATGATTTCTGTTTTCCCATTATTCGATTTCATTGTAAAAATCGAGTCTGTCAACCCAATTCTTTCTACTAGTCCTTTTGCCGCAACTTGCTCACTGGGCATATTTAATAATTGGAATTTCAATGATGAACTTCCCGCGTTTATCGCTAAAATGTTTGTCATTCTTATACATTCCTTTCAAATTTCCAAAAGAACCTATTGCTGCTCATGTTGCTGTACCCATAAGTCTATGTCTTGTAAAAACTTAGCCATTGCGTCTTTGTTTGACATATTCGGTACTTTTGCCAACAATACTTCCGGTGCATTAACGATAGATACATCCGGTTTCTGTAAAATTAATAGGCTCTTTTCATGTACTGTACTTTTAAATAATGATGATGGGAGTTGAATAACAGCCCGAATAAGTGCTTCTTTTTTCAAAAATGCATGTAGCTGTGGCGCTTGTTCTGAATCAAATAAGGTAGCCGGAATGACAAAGATGGCAAATCCACCTTTTTTCGTATGCTTTAACGCTTGCTCTATAAAAAGATGATGTGCATAAGCATGACCTTCTACAGGCATCAGTTCATAGTTTAATCCATTTTCATCGTCAGGATAATAACCAACTGGCAAGTCAGCTACGACTAAATCTACCGGATCAATTAATAAAGGACGTAATGCATCTTGAACAATGAAAGATACTTGTTGTTCTAGCAGTTCTGCAGTTACAGCTGCGAGACGCACGAGCAATTCATCAATCTCAACTGCATAGCCAATTGTCTGTTGTTCCATCCCATTCATCACAGTATACAACAAATTTCCAGTTCCGACAGCTGGATCTAAAATTGTTACATTGTTTTCATTTTTCATTAACTTATTTGCAAGATGGCCAAGAAGTAATCCAATAGCATCAGGCGTCATTTGATGGTTTGGTTGTGCGTTTTGTTTCATTCCTTTTAGTACTGCTAATTGAATTCCTCGTCGGATTTCTTCTTTCGTTACTGACTCTGTTAAGGAAGGTACTTCTTCCCCATTCAACCAATTTCGACAAGCTTGAATGACCGCTTCCAAATACAAGTCTTCAGAATTAGTTGCATAATGATCTACATATGCGAATATCTTTTCCGTATTTGTCATAATGTTTCAATTCATTCCTTTACTTACAAAACCCACCCGTTTCCAGGTGGGTTTTGTCATCATATACTTTTATTGTTTCAATCAAAAGCGATTAAGCAAGTGCTTTTTTTGCTGCTTCTAACGCAGCATCATAATTCGGATGATCCGTTACTTCTGTGACATATTCAACGTACGTTACATTGTCATCTTTGTCGACAACAAAAACAGAACGCGCTAGTAATCTTAACTCTTCAATTACAGTACCGTAAGCTTTACCAAATGACAAGTCTTTATGGTCTGATAATGTTTGAACTGCATCAATTCCTTCAGCACCACACCAACGCGCTTGTGCAAATGGTAAGTCAACAGATATCGTTAAAATTTGTACATCGTCACTTAAATTAGCTGCTTCTTCATTAAATCTACGTGTTTGTGCTGCACATACACCTGTATCTAATGAAGGTACAACACTAATGAGACGTACTTTTCCTTCCGAATCTGCTAATGAGACTGGACTTAAATCATTTGCCAATACTGTAAAGTCCGGTGCTTTGTCGCCCACTTTTACTTGTTCTCCTACTAATGTTACTGGATTGCCTTGAAATGTAATATTTGTCATTACTACACGCCTCCCTTTCTATGTTTCATTTTACTAAACGTTTGGTTGTTCTTGCAACTGTTGACGCTCGGCATTTTGTTTGAATGATGATTTGTTTTTCGCTTCATATGTTTGCTCATGGACAACATACGTATCCGCAAATAGATCATGCAAAGCTTGTTTGTTTGGCGTAAATGCAGCTAGGATGTAAGGAAGCACTAGTATTTTTGAGATAAAGCGTCCGACCACTTCTCTAAAAATGACTGCAGTTGCCGTTAACGGCTCTCCATTATTGGACACAACTTTTATACCTAAAATCATTTTTCCAATCGTTTGTTTAAAATACATTGTCATCAATAAAAAATAGCAAATAGTGATTACTAACATGACTACTTTATAAGGCGACATTAACATAAACATCGGAGTTGTTACAGGAAAATCAAACAAGTAAAAGATGGGCTTGACTGCAATTCCTCCGATTGCAGAAATAACGATTAAATCAATGCAATATGCCCAAAAACGTGTCCAAAAACCTGCCTTTTTCAATTCAAATTGCATATCTTGTTTATAATACATTGCCGGGTCTGTCGTGTGTAGCGTTTCATAGCTCATCATGTCGTCCCCCTTTTTTAATACTCGCCATATAAATACATCATACGTGGTGAGTTATAATGTGATAAAATCGACGCAATCATCTCTTTTTCCGATGTGCCACCGAATAATGCCTGCATTTTCATGCCCATTAATGAACTAAAGCTGTCCATAAGTTTATATTCAAATACAGTAGGATTGTCTAGTTCATAATCTGTTTTCAGCGCATCAATCGTCTCCTGCAGCTTGCCGTAATCATCCGCTAAACCGGCTTCAATGGCTTGACGTCCATTTAAAATACGTCCATCCGCTACCTTCTTCACTTCTTTTTCAGTCATGTTACGACCGTCTACAATAATGTCAACAAATCGCTCATAAGAATCATTGATCATCTCTTGTAGCATATCACGTTCTTCATCAGTCATTTCACGTGAACCGCTCATAATATCCTTATATGGTCCTGTTTTAATCGTATTAAATTCAATGCCATAGTTTTCCGCAAGCTTCGCATAATTAACTGATTCCATAATGACACCAATCGATCCAGTCATCGTTTCTGGATTTACAAAAATTTTATCCGCTGGTGCAGAAACATAATATCCACCCGATGCTGCCATTGATCCCATTGACACGTACACTGGAATATCACGCTCATTTTGAATTAATCGAATAGCATCGTATATTTCAGCGGACTCAACAACGCCTCCACCAGGTGTATTAACTGATAAAACAACACCTTTAACTGTACGATCTTCATAAATTTCATTTAATTGCTTCATGAAAAACTGATGATTATATCCTGTTCCTCCTAATAATGACGAAACATTTCCAGTATCTTGAATCACTCCATCAAGTTTTAATACCGCAATTTTCTCTTTATTCGTGCCTTGCTCCACGACTTCTTGACGATAACCATCTTGTTCCATCAGCTCATCTACGAGACTTGTAAAATCTCTCGTAAAGACAAATGATAATGTACTTACACCAATTGACACCATGATAAGAACTGCCGCAACAATAATGGCAATCCACCTTTTTGTATTCATGCAAAAACTCCTTTCTTCTATCTGTATTATATACGACTTCATTCCCTAAATGTTTCAGTTCATGGTAAAATAAAGTTAATCGTTTTTTTAAGGGGTGCTTCAAATGGAAAACAGATTAAATGTATATGTCTATACAAAAAATGATGAACAATCTTTAATGAAGAAAAAAACAGTCGAACAAGCCTTAACATCCGAAGGTTTTACAACATTGCCTACAGCTGATGATGCCAATATTATTATGAGTATCGGTAGTGATGGAACATTTTTACAGGCGGTCCGCAAAACGCATTTTAGGCAAGATTGCTTATACGCGGGAATTGCCGTAGCTGGAAAGCAAAGTATGTATTGCGATTTTGAATATGATAACTTATCAGCAATGGTTGAAACGATTCGCAATGCAGAAATTGAAGTACGTCGTTATCCTGTGATCGAAGTCGCTATTGATGAATATAAACCATTTTACTGTTTAAATGAATTTACGATCCGTTCCAATATTATTCGGACATTTGTGCTAGACATTGAAGTTGATGGCAAAAAGTTAGAAACATTTTTAGGGGATGGCTTAATTATTTCAACACCAACAGGCAGTACAGCTTACAATAAATCGATGGGTGGAGCAATTGTCGATCCTCTTCTCAAATGTTTCCAAGTTACTGAACTCGCTTCCGTCAACAACAATGCGTATCGCACATTAGGAACACCTTTCATTTTGAGTGGTGAACGTTCCCTAACTTTACGTGTTCCAGAAACAGATAATGTGTTTCCAGTTATTGCTGCTGACAATGAAGCTTTGCCAGTTCGTAAAGTCGAACAAGTTGATATTGCATTAAGCGACAAAATGATTAAAACGGTAAAGCTAAAAAACAATTCATTTTGGGAAAAAGTACAAAGAATCTTTTTATAAACCTTTTCACATAAAAGGATGTCTCATTCGTAGACATCCTTTTTTTATAAGTTATATTCCTTTGTTTTCTGGAATCAATGCTCTCTTTTTAAAGAAAAATGTTAATTTAGATAAAGCGAATACAATCAATGCCAACCAGATAAAGAAGAAAGACATAAATTCGACTTTCGAAAATGCTTCTCCGTACACAATGACCCCTAATATAAGCATCATTGTCGGCGCAATATATTGTAAAAAACCAACCATATATAAAGGAATTTGCTGTGCACCTTTAGCGAATAAAATAAGTGGTAACGCTGTTGCAATCCCCGTTCCAATTAATAATACTGTTGTTTGCATCGAATCATTTACAATAAATGCTTCATGACGTTGGAATAATGGGATATACGCAATGAGTGCAATTGGCATTACAAAAAATGTTTCTATAGCCAATCCACGTGTTGCATGTAATGGAATTTGCTTTTTGATTAAGCCATAAAAGGCAAATGATAATGCAAGGACAATGGCAATCCATGGTAATCCGCCATAATAAATCGTTAGCGATAGGACGCCAATTAACGCTAGCACAAAAGCAATTTTCTCAAATATTGATAACGTTTCTTTTAAAAAGAATACACCTAATAACACGGACACTAACGGATTCATGTAGTACCCTAAGCTCGTTTGCACGAGATGATTATGATTAACTGCCCATATGTATATAAACCAATTTCCACTAATTAAAACCGATGCTAAAAATAATAACCAAAATTGCTTTTGCTGTTTCCACAACATTTTAACGTCACTTACTAAATAGGGTCCTTGGCGCATCGCAATGACAAAAATGGTCGTTAATATAAATGCCCAAATGATACGACTATATAAAATTTCTTCACTACTTACATGGGCTAAAGTTTTCCAATATACCGGTAAAATCCCCCATATTAGATAGGAGAAAATAACCGTTATAATCCCTTTCATATGCATCGTTTATTCCTCCTAACAAAAGAGAAAACTGCCTTTCCTCCTAGTCATAAAAGGAAAAGGCAGACGATTTTTCATCGACTTATGATTTCTCTTGTTCTAATTTACGTAATGCGACACGCATAATTTTTCCTGACGCCGTTTTTGGCATTTCTTCAATAAACTCAATTTTTCTCGGATATTTATATGGCGCTGTTACTTGTTTCACGTGATCTTGAATAGACGCTTTTAACCCATCCTCATTTTTCTGTGTAGGATCGCGTAACACAATAAATGCTTTTACAACATTTCCACGAACTGGATCGGGACTTGCAACAACGGCACATTCCTTAACAGCTGGATGCTCTAGAACAGCCGTCTCAACTTCAAATGGTCCAATTGTGTATCCCGAACTAATGATAATGTCGTCACCACGTCCTTCAAACCAGAAATAACCTTCTTCATCTTTACTCGCACGATCGCCCGTTACATAATAATCTCCGCGATATTGCATAGCCGTTCGTTCAGGATCATTTAAATAAGCTTCAAATAAAGCGGGTGTTGCTTTATGCACTGCAATATCTCCAACAATCCCCGGACCAACTTCTTCCCCCTTATCATCAATGATGGTTACATGATTTCCAGGTGTCGGTTTCCCCATGGACCCTAATTTCGGCTTCATACCGACCATCGTTCCTATTAACAATGTATTTTCAGTTTGACCATAACCATCCCGTACATCAATACCGAATTTTTCTTCGAATACTTCGATTACTTCCGGATTTAGTGGTTCACCCGCTGATACGGCGTGTGTTAACGAGCTTAAGTCTTTCGTATCCAAATCGTCTGTAATCGACATAAATCGATATTCAGTTGGTGTACAACACAACACATTTACTTGATATGCTTGGATTAATGCAAAATACTTCTCTGCATCAAATTTCCCGTCATATACAAGTCCAGTTGCACCACTACCAAGTACAGATAAAAATGGCGTCCAAATCCATTTTTGCCACCCAGGGGCAGCTGTTGCCCAAACGACATCTTCTTTGTTAATTCCTAACCAACCAGGTCCAGTCGTTCGTAAATGCGCATATCCCCAAGCATGTGTATGAACAACTCCTTTTGGAGAACCTGTCGTTCCAGATGTATACGAAAGAAATGCGTGATCATCACGATGCGTTTCAACTATATTAAAAGTTGGGGATGCTTGCGCCATTAATGCTGTTAATGAAGTGGCTCCCTGATACATGTCCGTTTTGCCAATGATCAATAATTGAACATGCTCGATTCCTTTCACACCGTTAAACTGATCGATAAATTTTTCATGTGCAACAATTGCTTTTGCACCACTATGCGCTAACCGATATTCAATATCCGATGCACGCAACATTTCAGAGCTTGGAATTACAACAATCCCAGATTTTAATGCCCCGATATATGTTACATAAGACTCGATTAAACGCGGCATCATCACTAAGATGACATCCCCTTTTTTCAATCCGCTTTCAGCAAAAGCATTTGCCGCACGATTTGCTTGTTCCATAAGTTCATCATAAGTCATTCTTTTTTCTAATCCATCAGATGATACGTAGATCAACGCCTCTTTACCATCCCCTTTGGCATATTGCTCAAATTCTGAAACAATATTATACATTTCTGGCGCTAACAATTGCTCTCTGTTCATATGTAACCACCCCTTTTTAAGCGATATTTTCATTATACTCGCAATAATTTAATTATTCAATTAGAATAATACAAAAAAACAGCCGTTTTAGCTAATCATAGCTAAAACGGCTGTCCTAGAAATTATTACTGGTTACCTTGTTGGTTTCCATTCATTTGTGCTTGAGCTTGACGTACTAATCGCTTCGTAATTTCTCCACCAACGGATCCGTTAGCACGCGACGTAGCGTCTGGCCCCATTTGTACACCAAATTCTTGCGCAATTTCATATTTCATTTGATCAAGCGCTTGTTGTACACCTGGTACTAACAATTGGTTTGAGTTACCTTTGTTGTTTGGCATCTCTAACACCTCCTTGTGACATATAGAATGCACGAGATTCAAAAAATCATACAGAGATGTTATTGGTAATTTTTACAAAGTCCTATAATAAGTCATCAAATGATGATTCTTTTACTAAAGGAAGTGAATATACACGCTTTTGTTGAATCGCTTCTTCAATCATCGGTTCAAAATCAATAAATGACTCAAAATGTTTGACACGTTTTAATTTTGGTTTTGTTTTCGGTTTTGCTGGCGTAAAGATTGTACAGCAGTCTTCATATGGTCGAATTGAAATATCATATGTGTCTATCTCTTCTGCAATTTGAATGATTTCTAATTTATCCATTGCAATCAGTGGACGTAAAACCGGCGTTGATGTTACTTCATTAATCGCTGTCAAGCTATCTAATGTTTGACTTGCAACTTGTCCTAAACTTTCACCAGATACAATTCCAAGTGCACCGATATCTTCACGGACACGATCTGCAATTTCCATCATTAAACGTCGAGTTGTCGTCATCGATTCGCCATCTGGTATTTTATAGGCAATTTTTTGTTGAATTTCTGTAAATGGAATTACATGTAAATTAATGCGTGTTCCAAATGCACTTAATTTTTCAGCTAAATCCAACACTTTTTGCTTCGCTAAATCACTTGTAAATGGAGGACTTTCAAAATGAATCGCCTCAATTTCCACACCACGTTTCATCATCATATAACCTGCTACAGGACTGTCAATTCCACCAGATAGAAGTAATAATGATTTTCCGCTTGTTCCAACAGGCATCCCACCAGCACCTTTATATACTTTAGATGTTAATAAAACAACATCTTTACGAATATCAACATGCAATAATATATCTGGTTGACGCATTTTCACTGATAATCCTTCAATATGACGAAGTACATGGCTTCCAATCATTTGTTGTAATTCATTTGAGATATACGGAAATTCTTTATCTGTACGACGAATTTCTACTTTAAATGACTGCCCATCAGTTTCATTTAAACGTACTGCTTGTAAAGCCGTTTCATAAATCGCTTCCATTGTTGGCTCACATTTTAACACTGGGCTGAATGAATGGATCCCAAATACTTTTGGTAAACGTTGCAATACCTCTTCTTTTTCAGCATCATCTTCAACGCTAATGAACATTCGGTCTCTTTCAGCATCTACTTTCACTGAAGATAAATCATGTAATGCATTTTTGATATTTTTACGTAAACGTCTTACAAATACCATTCGGTTACGACCTTTTAACGTCAATTCACCATATCTAACTAAAATCTCATTCCACATTTGTTGTTTTTCCCCTTCTTAATACAGTTATAAATTTCGTAAAAACTTCTTTTACTTGTTCAATTTCTTCATCAGTATTCATTTCACCGAAACTTAAACGAATTACACCGTTTTTATATTGCGGATCAATATTAATTGCTTCAATTACATGACTTACTTCTCCGCTTTTCGAAGCACATGCACTAGATGTCGAGACCATTATATCTTGTTGTTGGAAAAAGTTGATAGCCACTTCGCCACGTATCGTTTTAAATGCAACGGATAAAATATGGGAAGCAGCACCATCTTTTGCTAATACAACGACTTCTTCAAATGGCGCAATATGTGCAATCAATTCTGCTCGCCATTTTGCATATTTCGTTTGGTTCATCTGCTCAACCGCAAGTCGTGCTGCTCTTGCTAACGCTACTGCATTTGGAACGGCGACAGTCCCATGACGTAAACCTTCTTCCTGTCCACCACCATACGAAATGGCTTCTGGTAATACATGCCTTTTTGAAATAAGTGCACCCGAACCTTTTAATCCATGGATTTTATGCCCTGAAATCGTTATGGCATCTGGTCCTTTTTCAGTTAATGTGATAGGGATTTTCCCAAAACTTTGCACAGCATCAACGTGAAAAATCGCTCGTGAATATTTGCGAATGACCTGACTACACTGTTCAATTGGTTGGATTGACCCTAACTCATTATTCACATGCATAATCGATACAAGTACTGTATCCTCTCGTATAAGTTGCTCTAATTCATCGAGTCGAATACATCCATTTCCATCAACCGATAAATAATCGACTGTAAAACCTTCTTTTTCGAGTTGTTGTAAAGTATTTAACACTGCAGGATGCTCAATAACCGTTGAAATGATATGTTTACCTCGGTGTTGATATTTTCTTGCATACCCTAATAACGCTAAATTATTCGCTTCTGTACCGCCTGATGTATAAATAACATGGCCGTTTGGCGCTTCGACAATCGTTAATAATTGTTCTTTCGTTTTTTGCAACAATGCATCTGTTTGTCTGCCGAATTGATGTAATGATGCTGCGTTTGCATAAAATCGTTTATTTGCCTCTGCAAATGATGCCAACACTTCTTCTTTAGGCATTGTCGTTGCACTATTATCTAGATAAATCAAAGGAATCTTCCTTTCACTTCATATTTCAATATTGTTAGTATACGTTATTTCAGCTGTCACAACTATGATTTATTACTTTTTTGAAAAAAGCGTAACAAAGCCACCTACATGTTCAATATGTGGGTGGCTCCTCACTTGATCTTGTTGTTATTCAGAAAAATGACCTTCATTTTCTTGAATAATCTGTTCGATTTTTTTCATCGCACCTGGTTCAGCAGCTTCTACAGCAGTAGCAGCTTCTTCAAGTGCTTTTGCGTAGCGGAATTGTCTAAATGATGCTTCCGCTTCTAATAATTGACGATGTATTTCTCCGTCAGATCGTCGATATCGATTTCCATATTGAATAATATACTCGACAATCATCACATTTTCAACTAATTCTTCAACTTTTTGTTTGACTTCCGTTACAGCAGTTTTCGCATTTTCTAAATATGCATGTACAAGCGAAATGTTTAAAGGAACTTCCTCTAAACTCCCTTTCACAATGAAAATTTGTTCGTCCGCTTCATCCATTCTTGCATCAATATCTGCGGGAATACCAGGAATATTTTCCTTATGTAAGGTACGATCTATTTGACCAAGCATTTTTTCTAATTGTGCTACTTGTTTTCTTACTTCATTTTCGTCATTACGTAAGTTTTTCAAACGATCATTATATTGCTGACGTTCTACTTCAATATGTTCAAGTGCATTTTGGATTTCTTTCATTTGTTCTTCAATGACTGAATAGGCATTACTATGATTTTCTAATTGTTCCGCAATCATTTCAAACACTTCATCATGCGCTTCAATTTCTTTTTTCAATTGTTCGGGCTTTTTCGATTCCTCTTCAGGAATACGGTAACTTTGCTGAACATATAGCACTTCATGCATAAGTGATTCCATATTCATTAACAATTTGTCTAACTGACGATCAATCGGTTCAAAATGTTGTTCAACAAAGTGTTTTGCATACACTTCTTTTTCTAACGCATCGTAAAATGCATCGATTGACGTTAACATTTCTGTTGTTGTTTCTTTTGCGCCTTCAATTGTTAACGCCCCAATTTCAATACGCAATTGTTCTAGCGTTTCTTCCATCTTTTTAAGGTGTTCATCAATTTTCAAATGGTCGATATAATATGCTTGGTCTTTCATTTCGCGTATCCCATTTCTTAATTCACGAATCGCATTGGGAATATTCGTTTGAACATCCGATAGTAATTGTGGAATCTCGTCGATCATCGTAAAAATCGTATTCGCTTTTTCGTGTAACGCTAAAACCATTTCACGTGCTTGAAGATAGTTCCCATTTTCAGTTAATTCTTCGTATGCTTCAAACTGTGGTAAAAATGATTCCAACTCTTTCTCTAACGGACTTACCGCGAGACCGTATGCTGGTTGATGTGCCAGTACTTTCTTTCGTGCAGCTTTAAATCGTTCTTGAATCTCTTCCATTTCAATTCGATTTTTTTCTTCACTGCCAATTAATGTATCAAGGCCTTCTAATATGTCATCTTTAATCATGTCACTTTCTTGAAGATGCTTTTCAATCTTCGCAATCGTTTCTTTAAGTGGCTTAATTTTAAAGTAATCAATTTGCTCTTCCGCATCAAATAGCAAATGGTCAATATTTGGCATTGTAACATCAATGACGTCATTCCAAGTCGAACGCCATTTTTCAAACTTTTCTTCCGTTTCACCTGTCATATTCAGTTGTTTAATTTTCATCATTTCTTCAAAAATTGGTTTATGTTGTATTTGTAATTTTTCATGTTCAAGTTCTTTAATAATTTTTGTATATTTGCGCCTAAATGAAATGGCTAAAATAGTAAGAGTAGCAATTACTAATATAATTGCAATGATTGCTATAGTCATCTCGCGCCTCCTGTCTGAAAACTTCATTATTAAGTAAATTGGATAATAAGTATATTATAGTACATCCTAACACGTTTATACACTTTTCGCTGAAAAAATGTCACAATTTCTTTTAAAAGATTAATTATTGTCGAAGTTTGCTAGTTTCATATGTATATTTTTTGATCTATCTCATTTATATAACTTTAACTCATCTGCTGAAAGCGTTATACTCAGGAGTAAATATGTAAAGTGAGGTATGTATAAAATGTCACTGTCAAATATAGAAGAAGTAGCAACAAGCTATCAAACATTAGCGAAACAAATGGATGCATTATTAACTGGCGAAACAAACCGCTATGCCAATTTCAGTAATGCTTCAGCGTTACTGAATCAATTTTTCGATCGTATCAATTGGGTCGGTTTTTATCTGATGGAAAACGATGAACTTGTGTTAGGACCATTTCAAGGATTACCAGCTTGCGTTCGAATTCCGATTGGTAAAGGGGTTTGTGGGACATCTGTAAAACGTCGAGAATCGATTGTTGTATCCGATGTTGAAGCGTTTCCTGGACATATCGTTTGCGATGCTGCATCACGCTCTGAAATTGTCATTCCACTTATTAAAAATGATTCGGTCATAGGTGTACTTGATATCGACAGTCCGCATGTAGACCGCTTCTCAGAGTCAGATCGAATTGGTTTGGAGCATGTTGTTGGCGTTCTATTAAAACATATTTAATATAAAAAAGCTGTTTAGAATCGTATCTTTCTAAACAGCTTCTGTATTTTATGCTTCGAAAGCTGTCGTTAAATCGTTAATGAGATCATCTATATGCTCAAGCCCAACTGAAAGTCGCAATAGTTGGTCAGTAATCCCCATTTGTAATCGCTCTTCTTCAGGCACAACGGCATGTGTCATTGTTGCAGGATGTTGAATTAATGTTTCTGCATCCCCTAAACTAACTGCAATTTTAATTAACCGTAAACGATTCATAAAGCGTTGTGCATCTTCTTTTGTTCCTTTTAAAGTGAATGAAAGAATTCCACCACCCGCACGCATTTGTTCTTTTGCAATTGCATATTGGGGGTTATTGTTGTCAAATGGATAATACACTTCATCAACCTCTTCACGACTCTTCAAAAAGGTTAACAGCTGCTGTGCATTTTGAGTATGTTTATCCATTCGTAATGGTAATGTTTTTAACCCTCTTAGCAAAAGCCACGCATCGAATGGCGCCATCACGCCGCCATAATCTTTTAATACAGACATATGGATCGCCTCTATTTGTTCTCCATCTCTTCCAATTAATAGCCCTGCAATGACATCTCCATGACCATTTATATATTTCGTAGCACTATGCAAGACATAATCAACACCTAATGTAAGTGGCTTTTGTAAATAGGGAGACGAAAATGTATTATCGACAACAACTCGGATGTTATGTCTTTTCGCTACCGCCACAACTGCTTTTAAGTTGACCAATTCCATCGTTGGATTAATGGGTGTCTCAACATAAATACATGTTGTATTTGGTTGGATTGCCTGCTCAATCTCTTGTTCCGTCGTCATTCGTATGAGATGATGTGAAATCTCATACTTTTCTTCCATTAATTGTAATAAACCAAATGTACAACCGTAAATCCCTCTCGAACAAACGATATGGTCTCCTGCTTTTGTCAAATACGTTAATATTGCACTGACAGCAGCCATACCAGAGCTAAACGCAAGCGCCGCTTCACCTTGTTCTAGTGCCGCTATACGATCTTGCAAGATTTGTACTGTTGGATTCCCCAATCTGGAATAAATATACCCATCTTCTTCCCCTCGAAAACGTCTTTCCCCTTGTTCTGCTGTTTCAAAGGCATATGTCGATGTTTGAAATAACGGCGTCGCTAAACTTCCGTGAAATTGTTGCGCATCATAATGATGATGAATTGCCACAGTTTGTTCATTTAATTCATCTTGTTTCATAAGTCATTACACCCCTTTTTCATTTGTGATATCCCCTTAAAAAACTAAATATTCCTTATATATAGTATACTATAAAGAACATTCTTCATAAAGAATGGAATGTTTTCATTCTCCATTAAAAGATTCTACCCTTTCCACTTGACTGTCTGCATATAAATCGGTATCATTAGAAAAGTGTAAAATATACGCAGCAGTTATGTGATCCGATTTGTTTTAGTTTATTCCTCGTAGTAGGTGTAACGCGTAACCTTAAGGCTGCTGAGGCGAAGTTGCAAGAACATAAACTATCGATCGGTTTGAACATATCTGGTCTTATTTTACAACAAAATAAAACCAATTTAGAGGAGGAGTCAAATTATGGCTCGTTATACAGGTCCATCATGGAAAAAATCACGCCGTCTAGGTATTTCACTTACTGGGACAGGTAAAGAAATCGAAAAGCGTCCATACGCACCAGGACAACACGGTCCTACTCAACGTGTAAAATTATCTGAGTACGGTTTACAATTACAAGAGAAGCAAAAGCTTCGCTATATGTACGGTGTAAACGAACGTCAATTCAGAACTTTATTCAACCAAGCTGGTAAAATGCAAGGTAAACATGGTGAAAACTTCATGATTTTACTAGAAACTCGTTTAGATAACGTTGTTTACCGTATGGGTCTTGCACGTACTCGTCGTGCTGCTCGTCAATTAGTTAACCACGGCCACATTTTAGTGGATGGTAAACGTCTTGACATTCCATCATACAAAGTGAAACCAGGTCAAGAAATTTCTCTACGTGAGAAATCACAAAACCTTGACGTTGTAAACGAAGCTTTAGAAGTTAACAACTTCGTTCCTGAATACGTTACATTCGACGCTGAGTCGAAAAAAGGTCAATTCGTTCGCCTACCAGAGCGTAGCGAATTAGCTGCTGAAATTAACGAAGCATTAATCGTTGAGTTCTACTCTCGCTAATTTTAACAGCGTACAACAAGCAACATATAAACCCTTTGAAACATTGTTATTACAGTGTTTCAAAGGGTTTTATTTTTTTATAACACATGCAATAAAAGGAATTAAAACGCATTTATTTGCAGGTGTATTTAATGGACGTCCTTAGAAAAAAAGGCTGTTAGCTTTAAGGATAACAGCCTTTTTTAGCTATGAATAACTATCGTTTTTAAAGTACAAAATCACTATCCATAACTTTGCAATATTAATAGCGCAGATTTCAAAGTCAAAATACACAATCATCTGTAACCAGCTGTTTAACGTAGGATGGAAAGCAAGATAACTGGCTTCTGGACATATGCTCATACAGATTTCATATTAAATCGTAAGTATACGCTTATGTATTTTTCGTTGCAAAACTATGTACTGTCATTATGCACTGTACAGTAGTAAATCTGTCCGTCGTAAAATATTGGTCCTATTGTTCAGTAGTGTACAAAACACTTATTATTTTAAAAACCTTCTCTTCTGAAAGTTTATATGCCGTGTTAGTATTAGACTTCTTCATCATAGCCGCTCCTTTTGAAACTGGATCGAGCCATAAATAATATTCTTTTTTATTGATTTTTACAAGATAATCGGGAGCTGTCATATCAACTATACCAGGTATTCTTTTCGATTTTCTAAATTCCTTTTTTATTTGTCTTACGTCTTTCTGGTTTGTAATTCTTTTCAATGTATTTGGTTTTATAGAATCAAAACTAGATAGTTCTTGCACTTCAATATACGTATCTTTTTTTGTTAACTCATAGCTCAAAATACTGGCCAACAAAATAAAAGTAATGATCACACCTATTTTCCAGTTCAATGCATAGCCCCCTATGACTTAAAAATTTTACTTTTAACATAATATTAAACTTATAATTCTTTTTATTCAAACAATAGCGGCGGAAGGTGTTTTCTTATTATGATGGTTTTGTTAAAAAGATTTCTATTACCCTTCACGCTAGGATTAGCAATTGTTTTTACCGCTTTTCTTATTATTTCAAAAGCAGATTATTGGGGATATGGAGTGGACATACAAGAGTGGTGTATACTCCCTCTGTTGCTTCTTTTCGCTATACAAGTATTTATAATGAAGCAATTAACAATTGGAAAGGTAAATCTACAAAGGTAACATTCTCAATAGAGAATGGAAACCAATGATATAACAAGATGAAGCATTGATTACATACGTCATCCCCAATAAAAAAAGACACCTACCTTGTAGATGTCATATACTTCGAATATAAAAATAAACTGCCGCGGGGTTTCATAAACCTAAACAATGTAAGCCCTACCTACTCATACATCCTTGCAACCCCGAAGTTGCGCCAGTGTGAATAAGATTTAAAAATAATTCATTTATTACCGATTCGATTATTTAACAATCATAACACACTATAAGCTAAAAAGATAATATAATTATTCAGCGTCCTGTCGTCTCATTCAATATCATCAAAACTTGTCACAAAATCTGTAAAAAAGCCTTGCACACCTATATCTAGATATTCACGCATTTCATCTTCATCATTTAACGTGTACATATAAACTAGAATATCTGACTCTTTTAACCTTTCAACAAGCTCTGGTGTAGTTCTCTTTCTAGATAAACTAACAACACGAACATCATTTTCCTCACCGAATTCCGCAATTAATTCTGCAGTATATTCTTCTCATCCAACGACATACACTAAGTCATGGAAACCATAACTTCTAATTACTTCTAGATCTTCTTCGTAGAACATTTGTGGAATTAATCTATGTTGGATATTCTTATTGATTCCCTCAATTTCTTCACCAATAGCTTCATATAAAACTTCTACATCTTTTGGAGATTCAACCTTACCATCAAGTACCATATAAATATCAGGATATTCGTCTAATAGATTGAGTACTGTTTCAAAATCTACTGGATTATATTTGTCATGGTAGAGAGTATTCATAAATTCTTTGTAATTAACTGCTTTGGTGATTCCTTGCCCTAGATCATCTTCCCATCCGTGTCTAGCAACAAGTTTATTATCGCTCGTTATTGATATATCCACTTCAAATAATCTATGGCCATTATTATAACTCTCTTCAAAGGCTTCAATGCTATTCGTATATGTTTCATCATCAATATCGCCTAAAGCATGTGCGATAAGTTCATATTCCGTCCATTCGTACGGCTTGTTTTTCAAGTTTCCACATGAAGAAAGTATTGTTAAAGAGAATAAAATGAATATTAAAGCAACCTTTTTTCCGTTCATAATAGCACCTCATTCTATTCTCTTAGTTTAGCATTATTCAGCGATTAAACCATCTGTATTGCCTTTGTTTTGTTCGTATTGTTCTTTCAATCGGATCGTTATTTGTGATTTTAAATCCACTTGTAATGTACTGCAACTTTACTCTTGTATAATCACCGTTATAACTATTGTCATTATTAAAATTGATACTTATAAATGTCACGCTCAACCCTTTCTCTCTTTAATCATTTCGTTATCCAAACGTCAGTCATGAACCCCCTGAAAACCCTATTCTATAAGGTTTTCAGAGGGCTATTTTAAGCTAATTTGAAATAATATATTAAAAGGGTTTCTGTTGATTACATGTTAAATACAATTAACCTATAAAATATAATCAAAAAAGGCGCTGCTTGATGCATGCGCCCTTTTGATGTTATTGAAATTAAACAAATTGTACCATGGTATATTTTTTACGACCGCGGCGAACAATTGTAAATTGATCCTCTAAACGATCTTCTGCTGTAATCGTGTAAGCTGTATCTTTAACACGCTCACCATTAATTGAAATAGCACCGTTCGTTACATCTTCACGACCTTGACGCTTTGATGTTGTTACGCCAGCTTCAACAATGAAATCAACGATATTTTTATCTTCTTTTGGCATTTCTGCTGATGGAACATCCTTAAATGCATCGCGCATTTCATCAACTGACAATGCTTTTAAATCGCCACTGAATAAAGCTTCTGAAATACGAATGGCTTGTTCTAATGCTTCTTCACCATGAATAAGTTTCGTCATTTCTTCCGCTAATGTTTTTTGCGCTTTACGTAAATGTGGTTCTTCTTGAACAGCAACTTCTAATGCTTCAATTTCTTCACGAGATAAAAATGTAAAGATTTTTAAATATTTCACTACGTCCGCATCTGCTGTATTTAACCAGAATTGGTAAAACTCGTATGGAGATGTTTTTTCCGCATCTAACCAAACTGCCCCACCTGCTGTTTTACCAAATTTTGTTCCATCTGCTTTTGTGACAAGTGGAATTGTAAATCCATAAGCTTTAGCTTCATCATCTTGTTGAACTTTACGAATCATTTCTAGTCCTGTCGTAATATTTCCCCATTGATCTGAACCACCAATTTGTACACGAACATTATGATTCGCATATAAATGGTTAAAGTCAATCGCTTGAATTAACATATAAGAGAACTCAGTGAAAGAAATCCCTTCTTCAAGACGTGATGATACATTATCTTTCGCTAGCATGTAATTCACACCGATGTTTTTACCATAGTCACGTAAAAATTCAATGAGTGTCAGTCCACTAATCCAATCTTTATTATTCACCATCTTTGCGCCATTTTCTGTATCAAAATCAAAAATGCGCTCTAATTGCTTTTTAATTCCTTGTACGTTTTGTTCTACTTGTTCAACCGTTTGTAATTGCCTCTCTTCAGAACGCCCTGAAGGGTCACCAATCATTCCTGTTGCCCCACCAACTAATAAAACAGGTTGATGTCCGTGTTGTTGGAAACGGCGTAATGTGAGTAAAGGCACAATATGCCCAATATGCATACTATCTGCTGTCGGATCTACTCCACAATATAATGAGATTTTATCTCCTTCTACTAATTTCGCTAATCCTTCTTCATCTGTTTGTTGGTATAGCAAACCTCTCCATTGTAAATCTGCCATTAATGTACTTGTCATTACAATTCCTCCTCGTTAAATTACCCATTTTTCATTAATCGTTTCAAAGCATAAAAAAGCCCCTACACGATTAATAAAAATCATGCAGGGACGTCATAATCTATTATAACGCGGTACCACCCGGCTTGAGAAAAATCTCCACTCAAATTGCTTTAACGCAGTGAGCACGTTACACTCCAAAGCTGTAATTCGAATATGATATACCGAGCAACTTTCACCAACCGTTGCCTCTCTAAACGGATCTATCACCTCTACTTCGGCCTCTTCTACGTGTAAAATATTATATAATTCCATCTTAACGATTTTAAAATATATGTCAACGTTTTTATCTTCAATTTTGTCGATTTATGCTATAATGGAAACTATTCAAGGAGGTTGACTTTTTTGTTTGAAAAACTAAAACAAAAGCTACAACAAATAGATCAAAAAGAACAAGAAATCCATGAGAAAAGTTGGGCACGCAAACTTCGAATTACCGGAAGTGTCTTTTGGAATTTGCTCATTTTATGTTTCATTTTTGGATTAGCTTTATTTGTCTTTGCGTCTTCTGTTGGAGCTGGTTATTTCGCTTCTTTAGTTTCCAAAGAACCATTGCGTTCTAAAGAGGAAATGCGAAATGATATATTAACATATGAAGAAACATCTGAAATTTATCTTGCTGACAATGTTTATTTAGGAAAAGTAAATGCTGACATTGAACGAAAACATATCGAATTAGAAGATGTGTCCCAACATGTCATTGATGCTGTTTTTGCAACGGAAGATGAATATTTTGAAACGCATCCTGGGATTGTTCCAAAAGCAGTGCTTCGTGGGATTCTCCAAGATGTGACGAACTCAGCGAGTCAAACGGGCGGTTCAACATTAACGCAACAATTAATCAAACTTCAAATCTTAACAAATGAAGTTTCTTATGAACGTAAAGCAAAAGAATTATTGCTTGCCCTTCGCTTAGAACACTTTATGGAAAAAGACGAAATTTTAGAAGCATATTTAAACGTCATCCCATATGGTCGAAATGCAAATGGAGATAATATCGCAGGGATTTATGCTGCGGCTGAAGGGATTTTCAATGTAAAACCGAAAGATTTAACATTGCCACAAGCTGCTTATATTGCCGGGATCCCACAATCCCCTTTCGCTTACACCCCCTTTTATAATCAAAGAGGCGGTGTGAAAGAAAAAGAGAATTTAGAACCCGGTATTAAACGGATGAAAACTGTTTTATCAAGAATGAAAGAAACAGGATACATTACAGAAAAAGAATATAAAAAAGCAATTAAATATGATATTACAAAGGATTTCCGTAAACCTGAACAACGCGCAAATGAGCGTTACCCATATTTAACGCAAGAAATTCAAGAACGTACAGTGGATATTTTAACGAAAATTCTCGCTGAGGAAGACGGAATTGATCCAGATCGTATTGATAACGAGTCAAAATTACGTGAAAAATATGCGATTATGGCTCGTCGGGCAATGAGTACAAACGGGTACCGTATTCACTCTACAATTGATAAAGAGTTATTTGATTCAATGAATAAAGCAGCTGAGAACTTCCAGCATTATGGATATACGTATACGGAAACGGTGAAAGATAAAGAGACAGGAAAAGATGTCGAAGTTAAGTCTCCTGTTCAAGTTGGTAGTATTATGATTGAAAATAAAACTGGGAAAATATTATCTTTCGTCGGTGGACGAGATTTTAGTCTTTCCAATGTTAACCATGCAACTCAAGCATATCGAGCGAATGGGTCAACGATGAAACCATTACTTGTATATGCTCCAGCCATCGAATACGGTGAAATTGGTGCAGGTAGTCCTGTAGTTGATATTAAGTTTAATATTAATCCACCTTGGAATTTAAATAACTTCCAAGCGGGACAAGAACTAGGGGTCATCCCAGCAAGACAAGCATTGGCAACATCTCAAAACTTAGCAACAGCTCGTCTATATCGAAACATTATCGATCGCGATCCTGCACAGTATTTAGATAAAATGGGCTTTACAAAAGTGGATGAGGATGAACACCATAACTATTCATTATCCATCGGTGCGATGAGAAATGGGACAAGTGTTGAGGAAAACACTAATGCATTCTCTACTTTCGCTAATGGCGGACAGTTTATCGAATCCTATATGATTGATAAAATCGAAGATATGGATGGCAATATTATATTTGAACATAAAGTTGAACCAGTAGACGTCTTTAGTCCAGAAACATCTTATATGATTTCTGATATGATGCGCGACGTAACGACACAAGGTACTGCAAAAATCATGAAGCAAAACTTGAATTTCGGCATAGATTTAGCAGCTAAAACGGGGACAACAAATGATTATGTAGATGCTTGGTTAGTTGGTTACAATCCAAATGTTTCCTTAGGTGTTTGGCTCGGTTATAAAGACAATACGAAAGGGCTTTACCCACCTAGTATTCGGGGTTCTTACCTCCCGCCAAGTAATCGTGTCAACTTATTGTTTGCTCAATTAATGAATGCGGCGAATGCGTCTTCACCAGATATTATTAAAGCAGGTGATCGCTTCCAACGTCCTAGCGGTGTTGTTGACCGATCTTTCTGTGGTATTTCTGGAATGGCACCTTCAAAAGCATGTTCTAGTGCAGGGCTCGTAAAAACTGATTTGTTTAATTCAAAAGCCTTTGTTCCTTCTAAACCTGATGATAGTATCGTTTCATCATCATATGTTTACGCGAACGGTAAAAAAGTAGCTGCATCTGAAGATACACCTTCTGAATTCGTCGTAAAAGGTAGCGTAGGCGTAACAAAAGCATATGTGAAGAAAATGTTAGGACCTTGGGGTGGAGATGGTTCAAAACTATTCCCTGAGAATTCTCCGTTTGCCAAAAATATTGTAGCTGGTAAAACATCTAGCATTAGTAAAGGTAAACCATCAGCTGTTAAAGCTTCTTTAAAAGACAATGTATTAAGTTGGAGTCCTTCATCTTCTGCAAATGTCATTGGTTATTATGTATATAAAGATGGTAAAAAAGTGAAAACTGTCAAAGATGGCCAAGCCCTTTCAATGAAAGTTGGCGATGGGACTTATACAGTTCGTGCAGTAAGTGTGTCAGGTCAACAATCAGGTAACTCAAATAAAGTGAAGTTTGACAAAGCGAAAAAAGAGAAAGATCCAAAGAAAGACAAGGACAAAGAAGCAAAAGAGAAGGATAAGAAAAAAGACAAAGACAGCGAAAAAGAAAAAGAGAAAGATACGAAAAAAGACGATAAAAAAGCGAAAGAACAGAAGGAAAAAGAACAAAAGCAACAAGAGAAAGAAAAAGAGCAAAAGAAAAAAGAACAAGAGAAGAAAAAAGCTGAAGAGCAAAAGAAAAAAGAGGAACTGAAGAAAAAGGAAGAGCAGAAGGAAAAAGAAGAACAAAAGAAAAAAGAGGATGACTAAGCAATACGTGAAATGATCCTCCCCCAAAAAGCACCTTTGCCGCTTATATAGCGACAAAGGTGCTTTTCTAATGGATTGCAAATGAAAACAGAATTCGCTTTTAATAGGTCATTTCTTATTTCGTGATGATATTACTCATCTTCAATTGTTGATAAATCTCCTGTCGGTAAATCTAATTCCCATGCTTTTAAGACACGACGCATAATTTTACCACTTCTTGTTTTTGGTAATTTGTCTTTAAATTCAATTTCTCGAGGTGCTGCGTGAGCGGCTAATCCTTTTTTGATAAACTGGCGAATATCTTCTTTGAGTGCTTCACTTGGTTCAAATCCTTCATGTAACGCAACGAACGCTTTAATAATTTCACCTCGTACAGGATCTGGTTTTCCAATGACGCCTGCTTCAACAATTGCTTCGTGTTCTAACAGTTTACTCTCTACTTCAAATGGACCCACACGTTCACCGCTCGTCATAATCACATCATCAATTCGACCTTGGAACCAGAAATAGCCATCTTCATCCATATAAGCTGAATCCCCAGATACATACCATTCATCATTAATAAAGTACGTATCATACAACTCTTCACGATTCCAAATTTTGCGCATCATTGCAGGCCAACCTTTTTTAATGGCTAAGTTCCCCATCTCATAAGGTGGTAATACGTTCCCTTGATTGTCAACAATTGCCGCTTCAATTCCAGGAACAGCTTTTCCCATAGAACCTAGTTTAATTGGCAAGCAATTGTAGTTACAAATAATATGGGCACCCGTTTCCGTCATCCACCACGTATCATGAATTCGTAAATTAAAGGTATCCATTCCCCATCGAACGACTTCAGGATTTAACGGCTCTCCTACAGATAAAATATGTCTTAACGAAGATAAATCATGTTGTTTCACTTCGTCTCCTGCCCCCATTAGCATTCTGAAAGCCGTTGGTGCACTATACCATACAGTTACACCAAACTCTTCAATTGCTTCATACCAATTCTTTGGTGAAAATCGACCCCCTAAAATAAGCGATGTCGCACCATTTAATAAAGGGCCAAAAATGCCATATACAGTACCAGTTACCCAACCTGGATCGGCAGTACACCAATAAACATCTTCATCTGTTAAGTCAAGCACCCATTGTGTCGTTTGATATTGTTGAATCATCGCTTCTTGTGCAAGCACAATTCCTTTTGGTTTTCCAGTTGACCCGGATGTATAGTGAATTAATGTCGCATCTTCACGTGTCATCCATTCAATCTCAAATGTTTTAGCAGCTGTTTGCATTTCTTGATTAAAATCAATAAAGCGTTCATCTTGCTCGACTCCATCACCAACTAAAAAGATTTTCTCTAAATGTGGTAACTTATCAACTGGCACACGTTCTAGTAATGCCGGTGTTGTGACAATCGCTTTCGCTTCACTATCGACAAGACGATCATATACTGCTTCTTCCATAAAGGCTTCGAATAATGGACCAACAATTAACCCCAATTTTAATCCGCCTAATAGCGCAAAATAAAGCTCAGGTGAACGTGGCATAAAAATAAACAAACGATCCCCTTTTTCTAAATTTGCATGTTGTTGAAATACATTTGCGGCTTTATTTGTCATTTTTGCCATTTCAGCATATGTATAAGACTCTTTTCGCTCATCGTCTTTATAGTATAATGCTACTTTATTTTTACGATACGTTTTCACATGTTTATCGACCGCTTCATAAGCAATATTAACCTTTCCTGTTTCAGACCAAGTAAATGCTTTTTCTACATCCTCCCATTGAAACGTAGCAGCCATTTCATCATAATCTTTCAGTCTATACTCCCCTTGTATAACTGGTAATACTTCTGCTTTCGTTTTTACCATACAACTCACCCTTTCATGATTAATATCTTTATATTTTACATGAATTTGAATGAATTGTGAAAACAAATGATTTATTCTGATAATATTTATTTTATTTTTCTATAAATCATTTAACAATAAACGTTTTATTGTATACTATCTTTATAGGTATCGAAAGAGGTGTTGTTTAGTGGAACATCATAAAACGTATAATGCAATGGAAATTAAACATAAAAATGGAGATATTATAGTTGAAGGTCCCATTTCAGCTGAAGCTTTAGAAAAGCTAGATTTTCATGAAGACTTAGTGTCCTTCCGACGTCCTGCTGCACAACAACATAAGGCGCTCGTTGGCATTGCAGGTCTACCTGAGGGACGTATCATCATTGTACGAGAACAAAATATGGTTGTAGGGTATGTTACATACGTTTATCCAGATCCATTAGAAAGATGGTCAGAAGGGAATATCGAGAATTTAATTGAACTTGGTGCAATCGAGGTAATTCCTAAATTTCGAGGCGGCGGTGTCGGTAAGTCGTTATTACAAGTATCTATGATGGATGACGCAATGGAAGATTATATTGTCATTACAACGGAATACTATTGGCATTGGGATTTAAAAGGTACTGGCTTAAACGTCTGGGAATATAGAAAAGTAATGGAGAAAATGATGCAAGCAGGCGGCTTAGAATACTTTGCAACAGATGACCCAGAAATTTCTTCACATCCTGCCAACTGTCTGATGGCAAGAATCGGAAGTCGAGTCGACCAAGAATCCGTCCAACGATTTGATAACTTGCGCTTTAAAAATCGATTTATGTATTAATTTGAAACGTGCGGTATGAAACATGCTCATCCGCCAATTCTCGCATGAAATGTAAGCGCTTCATTATATTCATTTTAAATAAAAGAAGGTGTTTTTATGCTAATCGAAGAAATTATGATACGACAAATTGAAACATTATATGAAACGAACACAGTTAAAGACGCACATGATCTGATGCGCGACAAAAAAATTCGACATATTCCTATTTTGAACGAACAAAAGCAACTTGTAGGGATTGTAACTGATCGTGATTTGAAAGAGGCTATCCCTTCTAAATTAATTAAAGGACAATTTGAAGAAGTCTATAAGAGTCCATTAAAAGGAATTATGACGAAGAACCCAGTTACAGCGCACCCAATGGATTTCGTTGAGGAGTCAGCAGTCATTTTTTACGAACAACAAATTGGTTGCCTCCCTGTCATGTCAAACGATCAACTTGTTGGGATCATTACAGAGACAGATTTACTCTATAAATATATTGAATTAACAGGTGCTAATCAACCTGGCTCACAAATTGAAGTCCGTGTTCCTAACGTTCCTGGCATTTTATTTGAAGTGTCAAAAGTATTTCATGAACATCAAACAAATGTATTAAGCGTGCTTGTCTATCCTGATAAAAAAGATGAACATTCGAAAATATTGGTCATTCGATTTAAAACGATGAATCCTTTAAAGATTATCGAAGGATTACGAACTGCTGGCTTCGAAGTACTGTGGCCAAATGTTCCAGGTATTGATGTATGACAAAGGAAGCGCGTTTCGTTTATTCGAATGACCAGTTAACCTATTCTTTTTCAAAAGAGCACCCTTTCAATCAGAAACGGATTACATTGACGTTAGATTTATTGAAAGAAATTAATGCTATATCAGATGAACAAATTGTTGCACCACGTATCGCGACAGATGAAGAAATATTATTAATTCATGAAGAAAAATTTGTTCATACAGTAAAAAAAGCGAGTAAAGGTGAGTTAACAACTGCTGAGGGAGAAGTTTATGGAATTGGTACAGAAGATACTCCTATTTTTCCGAACATGCATGAAGCCAGTGCAATGCTTGTTGGTGGCACCTTGACTGCTGTTGATTTAGTTATGGAAGGTCACGCAAAGCATGCACTCAATTTAGGCGGTGGTCTCCATCACGGCTTTAAAGGTCGCGCCTCAGGCTTTTGTGTTTATAACGATAGTTCTGTCGCGATTCGTTATATGCAGAAGAAATATGACGCTCGCGTGCTATATGTGGATACAGATGCACATCATGGGGATGGCGTCCAATGGGCTTTTTACGATGATCCAAATGTATGCACATTCTCTATTCATGAAACTGGACGCTATTTATTTCCAGGAACAGGAAACATTACTGAAAGAGGGAATGGTCCCGGCTATGGAACTGCATTTAATTTTCCGGTAGACGCTTTTACCGAAGATGAATCCTTTTTATATATTTATGAAACTGCTTTACGTAAAGTCATAGAACATTTTAAACCGGATGTCATTTTAACGCAAAATGGTGCGGATGCACATTACTTAGATCCGTTAACTCATTTATATGGCACGATGAATATTTACAAAGAAATTCCTAAGTTAGCGCGTCAATTGGCAAATGAATATTGTAACGGAAGATGGATCGCTGTCGGTGGTGGTGGCTACGATATTTGGCGAGTGGTTCCCCGTGCTTGGGCGCATTTATGGATTGAAATGAGTGAACAACAACAGCCAACAGGACCATTACCACAAAATTGGTTGGATAAGTGGCAGACCGAATCCCCAGTGAAGCTCATTCCAACTTGGGAAGATCCTTCACCGCTTTATGATGTAATTCCACGTAAAAAAGAAATTGAAGAGAAAAATGCCAATATGCTACAGCAAGCTTTATACACACTCGAAAAACAATAATCTCAATGATAAAATCCCTTCTTGTCATTTTCAAATGACAAGAAGGGATTCAATATTTGGTCATATTCAACAGTGCAAACTAACTTTTTATTTCAATGAATCACGATCTTCGATACGGTATGGTAGTAATATGTTTTGGTTCTCTACTGCTTCTTCCCCCATCAATTTTGTTAATAGGCGCATCGCAACAGCACCAATATCATATAGTGGGACAACGACAGACGTAAGCTGTGGTCGAACAATACGTGTTAAATTAGAATGCTCGTAGCAAATGATTTCATAATCATCGGGCACAACATATCCCGCATCACGAATTCCATTTAATACACCGACCGCAAGTGAACTGTTTACCGCAAAAAACGCAGTGGGCTGTTGTTCAAATTGTTCAATTGCTTTCCAACTTTCATATGCATCATCATACGTATCTGTAATTTCAACGATAAAGTCTTCATTTACCACAATTCCAGCATCCTTTAATGCACGCTCATAACCAGCCTGTTTATGCAATCGGTTAATATCACGCGTTAAGGGACCCGTAATGAAAACAATATCTTTATGTCCGTTTTCAATCAATTTCGTCACTGAATCATAAGCTGCTTGCTCGTAGTCAATATTAACAGAAGCAAACTGTTCTTCAGAATCAATCGTTCCCGCTAGTACGATTGGAACAGGGGATCTGGACATTTCTTCGCGTACTTCTTCAGAAATGGAATCACTCATAAAAATAACACCATCGACTTGTTTGCCTAAATGGTCAACAAGTAACTCTAATTCTCTCTCCGGACGCTCATCTGAATTTGACAAAATAATATTATATTCATACATTGTTGCGATATCTGCAATTCCACGTGATAATTCTCCATAGAAACTTGTAGATATATCTGGAACAATGACTCCGATCGTTGTCGTCTTTTTACTTGCAAGTCCTCTTGCGACTGCATTTGGACGATAGCCTAATCGCTCAATGCTTTCCAATACTTTTCGTCTCGTTGACGGTTTAACGTTTTGATTGCCATTAACGACACGTGAAACCGTTGCCATCGAAACATTTGCATCTCGCGCAACATCATATATTGTAACTGCCATGAACATCTCTCCTTCGTCTTCGTTTCAAACGTATAAAGTGTGTCTTCATCATTTTGTATAATTATTTATTATTTTACCCTAATAGCACGCCTTATTAGTCATTAAAGCACAGTTTCCTTTTTGTTTCCACATAAATTACGTAGTTTTCTTTGAATATTTTATGTGTCGTCATAATTCATACAAGACTTTATATGTTAATTCCCGAAAATGTCATTTTAAAAACAAAAAGCCGAACGAATGAAATCGTTCAGCTTTTACTATTTAAGCATTTTTCGTTAAGTATTCATTTAATGCATCATAAAATGCTGCAAATTGGTCTAAATCCATTTGTTGCGCTGAGTCTGATAATGCAACTGCTGGATCTGGGTGCACTTCAGCCATTACACCATCTGCCCCTACTGCTAATGCAGCTTTTGCTGTTGGAAGGAGGATATCTCTTCTTCCAGTTGAATGAGTTACATCTACAAATACTGGTAAATGTGTTTCTTGTTTTAAAATTGGAACAGCTGAAATATCAAGTGTATTTCTTGTTGCTTTCTCGTACGTGCGAATACCACGTTCACATAAAATAATTTGGTCATTCCCTTGTGAAATGATGTATTCTGCTGCGTTGATAAACTCATCCAGTGTCGCCGCTAAACCACGTTTTAATAATACTGGTTTATTCACTGAGCCGGCTTCTTTTAGTAATTCGAAGTTATGCATATTTCGTGCACCAATTTGAATAACATCTATGTAGTCTAATGCTTCCTCTAAATGTGCAGGCGTAACAATTTCACTTACAACTGCAAGTCCTGTTTCATCAGCTGCTTTACGCAAAATTTGAAGTCCTTCTAATCCAAGCCCTTGGAAGTCGTACGGTGACGTTCTTGGCTTGTAAGCACCACCACGGATGAGTTTTTGACCTTTTGCTTGTAAATCTTTTGCAACAGTTAATACTTGCTCATATGATTCAACTGCACATGGTCCAAAAATAAACGATGGACTGCCGTTTCCAATTGCTTGCCCATTCACATTAACAATTGTATCTTCTGCTTTACGTTTTCTAGAAACAAGCAATGCATTACGCTGTTCGTCTTCTTGAATTTCCAATGCAGACATGAAAATCCCTTTAAATATATGCTCCATAATCCCATTTGGTAATGGTCCTTCATTGTATTCCTTTAAGAAGTTAAGCATCTCACGCTCTCGGATTGGGTCATATCGATTCACACCTTGCTTTTCTTTCACTTTACCGATTTCTTGTACGAGTTGAGTCCGTTCGTTAATCAGATCCAAAATCTTTGTGTTCAATCCATCAACCTTTTTTCTAAGGTCCTCTAAATTAAGATGTTCCATATATGTCCTTCCCCCTTCTGCTTCCTCTTTCTCTTTGAAATAAACTGAATAAATACGAGGAGCATTTTTAATAATAGACCTATTATAAGCAACTTGTATTCAAATGTCACGTGTAATTTTATGGATTTACGAAAATGTTGGTAATTTTACGTCAATTAAGAATATGTCATCATTCTAAAATCATTGATATATCAATGGTTAGCGAAAGGTTTTCCAGTTTCCAACATGACTTCTATAATCATGTAAATATGTTGTCCGGATAAACTAATTCTTATAAAAGAATAAAATTGGGACATAATGAATTAACATACAATACTACCATCAACAAAACGTTAACACCGGTTGTCTTTCGTTCTGAGTGATGCTTTCCATTCCAGACAACCTAATTGATCGTTAATACAAAAAAGATGCATCTCCGTATAGAATGCATCTTTTTTTACTAGTCTTATATCGATTTATTTTTCTTCTGTTTCTTCTGTCGCTTCTTCAACTGCTTCTTTTAGTGCTTCTACAGCTTGAGTTGTTTCCTCTTCTACTTCTTCTAATTTTTCTTTGGCAACATCGATAAATTCGCTTTCTTTCTCTTGAGCAAATTCTAGCCCTTCATCAAATGACTCTTTCCCATCACTTGCTACAGACTTTACTTTATCCACGACTTGACTTGATTGTGTTTGAATTGTTTTTGTTACTTCTTCTGTTTTTTCTTTGGCAACATCTGCAAATTCTACTGCTTTATCTTTTGCAACATTTCCATACTCAGTTGCTTTATCCTTCGCGATTGAAGATAACTCGATACTTTTTTCTTTAAACTGTGATGCTTGTGATGAAAATTCATCGCGCATTTCTTTTCCAGTTTTTGGTGCTAGGAATAATGCTGTTGCAGCACCAACTACTCCTCCTACAATCGCTCCTAATAAGAAGCTCCCAACACCAGATTCTTCTTTTTCTTCATAAAAAGTATCTGTGTATCCTTTATGTTCATATTGACTTGGTAAATAAATTGTTTCACCACGATTTTCTTGCTTTTCTGGTACGTAGTTCGGTGTGTTTTCTGACATATTCAATCTCCCCGTTTCACTATAATCACTATTATTATTTTTCCATAACTTACTTTACCCCATTTTATCATTTTAAAACATGGTATTAGTACTCATTTCGACTTTTATAATAAAAATCCTTCTTAAATCCGAAAAAACATACGATAAGTTTATAAACTTATCGTATGTTCGATAGTGTTAAGCATGTATTTGTTCTTTAAAAGCTTTTAAATATTTTTGAATATCTCCTGCACCCATAAATAAAAAGATGGCATCTGTATGTTTCATTAATACATCAACATGTTCTAATGATAAGTATTCAGCATTTTCAACGCGCTGAATCATATCATCAATTGTTAAGTTTCCTTCTTTTTCGCGTGCCGACCCAAAAATATCACATAAATAAACTTGATCTGCCTCAGAAAGTGTTTCAGCAAATTCATCTAATAATGCAGCAGTTCTCGTAAAAGTATGTGGTTGAAAAATAGCTACAACCTCTTTTTCCGGATATTTTTGTTTTGCGGACTGAATCGTTGCTTTAATTTCTGTTGGGTGATGTGCATAGTCATCTACTAACACTCGTGGACCTATTTCTTCCACTGAAAAACGGCGCTTTACACCATTGAACGTCGATAAGCGTTCTTGGATTAATGATGCGGGAATCCCTTCATAATGGCATAGTGCAATTACACCAACTGCATTTAAAATCGCATGGTCACCAGCTTGTGGAATATGGAAAGTATGATAGAATTCATTGCGAACAAATACATCAAATGTTGAGCCAGACGCATCTTTTTGAATATTTTTCGCAGCAAAATCATTCGATTCCTCAAAACCGTAATAGACGACTGGGACATTTGCTTGAATCGCTTGTAAATGGCGGTCATCCCCACATGCAATTAATGCTTTCTTCACTTGTAGTGCCATTTCACCGAATGCATGTAGCACATCATCTAGATCTTTAAAATAATCTGGATGATCAAAATCAATATTCGTTATAATTGCATAATCTGGTGAGTACGCTAAAAAATGACGCTTATATTCGCATGCTTCAAAGGCAAAATATTGCCCCTCTTCAATTCCTCTACCCGTACCATCTCCGATTAAGTAAGACGTAGGTGCATATCCTTCAATCACATGTGACAGCAAGCCAGTCGTCGATGTTTTCCCATGTGAGCCTGTTACGGCAACAGATGTAAACTGCCCCATGTAACGGCCTAAAAATTCATGATAACGAACAACTTCTACACCTAATGCACGTGCTTTTACTAATTCAGGATGATCGTCTGGAAATGCATTTCCTGCGATAACTGTCATCCCGTCTTTTATATTCTTTTCATCAAAAGGCAAAATTGTAATGCCACGTTCACGTAATGGTTCTTCTGTAAAGAAATATTTCTCTACATCTGATCCTTGTACTTGATGTTTTGCGTCATGTAAAATCTGAGCGAGCGAACTCATCCCAGAACCTTTTATTCCAGTAAAATGAAACAATGTCATATAGTAACCTCCTGGGACCTTTTTGGCATCCCTACTCTTCATCTATTTCCAATTTCGTATATTGTTTACATTAATCGTTTACAATACCGTTTCTTTTAATTCACTTAAATCTTGCGCAGTTAAATAAACATCTCTCGCCTTACTTCCTTGTTGTGGTGAAATAAAGCCTAGATCTTCTAATCGATCCATTAGTTTCGCGGCACGATTATAACCGATACTAAAGTTTCGTTGTAACATTGATGTTGAAGCACTATCTTGTGCATAAATAAATTCACAAGCTGCTAAAAACAATGGATCTTCATCTTCTTCTACTGCACTTTTTAATAACTCATCTTGCCCAAATAAATAGTTCGGTGAAGCTTCATTTTGAACATGCTCAATAATACGGTCTATCTCGTCATCTGTCACGAATGTCCCTTGTAAACGTACAGCTGTCGATTCTCCGTTACCGATGTATAGCATATCCCCTTTTCCTAATAATCTTTCAGCACCATTTGTATCAATCATTGTGCGAGAATCGACTTGAGAAGATACTGAAAAGGCAATTCTCGTTGGAATATTGGCTTTAATAATCCCCGTAATGACATCAACAGAAGGTCTTTGTGTAGCAATAATTAAATGTATTCCACAAGCACGAGCTTTTTGCGCAATACGGCTAATGGAAATCTCCACGTCTGCCGGTGCCATCATCATTAAATCAGCTAATTCATCAATTACAATTAATAAGTATGGCATTTTTTGTGCAAATTGTCTATGTTCGTCTGCTTGTTTATTAAATGCTTCAATATTTCGAACACCTGCATGCGCAAGTAGTTCATATCTTCTTTCCATTTCCTGTACTGCCCATTTCAATGCAGCCGTTGCCGCTTTTACATCAGTTATAACAGGGCTAATTAAATGTGGAATACCATTATACGGTGCCAACTCAACCATTTTCGGATCAATTAACATCATTTTCACATCAACAGGCGAAGCTTTATATAATAAGCTCACTAAAATCGAGTTGATACAAACGGATTTTCCTGAACCCGTTGCCCCTGCAATCAATCCATGCGGCATTTTTCGTAAATCAAGAGTTACAGGCTCGCCTGTTAATCCAAGCCCTAACACAGCTTCCATTGGTGATGTAGATTGCTGGAAAGAAGTCGACTGAATTACTTCTGATATACGCACGGGACGAGCTGTTTTATTCGGAATTTCAATCCCAATAGAACTTTTCCCAGGAATTGGTGCTTGAATTCGAATATCTCTTGCAGCTAATGCTAGTTTTAAGTCATCTGTTAAGTTTCGTACTCGACTCACTTTAGTCCCTTGACCAACTGTTAATTCAAAACTTGTCACTGTTGGTCCCTGGACGGCTTCAATGACAGTTGCTTGCACCCCAAAATGCGATAGCGATTCTTCTAGCTTCTCAGATTG
>DATGUZ010000072.1:0-6747 GCA_035300865.1 Sporosarcina sp.
TTTATAGCCATCTGTCGCAGGCACAAATTCTAACTCTTCTGTTCCATCTTTAAACTGTAAGTTAATATTCATTGTACCTTGCTTATTTAAACCGAATGATCCTCTTAATGTATTAATGACTGGGTCAATTCCATAACTTGAACCCCATCCTTTTTCATCGTCTTTCCCATTCCCGTTTGGATCGTTTTCTTTAAATGCTTTTAATGTGTCATAGAACTCATCTAATGTTTCAGGTTGTTTTAAATCTAATTTCTTTAACCACTCTTCATTGATCCATGGCATTCCGCCTCTTAACCCTTCGAACTCTGGGTCATAAATCGTTGGAAAACCATAAATTTTCCCATCCGCCATCGTAACGCCTTGTTTAACAGATGGATAGTCTTCTAAAATTTTCTTGAAGTTTGGCGCATATTCATCGATATAATCATCTAATGGAAGGAAGATTCCTTGTTCTCCATATTTAATTAAGTCTGTTTTTGAAAATGCAGAAGCAAAGAATACTTCAGGATAGTTCCCACCCGTAATCAGTAAGTTTCGTTTTTCTACTAATCCTTCCGTTTGAATGGTTTCCCAATCAACGTCGATGTTTGTCATCTTCGAATACTCATCCCATAACATTAAATTATTCCAGTCTTGTGATGAGAAAAACTTCGCTGCGAAACCGTCTACTTCAAGTTTCTCTTTTACAATAGGCATGCCTGTTTTATTTAAATTATCCAAATCTCCTTGCTTCACTTCCGCGTCGCCTTCACCACCGCCACATGCTCCCAAAATTCCTGCTGACAATAAAACCCCTGCTGCTAAACTAGCGATTTTACTTTTCTTCATGTTTTCTCCCCCTATTATCCTTTTAATGAGCCAATCATAACGCCTTTGACAAAGTACTTTTGCAAGAATGGATACAGCATTAACATCGGTAAGTTCGCAACAATGAGCACTGCATACTTTAACCCCTCAACACTTAGTTGTTGTTGTAAGAAACTTTCTGAAGTTCCTTTTACCATGTCATCCGCCTGCCCTTGAATTAATATTTGTCTTAATATTAATTGCAATGGGAAACGTTTTTCATCTTGCAAATAAATTAAAGCTTGGAAGTATGAATTCCAATGACCTACCGAATAAAATAGTACCATTACAGCAATTACTGGGAATGAAAGTGGTAAAACAATGCTCCATAAAATTCTAAAATTTCCACTTCCATCGATTTTAGCTGACTCTTCCAATTCTGTTGGAATCCCTTGGAAAAACGTTCGCATAATAATGATGTTCCACACAGCAACAGCATTTGGAATAATCATGACCCAAAACGTATTTAACATGCCTAAGTCTCGGATTAATAAATACGTCGGAATTAATCCACCACTAAAGAACATGGTGAAGACGATAAATGCCATGAAAAAACCACGACCTTTAAAGTCTTTTCTTGATAATGGGTACGCCGCCAATATGGTCATTACAACGTTTAACGCAGTACCGGCAACTGTATATTTCACAGTATTAATGAACCCATTAATAATCTCTTTATTTTTAAATACTTTTTCATACGCATCTACTGTAAACTCTTTTGGCCATAACCACATTTCACCCGAAATAACATATTGCGGATTACTAAACGATGCACTGACAACGAATAGCAATGGATAAAGGACCAATAGTGCGACGATTGATAAAAAGACATAGTTTAATATTGTAAATAGACGATCCGCTTTTGTTTCTCTCAATTCACACACCCCTTACCATAAGCTTGTTTCACTGACTTTTCTTGCAATGCGGTTAACCATTAATAACATGATTAAGTTAATAATCGAGTTAAATAAACCAACTGCAGCAGAGAAGCTATATTGCGCTTCCAAAATACCACTTCGATAAACGAAGGTTGAAATAACATCAGATGTTGACATATTCAGTGAGTTTTGCATTAAAAATACTTTCTCAAATCCAACCGCCATAACCGATCCAGCATTTAAAATGAACATAATAATAATCGTTGGTAATATCGCTGGAATATTGACGTGGATTACCCTTTGGAATCGCGACGCACCGTCTAACATCGCCGCCTCATGTTGGGCGGGATCTACCGCTGACAACGCTGCGATATAAATAATCGAGCTCCATCCCATTGTTTGCCACACATCAGAAAACACATATAAACTCTTAAAATATTGTGGCTCTGTTATGAAATCTATCGGGGTTCCACCGACTAACACTAAAATTTGGTTAATTAATCCATCAGGCTTAACAAATAATAACAACATTCCGACAACTACAACTGTAGAGAGGAAATGAGGTGCATAAATGACTGTTTGCACAAATTTCTTATAGCGTAAACTTTTTACTTCATTCAAACATAGCGCTAAAATAATTGGTACTGGGAATGATACAAGAAGTGTAAATACACCAATTCCAATCGTATTTTTAATTAATCTCCAAAAATAGTAACTATCAAAAAATCGCTCAAAATGTTTAAATCCTACCCAGGGGCTACCTGTAATCCCTTTTGATGCAACAAAATCTTTAAATGCTATTTGCAGCCCGTATAACGGTACGTAGTGAAAGATTACAAAGTACAAAATAACGGGCGATATCAGTACATAAAGCTCCCAATTTTGTACGACAGATTTCTTCCACGCCGCAAATGCACTTTTCTTCTTTCGCGGTCGATTAACAGTTGCGACATCAACCGTCTCATTTACCTTTGTCATACACCGCGTTCCTCCCTTCGTTCTTCTTTGTTACTTGCTAATAATTGCCGGTTGTTCTGGAATTGTCATGACTTTACCACCTGAACGTAATGATTCGGTCGCTGCACAACCAACTGCAACACTCATTCGTCCATCAATTGGAGAAGATAAAGGTTGTTTGTTGTGTAAGATTAAATTAATGAAATCTTGCGTAATCTTAGGATCTGCGCCACCATGCCCACCTTGTTCTGGTTTCATATCATACGTAATGTCACTTAATTCTCTCCACGTATTTGTTTTGCGTGTTTTCACATACACTTTGCCATTGACATCGTCATTTTCTAAACGACCTTCCGTACCAATAAACGTATAATTTCGTTCATAATCTGGTGTAAAATGACATTGTAAATAAGAGGCTTTAATGCCACCTTCTAATTCCATAATGAGCATATTGTTGTCTTCTACGTCGATTTCTTCACGAAACGCACATTCAGTAAATGTGTGCTCCACATATTCTGGACACGTATTTTTTAAATCACATGTTGGACAAGTTAAATCATTTGGCATATCCCCGCCATAATAATCTAAACTTCCAAACGCAGAAACTTTTTTCGTATATTTTCCTGTTAACCAATGAATAACGTCTAAATCATGAGAACCTTTTTGTAATAGCAATGATGTCGTATTTTTTGAATTGCCATGCCAATCGTGATAGTAGAAATAGCCGCCAAATCCAACAAAATGTCGAACCCAGACAGCTTTAATATCACCAATGACACCTGAATCAATAATTTCTTTCATCGTTTGATACATGCTCATATAACGCATATTGAAGCCAACCATTAAATGCTTTCCAGACTTTTGCCATGCTTCAATAATGCGATCGCATCCTTCAGTTGTGATCGCTAATGGCTTCTCTGCGTATACATGTTTCCCTGCTTGTAATGCCGCAATGACATGTTCTTCATGTAAATAGTCTGGCGATAAAACCGCAATTGCATCAATATCATCTCGTTTTAATAAATCACGATAATCTTCTGTAACCTCTAAATCATCATTATCGATTAATTTCTTAAAACGATCTTGCCTTTCTACTGAAATATCTGCTAATGCAACGAGTTCAGATTGCTCATGTTCATGCCAATATTTCGCTAAACTACCGCGTAATCCAGCACCAATAACACCAATTCTTACTTTCTCCATTTTCCCACCCCAATTTTGTTTAATTAACGAATAACTGTTTCGATATGCTTTTTCGCCTGTAATCCGGCACCTACAACGCCTGCATCACCTTTTAAAACACTTAATGAAAAGCGATTTAATACATCCATTTGCTCTTCAATTAAATATTTTTCAAGTGATTTCTTCACCAACTCCAGTAATATTGGCTGATGATTAAAGACCCCACCGCCAACAACAATTTTATGTGGATCGACTAAACAGATAATGGCATATAACCCATGTGCAATCCCTTCTGCTACTTCATCTATTAATTGAACCGCGTCTTCATCACCATCAGCATATTTTTCAAACACATCTTTCGGATGAATCGTCGGAAGATCCCATGTCTTTGCAGCTGCTTGCTGTAATGCAGGACCAGCTGCTACCTTTTCTAGTCGTTTTAAAGATGATTGCGCTTTCAAAACGGGGAAAAGACCCATTTCTCCTGCAAAGCCGCCACCACGAACAACTTCTCCTCGGTGAATCGTTTGACAAGAAATTCCAGTACTAACTGTTATGTACACAAATGTTTCCTCGTCATGCTCACGAACCTGTTCCCATTCTGCAAATGTTGCCATTACTACATCATTTTCAACAACGACATTATCCACTGAAAATGTTTCACGCAAACGATCTGCTAATGGAAAATTGCGCCATGGCAAGTTATTTTGGTAAACGGCAACACCATTTCGATTATCGACTTTTCCTGCAACACCAACGCCAATCGCAAAAAGATCAGCAGTTGTTGTCCCCGTCTTGTCGAGTAATTCCTTTATTCCTCGTACGACTTGTGCGTACATTTTCTCTTTTTCAGTTGCATCACTCGGCACTACATGACTTTCAATGACTTCACCACTTCGCGTCATTAACGCGGATGCAATCTTTGTTCCTCCAATATCAATCCCCAGTACATATGTCAACAACTACACCACTCAATCTATCTATAATCAATGAATGCTTCATACATTCATTAAGCCTTTTCTGCTAAAACATCTTCCTCAAAGTTTTCTAGGTGAATGACTTTTCCATTTTGTAAACGTGAAGCCTCTGCACTAAAAGCGATTAAGTGACTTTCTAAAGATACTGCTGCAGATGAACGACTTTCTGCTCCGGTGTAATCACGAGCTTGTTGCAAGAAATCTCGGACAATCGCTTCATCTCCTCCACCATGACCACTTGTCGGACGTGCAAGCTGAACAACCGTTTCATGCTTCGTTAGGAAGTCATATGTTGAGATTGTGTTTTCATCCATTTTCCCACGAATCTCACCTTTCGTTCCCATAATTTGAACGATACGTGTTTGCTCTCTTGTAAATCCACACATACTAAACGTTGCCGTTGCACCATTTTCAAATTCTAAATTAACAACTTGATGGTCGACTACATTATTATTAGATCGGTACACACACTTTCCATAATCCGTCGTATTCAATGCGTGAATAACACCTTCATTTGAATCATCTGTCGTAAATTTGCGCGCCCAACCTCTACCTTCACCTAAATAATATTTTCCTGCATGGAATGGACATTCATTTTCGATGGGACATCCATCTAAACATCTTTCTGGACCATTTTTCGGTGCATGCTCTTTTTTGAAATGCATGAGTGAACCAAACGAACTTACTCTTTTACATGGTTGATTCATTAAGTACATTAAAATATCCATATCATGACAAGATTTTTGTAAAATCATCGGACTTGATTCGTCGCTGTTATTCCAATTTCCACGTACAAAGCTGTGGGACATATGCATTACTTCGACATTTTCATTCAATTGAATGGACACAATTTCCCCAATATCTCCACGGTCAATGATTTCTTTAATCTGTTGCCAAAACGGCGTATAACGAAGTACGTGGCAAATCGTTAAGAGCTTCTCATGTTCCTTGGCTGCCTTTGTCATCGAAATACATTCTGCAGGATCTGGCGACATTGGCTTTTCAAGCAATACATGATAGCCTTTTTCAACCGCTTTTACTGTCGGATCATGATGTTGTCGATCTAATGTACAAATAATGGCTACGTCTGCTTCAATATTTTGCTCAAACATTTCTTCCCAAGTCGCAAAACATTGTGATGCTGATAATCCATGTTCTTTTGCGAAAATGTCACGTCTCGCTTCATCTTTTTCAGCGACCGCAACAATTTCCAATTCATGCGGATGATTTTTCGCATAGGGTGCATATGCCCTTGCCCCACGATCTCCCGCACCTACAAGTACGGCTTTCATTTTACGCACGTCATTTCCCCCTCTTGTTATTCGTATCTATCACACAAGTAATATTTAACTAAATGTTTTACTAATTGTTTTAATATTAGCATATGTCTTTTTAATCGTCTATATGTTTTTAAACTTTTCTCACTACTCGCACTAATAATGTTTTACTTTATTATTCTAATAAAATATTTCACGTGAAATAGATGTTTATCCATTCCCATAGTGCTTGCCTTATGTCCTCAACCTTTTATTTTTCTACTTATAATACATCGTTATTTTATTATCCCAATAAATTAAGTAAAAGTTTTAGTAATGTTTCCCAGTCATTATGCATAAGCCTTCTTTATACGCGCTTCATGCCATTTCATCTTTCTTTGGTAAAAATAAAAACGAGTGTGCCCATTCTCAAAAGAATGTTGCACACTCGCTTCCATCATCTATTATTTTTTAAAAGCCCTTGGATCTTTACGCATTTTAATCGCGGCAATCATTAATACAAGCATTAAAAAGACACCTAAATAACCAATTAAATTATAGAAAAACGCTACAAGTTCAGTAAATCCGACGAAACTTAAAACAAATCCAATGAGCAATGTCACAATAATGGCGATATTTGAAGTCCCCTTA
>DATGUZ010000073.1:0-30713 GCA_035300865.1 Sporosarcina sp.
GTTTTTTGTTCCCATCATCAAAGGAATGGTAAAACTATATTTATTCACTGATATGATCTTCCATCAGCTTTTTGTACATTTGTTCGAAGAGTTCCAAAGGCATTTGGAAATGTGCTGTATAATCATTTCGTACATATGTTATCATTTTTACGTTATTTCCTCTTATCTCCACTTCGAGCAAATGGTTCTCACTCTTATCTCTAATCGAAACAGATTTACGATTCTTTTTTTCTTTGTATTGATAGTTAAAGTCATAATTCATCACTTAATCATCCCCCCAAAATGATGTTGTTATTATACGTATCTAAAGTTCTCTTTGAAAATGTTTCAGCTCTTAATCCTCTTCGCTTGTCTTCGAATGAAGTTAACACAAATTTCTGACATTATCAAACTTTTTAGAATATCATTGAAGAGCAGTCCATCTTATTCAAGATTACTATTGCCTTACTTCAATAACTTTTACCAAAAATATTACGCCTTGCTAGATCAAAATGATAGATAGAATATACTAAGCTATACAAATATAAGAAAGGTAAGAAAAACACTAGATTCATGTTTTTCTTACCTCTCTTTCGCTTGGTAAGAATCAAGATTAAAGTGGTTCCATCATTTGTTTACGTTTGGTAAACGTTACAATTTCCGTTACGCCGTGATGTTTTAATTGATTTAAAATCTCTTCATTATAAATTCCGATATCATTGGGGTAATGAGCGTCAGAAGATGTTGTAAATTTAACCCCTTCTTCAATTAATATCGTTAAAAACGTAGGACTAGGACACATTTCTTTAACAGGATAACGGTAGTATAGCCCAGGGTTTATTTCAGTTGCGACATCATATTTTACAAGGGTTTTAGCGACATCTTTATAATGAGTAAGCAAGCTTTCCTCGGCGGGACGATAATTGAATACCTTTATATTGTCTAAATGTGCCATAAAATCAAAAAGACCACTCGCAGCTGCATGTTTTACCGTTTCAAAATGATTCGCATACAGTTCCTTTAAATCGTAATCATTAAATTTTTGTTGAAGCATAGGGTTATCGAATCCCCACCCATTATAAAAGTGGACAGACCCAATCACATAATCGAACGCGTATTTGTCTAAAATCGATGCAAGTTCTTGTTCTCCACCAACGAAATAATCAGCTTCAATACCTAGTTTAAGTTCGACGCCTTTTTCCGCCCATTCTTTTTTGGCAGAGGAAATGAGATTAACAAAATCACGCATTTCACATACCATCACTTGTTCTAACCATTCCGCCTGTTGCTGGCCAACTTCCTTAGATTCAAGATCGATGTACTTTTCGAAATACGTTCTTGTTTCTTTAAAACGATATAGATGATCGACAATCCCGACTTGTTTAAGTCCTTTATTTAATGCTTCTTGTAAATAAAAATCTAACCACCATTTTGAAAATTCACCTTGGTTCAGGCGAGTGTGCATACGATGAATTGCTTCAGTGAGCGCTTCTTTTGTGTGTAACTTCTTATTGGGTGGTTTGATGTGTGCCATTGCTTTCAACGTTTTTTCAATGAATCCTATTGAATAAGGACCTTCTTCGAGATGAAGATGAAAATCTACTTTCATTATTTTACGCCTCCTGTTTGGCAATAACCCATTCTCCGTTTAACAAATGCCAGTCACGTGGTTGTTCTTGATTACAAATAATCGTTGTAAGCAACAATAAAGGACAGATATGAAAGAATGAAGTTTTACCTAATTTTGAATGGTCTGTGAGTAAATATGCTTCTTTACTATGTTGTATCATCACTTCAGAAATGAGTGATTCATCTATATCGAAATCGTAAATCGCCTCGTTTGTTACGCCGCCGCATGAAATAAATGCACGATTAAAATTGAATTTTTTTAAAAGCTCTATCGTATATGTACCTGAGACAGAAGCTTGTTCAGGGTTTGTAATGCCTGGAAGCATAATTACTTGCCCGGTCATCCTTTTCTCTTCAATTGCAAGATTAAAGCGGTGAACTGCGCTAAGTGAGTTTGTGACAACTGTAAGATTATGTACGTTTTCAAGAAAATCAGCTATATGTACAGTAGTTGTTCCAACATCGACCGCTATTGTATCATCATCTTGAATGTATTTTGCGGCCTCTGCAGCAATGCTTCTTTTCTCTTCATAGTAAAGTGCAAGCTTTTTTTCATAAGCCATTTCTTTTTGTCTGCGAATAAAAGGAATAGCACCCCCATGAATACGTGTAAGTTGTTCATTTTTTTCTAGTTCATCTAAGTCTCTTCGAATGGTCTCAGGTGTTACTTGATGTTCCTTTGCGATTTGTGCTACATTTATTTTTCCGTATAATGCTAATTTATCTAACAATAGCTGATGTCTTTCATTTTTATTCATAGTACTCGCCTCTAATTATGAAGTGGAATAAAACTATTTTTATCAACATACAGTTTTGTTTGATCATGTAGTGTCATTACGTCAATTTCGCTGTTTAATAGATCAACTGATAATCGAATGCCATTACTATTGAAGTAACAGCGAATTGTACTTCCGAGAATTGTATACGTGTCAAGATTAGCCTCTATACAAATAGATGATGGGTTATCGGTGTTTGATAGTTGAATGAGTTCCGAACGTAATGCATATTTTGTTGACGGGTTTTGGATTGAAAATGATGCGTCTAAAGATGCTCTTTCTTGTGCTGTTAAAATATTGTAGCTACCGATAAAACCCGCGACGAACTCGTTTTTAGGTTTTGCATATAATTCGGCAGGTAGTGCATCTTGGACGATTCTTCCTTCACTCATCACAAAAATACGATCTGATAAAATCATTGCTTCCTCTTGGTCATGGGTCACGAAAATCATTGTAATCCCAAGCTTTTTTTGTAAGGCGCGAATATCTATTTGTAGTTGCTTTCTAATTTTTGCATCAAGTGCACTTAAGGGCTCGTCTAATAATAAAAACTTAGGTTCTGTTACAAGTGATCGCGCAAGTGAGATTCTTTGTTGTTGTCCCCCTGAAAGCTGATGAATATAAAAATCTTTTTTATCCGCTAAATTTACAAGTTCCAATACATTCATCACTTTCTTTTCAATTTCCGTACGTGGGACTTTTTTGATGGTTAAGCCGAAAGCGACATTGTCATAGACAGTCATATTGGGAAATAGAGCATAGGATTGGAAAACCATACCGATATTCCGATCTTTTGGTGCAACGTCGTTTACAATTTCTCCATCTATCGAAATATCACCTTTTTGGAATACTTCTAATCCAGCAAAAACTCGTAGTAAAGTGGATTTTCCACAACCGCTTGGACCGAGCAATGTAATAAGTTCACCTTTTTCAATCGTTAAAGAAATATCCTTTAACACGAGATGTTTACCATAACTTAAAGATAATTGGTCTATTGAAATATAACTCATAGAAAATACCCCGTTTCTGTTTGAATTATTGCTTGTCGAAAGATATGGTTTCTGAAGGATTTTGGAATGAATTGATAGCACTACGCTTTCTTTTCCAAAGGCCAGTTACCCTATGCTTCTTTATTTTTCTCGTTGAAGTCAAACGTGTAATCAATAAACTAAGTAGTAATAGTAAACTGAAATAAGCAACCATCACTGCACTCGCTAAATGTCCGTTTTCATTCATTCTTCTTAACATATAAATTCGAATCGTTTCGTAGTTTCCGCCGATTAATAAATTCGTTAAGACAAATTCACCGAAGAAACTAGCAAAGATTAATAATGTCGTAATGAGTAGTCCTAGGCGGATATTTGGTACGATTACTTTTAAAAATGATTGCACTGTATTTGCCCCTAAAATTTCTGCAGATTCCATTAAGTTTTTTGCACCAATACTTTCTAAACTATTGCGAATCCCTTGATACATAAAAGGAAGTGAGCTGATAAAAAGTCCGCCGACTAAAACGGCATACATTGGAATCACTGATCCTGAGTACATTCGCAATAGTCCTGTTGCTAAAATAACACCAGGAATTGCGTAAGGCATTAAAACAAGGCCTCTCATAAAAGCATCGACTCTAGGGAAGTACAAATAGACTAAAAATACAGTTGGTACCATAATGACTAAAACAACTGCCAAAGTTACAATCGTTAGCGTTATCGAACGTAAAAGCGCGGCGATAAAATTGGGGTCTTGCATTAATGTAACAAACCATTGCAGGGTAAAATCTTTAGGCAGAATGGAGTTTGACCATGCTGTTGATGTTGCATAAAGTCCTGTTGAAATAAAAGGGAAAATCATATATAAACCGAAAATGAACAGTATGAAGTAGGCAGTAAAATGATTCTTCTTTCTAGTCATGCTAAATCCCTCCGAACTCTTTTTAACAATGTTTGTGAAGTGACTAAAATGAGCAACATTATAAGTGCGAAAACAACCGCCAAAGTACTTCCAATTTCTGGTTGCGCATATATATCTCCTGATACAAGGGCCGCAATTCGAATTGTAATGAGATTTACGTTGCTACCTGTTAAGGCATAGGCTGTTTCATATGTTCCCATTCCATTTGCAAACATAATAATGAATGTCCCAGCAATACTTGGCATAATATTAGGAAGACCAATTTTTCGCCAATAAATAAAATTTGTTGCGCCTAATAATAACGCTGCTTCTTTCCATTCCTTTTTGAGTTTCTTCAAAGAAGGATAAATGAATAAAATCCCAAGTGGAATTTGAAAATACAAATACGTAATTGTTAATCCTTGCCAAGAATATAAGTTGAATTCACGAAGGAATGGTATATTCATCCCGTCAAAAAACAGGCGAAAGGCCCCTGAGTTTCCAATTAAAATAATGAATGCGAAAGCAAGCGGTACACCGGCAAAATTCGCAGCAATATTGATATAAATTGAAATTTTATCTTGGATTTTCTCTGGTAAGCAAGTCATTGCATACGCAACGATAATTGCAAATGACAGCCCAACAATACTTGAGAAAAGAGCGATTACACCACTATTTAAGAAAGATTGATAGTAAAAAGCATTTGTGAAGACTTCCGCATAATTACTTAAAGTGAACGCACCCGTTGTTCCATTTGTAAAGCTAGAAGTGACCATTAAAAAAAGTGGGACAACAAGAAACAATGCTGTAACAGTGAAAAAAGGAACTAACCATAATTTGTAGTTATGCAAGCGTTTCTTCTTCAAAGAATTGGCCTCCCTTTAAATCTTGCATTTTATCTCCTTTTTCAATGCCTAGTAAATGACAGACAAGCGGAGCTATTTGTAGCTGTTCGACAACTTCCGATCCGATTTGTGGTTTACATTTACTGGAAATAACAAATAGAGGCACTTCTCGATGTTCTTGTAAAGTACCACCGTGAATGCCAAAGTCGTCCATACCATGGTCGGATGTGATAAGGATGTGATATCCCTGTTTTAGCCAAAGTGGTATATATTCACCTAAAATGGTATCAATGCGGCAAACTGCTTGATGATATTCTTGCGAGTTTCCATTAAATTTATGTCCGATATCATCAATATTCATTGAATGAATATACATAAACTCTGGTTGATACCTATCGATTAAGTGATGTGCATCTGCAAATAAATGAGAATCTGGATAAGTATCATCCGAATAAAAAATACCATGCTGAATATTTTTAGCGTCGTCATGTTGAATACGATCTTCAAAAATAGAATAAGGTGCTCGGTTATACAGTTCGCTCACCCAGTAATAAGCTGCAGCGGCTGTTGTACGATGCTGTTCTTTCATCAAAGAAAAAATACTTTGTTCAGTTGAACGTTGGACAGTGTAATTTGTATAAATACCATTTTCATGTGTTGGAATACCTGTCAACAGTACTTCATATAATGGACGAGAATTACTTGGTGTTTCAGATAATACTTTGTAGCGACTTGCGAGTCCTTTTTCTACGAAATGATTTAAGAAACCAAGTTGCTGAATGGCAGTGTCATAACGACAGCCATCCAGCGTAATCATAATCACTCGACTAGTTTGCATGAATGAGTACCTCCTGCTGCCATAATTGTGGAAGTTTCACTGCGATTTCATCCCAAGCAGCATGATCTTCAACTGCCTTTACATTTTCATAAGCTTCATTTGGCAATAGTTTTGCTTGCACATCCTCTGGTAATTTTACGGACGTTCGAATGGGTCTTGCATACCCTTTTGCTAAGTTGATTTGCCCTTCGTCAGATAAAATATATTCTCTAGCTAGTTTTGCAGCATTTGGGTTTGGTGCATGTTTATTAATGACGGTTGTATAACCGCTCATAACTGAACCATCAGATGGGATGGTCACTTCAAATCGGTCTGCGTCGATTTGGTCACGGTAATTTAACCCGTTAAAATCCCAAACAATTGCAACGTCGATTTCGCCTTTTTCTAAGTTGGCTAAACTAGCTTCTGCTGAAGATAAACGACCATCTTGTGCAATCTCCTTAAAGAAATCAAGCCCAGGTTGAATATTCTTTTCGTTCCCGCCATTTGCCATCGCAGCTGCAAGAACTGAAAATTGAGCTTGTGTTGCGACTGTTACATCCCCGGGAGTAATGTTAAACGTTCCACTTTTTAAATCTGCCCAAGAAGTTGGCGCTCTATCGACATTTTGTTTATCTGTAATAAATGCAATCGTTCCTGTATAGCTAAGTAACCAATGCCCTTCATCATCTTTTGCCCAATCTGGAATCTCATCCCAGTATGAAGTTTTGTACGGCATTGTTAACGCTTTATTTACAGCTAATGGTCCAAAGTTGATCCCAACATCTCCAATATCTGCTGTTCCATTTTTTCCTTCAGATTCAAATTTGGCTAGTTCTTCAGCACTCGACATGTCTGTATCTACTTGTTTAATCCCATATTCGTTTTCTAAGTCATCCCATGTTTCTGCCCAGTTTGCCCAAGTATCTGGCATGCCGACACTTGCAAGTTTTCCTTCATCCTTGGCTTTCTCAATCACGGTTTCAAGAGAATCATTGATTTCTGCATTTGGCTTTTCATTAGCATTCGCCCCACATCCTGCTAAAAGTGCAGCCATAGAAAAAAGAAGTAAGGGACGTTTTAGTTGATTTAAATTCATTTGACTCCTCCTCATTCATGTTTGTTTGATGTTTGTTTCTGTCTGTATCTTATCAATCAAACATTGAGTAGGTATTAACCATGTGTAAATATATTGTTAAAGCAAAAAAGCGTGAGGCGAATTTTATGTGGGAAGATATGATTAACGGTCAATTTGTTAATATATATTATTGAGAGATGTAAATAGAAGAATGTGTGTATAGTAGACTTGTCATGATGACACAAGCCAACTGAATGTCATTTTTTGATTGGAATGTTCTCATTTGCTTTTAAATAACTTGCTAAAATCCTTTTTTATATTTATAGTTTAAGTATTCAACCAATTCTAAACATACCAACCGGTTAGTATTTTAAATGTGGCATGAGATTGATATATAGGAGGCGTTAGTGTGGTGGAAATGATGAAAGCTATTCGCTTAGAAACGTTTGGTGGACCAGAGGTATTGCAATATGTCGATGTGGAACGTCCGTCCATCAAGGCGCATGAGGTGCTTGTGAAAGTTGCAGCAATTGGTGTGAATTATGCAGATACTGCAAGGCGTGAAGGGAAATACGTTGTTCCGACACCTTTGCCCTTTATTCCAGGAGCAGAAGTTGCAGGTGAAGTGGTAGCCGTTGGAAAAGAAGTGAAGCATCTCGCAAATGGAGATCGCATTGTGGCGCTCATTAATGATGGTGCCTATGCAGAATATGTAGCGCTACCTGCGTTGAGTGCAACGAAAATTCCAGAGGGTGTTCAAGAGCGTGATGCAGTATCTTTACCATTGCAAGGACAAACGGCATATCATTTATTGAAAACGATGGGGCGTATTCAACCAGGAGACCGCGTTCTTGTTCATGCGGCTGCGGGTGGTGTCGGTTCGTTAGCTGTACAACTTGCGAAATTATTTGGCGCAGGAACGATTATTGCTACAGCGAGTACCAAAGAAAAACTTGCGCACGCACAAGCATTAGGTGCAGACTACTGTATAAATTATACGGAGGAGGACTGGCCTGATCAGGTGAAAAGTGTAACGGATGGCAAAGGTGTAGACATTGCGCTTGAAATGGTTGGAGGCGAGATTTTCCATCAAACATTAACATGTTTAGCGTATCATGGTCGTCTTGTCATTTTTGGGTCAGCAAGTGGAGAACCGGCAAACTTTAATGCGGCACAATTAATGCGCCGAAATCAGTCGGTCATTGGATTCTTTTTACCTGTTATAATGCGTGATCAACAATTATACCAAGAAAGTTTTCAAGCATTATTAGCATATCGGGAAAAAGGAGAATTAGAACTAACGATTGAAGGGACTTTTCCGTTAGCGGAAGCTGCGGCAGTTCATCGTTTATTACAAGGAAGAAAAACGATGGGGAAGTTAATTTTAACACCATAAAGGGGCGATGTTATGAAACGGTTTGAAGGGAGAACGGCGGTCATTACAGGAGGGAGTCGAGGCATTGGTCGTGAGATTGCAGCGCAATTTGCGAAAGAAGGAGCAAATGTAGCGATTATTGATGTGAATGAAGAAGCGTTACAAGAAGCGGCAAAGGCTTTTGAACAACAGCAATTTTCGACGTTTACGAAAGTTGCTGACGTGACAAATCGAGAAGATATGGAAGCAGTGTTCGAAGAAGTGCATCGCGCATTCGGTTCGATTGATATTTTGGTGAATAATGCGGGGGTCATTCGAGACAATTTATTATTCAAAATGGCGGATGATGATTGGGATACTGTGATGAATGTTCATTTGAAAGGTGCTTTTTATGCAACACGCGCTGCCCAAGCATATATGACGAAAAATAATTATGGACGCATCATTAATCTATCTTCTACATCCGCTTTAGGAAATCGGGGACAGACAAATTATGCAACTGCGAAAGCTGGTTTACAAGGATTTACGAAAACATTGGCATTGGAACTTGGGAAGTTTGGAATTACTGCAAATGCCGTCGCACCTGGTTTTATCAAAACAGATATGACGAAGGCGACAGCAGAGCGATTAGGTATTACGTTTGATCAACTTGTAGCGTATAGTGTTGGACAAATACCGGTAGGACGTAGCGGTGAACCGGCTGATATTGCAAATGCCGTCTTGTTTTTTGCTGACGAAAAATCTTCTTTTGTAAGCGGGCAAGTGTTATATGTCGCAGGCGGCCCGACAAATTAGAGGATTAGCATATGGCTTTCTATTAAAATATGAAAGTCATACTGTGCAGGACATACTGACCGGTTAGTATTTATGAAATGAAAGGGGAATGAAGGGATGGATTTTATGTATTCGGACAAAATTCGAGCATATCAACAGCGATTAGAAGATTTTATGGAAGTCTATATTTATCCAAATGAACAAGTGTATGAACAGCAATTACAAGCGCAAGAACATCGATGGGCATCTGTGCCACCGATTATTGAAGAATTGAAAGAGCAAGCGAAGGCAGAAGGGTTATGGAATTTATTTTTACCTGACGATGAATACGGTGCTGGTTTAACAAACTTCGAATACGCTCCGTTATGTGAAATTATGGGGCGCTCGCCAATTGCACCAGAAGTATTTAATTGTAATGCACCAGATACGGGCAATATGGAAGTGCTCGTTCGCTACGGTTCAGAAGCACAAAAAGAACAGTGGTTAAAACCACTTCTCAATGGTGAGATACGCTCTTGTTTTGCAATGACAGAGCCGGATGTAGCGTCAAGTGATGCGACGAATATTCAATCTCGTATTGAACGGGATGGAGATACGTATATTTTAAACGGTAGGAAATGGTGGACATCTGGCGCAGGAGACCCGCGTTGTAAAATCGCAATTTTCATGGGGAAAAATGATCCGAATGCCCCGAAATACGAACAGCAATCAATGATTCTAGTACCACTCGATACCCCAGGTGTTGAGATTAAAAGAATGCTTCCGGTATTTGGCTATGATAGTGCTCCACATGGGCACGCAGAAATAGTGTTTAATAATGTGCGTGTACCAGCAGAAAATATGATTTGGGGTGAAGGAAAGGGTTTCGCTATTGCACAAGGACGACTTGGCCCGGGAAGGATTCACCATTGTATGCGTTTAATTGGCTCGGCCGAACGTGCATTATCGTTTATGTGTAAACGCGTGCAAGAGCGAGAAACATTTGGACAGAAAATTGCAGACCATGGCATTGTCCAACATTGGATTGCCCAATCAAGAATGGATATTGAACAGGCTAGACTTTTAACGTTAAAAGCGGCACATATGATGGATACAGTTGGCAATAAAGCGGCACGTGCAGAAATAGCAATGATTAAAGTGGTCGCCCCAAATATGGCGGCAAAAGTAATTGACCGTGCGATTCAAGCATTTGGGGGTGCAGGGGTTAGCGATGATGTGCCACTCGCAAGCTATTATGTAAATGCGAGAACATTACGTATTGCGGACGGACCAGATGAAGTGCATAATCGTCAAATTGCTAAATTAGAATTACGAAAATATGAGTAGGGGGTATGATGCATGAGTGTGTTAGATATTTTTCGCTTAGATGGAAAAACGGCGATTGTAACAGGCGGCGGGAGAGGGTTAGGAGCATTTATAGCCGAAACATATGCGCAATTAGGTGCAAATGTCGTCGTTTGTTCAAGAGATATCGAAGCGTGTGAAGAGATGCGAAAGAAATTGCAATCTTATGGCGTGGATGCATTAGCATTTCGTTGTGATGTAACGAATATGGAAGAAGTGCAACATGTTGTAAAGGAGACGAAAGCACATTTCGGTTCGATTGATATATTAGTGAATAATAGCGGTGCTTCATGGGCTGCGCCTGTTGAAAAAATGCCAAAAGAAGCATGGGATAAAGTGCTAAATGTGAATGTAACAGGTACATTTTTAATGTCACAAGCAGTAGGTAACGTCATGATTGAACAAAAAAGCGGAAAAATAATTAATATCGCTTCGACAGCAGGATTTGGAGGAACACCAAACTTTATGCAAACGATTGGCTACAATACGAGTAAAGGGGCTGTTATGACATTTACAAAAGATTTAGCTGTCAAATGGGGTCCATATAATATTCATGTGAATGCGATTGCGCCAGGGTTTATTCCAACAAAGATGTCGAGTGCTTTAATTGACTACGGCAAAGAGAAGATTCTCGAAAGCACACCATTAGGACGCATTGGTGTTCATGATGATTTACAAGGTGCAGCCATTTTTTTAGCTTCTAGTGCCTCAGATTATATAACGGGTGATATTTTAACTGTTGACGGTGGGATGCATGCGTTATAATGGGCAGAAACGGATAGATTGACAACATAAGATGAACAGAACAGAGGAATGCTCATGAGAGAAAAAATTATGCGAAAAAGTATCCAATTATTCGAGGAAAAAGGGTTTAGCCAAACATCGATTAGCGATATTGTGAATAGTTTAGATGTGACAAAAGGTACTTTTTATTATTACTTCCATTCAAAAGAAGAAATTCTAATGGATATTCACCAGCAATACATTAACCATATGTTGAAGCGACAAGCGGAGTTAATCGAACAAACATCTTTATCAAATCAAGAGAAACTGATAGAAATGATGACCATTTTAATCGATGATATTCGTGATAAAGGTTCGAGTGGACGGGTGTTTTTTCGAGAGTTGCGACATTTAAATGAAGATAACAGTCAACAAGTCAAAGAAAAACGAAAAGCTTTTCGATTAAATATCGAAAAAATCATTCAAGATGGCATAGATGCAGGGGAGTTCAAGCCAGATTTGCGTGCAGATATGATTGCGTTTGGTGTACTGGGTGTTACAAATTATAGTTATAACTGGTTCCAACCTGACGGGGAAGTAACCTCGAAGCAATTAGCGCACTTATTTGCCGATATGGTCTTACATGGCATCGTCTACGAATAAAGTAGACGGCTGTCTAAAAAAGACAGAATGTTCTGTGCAGGATTCGGAATGGACGGCTTTTCGTAATGAAGGAGGAGCTTAACGAATGACGGAAATATTTCATGAAACGATTCCGGTGAGACGTGGGGAAGAGCTTGATGAACAGGTGTTAGACACATTTATACGCGAACAGATTGAAGGGGTGCCTGAAGGGCAATTGATGATTGAACAATTTGGTGCTGGGCACTCAAATTTAACGTATTTATTACGGGTGAATAATTGGGAAGCAGTGTTACGTCGTCCGCCACATGGACCAGTCGCACCGAAAGCACATGATATGAAGCGAGAATATACGATTTTAAAGAGTCTTTACAAGGTGTATCCAGCCGCACCAAAACCGTATCTTTATAGCGAAGATGAGACAATTGTTGGAAGCCCGTTTTTTATCATGGAGCGTCGAAGGGGAATTGTATTAGATACGTATTTTCCAAGAGAAGTCCAGTATACACCAGAATTGGGACGTCAAATTTCTGAACAGATGGTCGATCAACTCGTTGCATTACATGCGATTCCATATGAGCAAACGGCATTGGTACACATAACGAAGCCGGAAGGATTTTTAGAACGGCAAGTACATGGCTGGATTGAGCGTTACCTGCGTGCTAAAACAGATGACATCGAGGAAGTGGAACATTTAACAACGTATTTAACCTCTTCCATACCGCCATCACCAGAACCGACGATTATTCATTATGATTATAAATTAAATAATGCAATGTTTAATGAAGACTTTACGGAAATGGTCGGCTTATTTGATTGGGAAATGACAACTGTTGGGGATCCACTGGCAGATGTTGGTGCAGCAATGAGTTATTGGATTCAAGCAGATGATCCAGCCATCTTGAAAAAAGGGTTAGGAGAACCGCCTGTCACCATTATGGAAGGATTTTATACACGGGATGAATTTATCCAAGCGTATGCAGCAAAGAGTGGACGTGATCTTCGCCATATCCATTATTATGTAACATTTGCCTATTTCAAGCTTGCCGTCATTTGTCAGCAAATTTATGCACGTTATCAAAAAGGACAAACGAATGATCCACGCTTTGCTCATTTTAACCATTTTGTGAACAACTTAGTACAACACGCAGTCAAGCAAATTGATCAATCAAGTTGTGATGGGCAATGAATATACATGTGCTATTGAAAAAAGAGGAGATTCGGGAAGCGGAGATGAATCATCATAAAATAGCTGTTGTGTATGATGTGCTATTTGCGACAACGACAATTGGCGCTTGTTTAGAAGCGGGAGCGCTGTCGGTTCGGCCTGTTTTGCATGAACAAGAAGCACGAGCTTATTATGAAACAATCGATCCGGCTGTATATGAAATGGCAGGAGAAAGTGAAGGACATTTAATAGAAGGGTTTTTAATGCCAACACCATCTGCATTGAGTGAGTGCGTTCAAGGGAAGCATGTCATATTGTCAACGACGAATGGCACAGTTGCAATCCGTCGATTGGCACAAGCGAAAAATGTATATGCAGCTTCACTTCGTAACACGCCGGCTGTCGTTGAGACGATTTTGAATCAATATGAAGGGGAAACGATTGTTGTTGTGTGTGCAGGATCGGCCAATCAATTTAATATAGAAGATTTTTATGGTGTAGGTTATTTCGTTTCAATTATGAGCGAGAAAGTACCAGAAGTGGTGCTCTCTGATAGTGCTATTGCAGCGAAGTTATTGTATGAACAATATGCACAGGAGGCTACAACGATTTTATGTTCATCACGAGTCGGTCGTGCAGTTGTTGCAGAGGGATATGTAGATGAAATACAGTTTTCTAGTGAGAAAAATTGTACAGCAATTGTTCCGCGTTTCGTAGCGGGAAAGCTTGTTGTTTGATTTGACATAAATGTTCAGTTCATAAAGGGGGAGAAATGTATGCATAGTGCATCACATTTTCAATATTATCCAGCACGTTTACCTAACACATTAACAATTCCACATATTACGTTATATGATAACTTGGTTATTTCTGCTAAAAAATATCCAAACAAAATCGCAATTGAATATTATGGGCATACACTAACCTATGCGCAGTTGCTCGAGCAGTCAGAAAGATTGGCTGGTTATATGGAACAGAAACTGTCGATTCAGCAGAATGATAAAGTGTTGCTATTTATGCAAAATGCACCGCAATTAATCATTAGCTTGTTTGCGATTTTTAGGCTTCGTGCGGTTGCTGTAGCGATTAATCCAATGAGTACGACAGAAGATCTTGCTTTTTACATGAAGGATTGCGCGATTCAAACTGCGATTGTCGGGCAAGAGTTATATGACGTCATAGCGCCACATAAGGAAAGTAAACGATTAACACATCTTCTTGTTGCTGCCTATAGCACATACGCAAATGCTGAAAAAGCTGTGGGCTCGCTTCCACCTGAAGTACTTCAACCTGTACAAGCTTATGAACAAGCAGTTTTATGGGAAGACGTCCTAGCTGAAGACTGGTCTTGTTCACCATATACAGGTGTTGTGGATGATGTCGCAATGATTCCATATACATCAGGAACGACAGGCGTGCCGAAAGGTTGCGTGCACACACATAAAACGATTCAGGCGAATGTGTATAGTGCATCACATTGGTTAACATTAACGTCTGAAACGGTCTCATTGACAACATTGCCTTTATTTCATGTTACGGGCTTGGTGCATAGTGGGTTAGCACCGCTAGCTGTTGGGGGACAGATTGTGTTAGTAACACGCTGGGATCGTGTATATGCAGCAAAAGCGATTGACCAATTCCACTGTAATCATTGGATTAATATTAGTACGATGGTTGTTGACTTTTTAGCTAATCCAACTGTTTCAACGTATCATCTTCGCTCGCTTCAAGTAATTGGTGGCGGTGGTGCACCGTTACCGAAAGCGGTTGGCGAGCGTTTAAAAGAAATAACGGGGATTGATTATGCCGAAGGTTACGGTTTATCAGAAACGATGTCGCATACCCATTTTAACCCGCCTCAACGTCCAAAATTACAATGTATGGGGATTCCCGCATTTAATACGGAGGCAGAAGTGATTGATCCAGTATCAGGAGAGATTTTGCCTGCTGGGAAAGAAGGCGAATTAGTTGTCAGAGGACCACAATTGTTTGTGGCATATTATAACCGCCCGGAAGAAACTGCTGCAAGTCACATTGATATTGATGGGAAAAAATATTTCCGAACGGGAGATATCGTTGTCAAAGACGATGAAGGGTATTATTTTATTGTCGATCGACTGAAGCGGATGATTAACACATCAGGTTTCAAAGTGTGGCCAACGGAAGTTGAATCAATCTTATATAATCATCCGGCAATCCAACAGGCATGTGTTGTCCGTGCACCAGATGAAAAGCGTGGCGAAACAGTGAAAGCATTGATTATGTTACGTGAAGATTATAAAGGGCGTGTCACTGCTGAAGAAATTATCGATTGGTCAAAAGGTCAAATGGCGGCTTATAAATATCCGCGTATTGTAGAGTTCCGAGATTCATTTCCAACAACAGCAAGCGGCAAAATTTTATGGCGACAATTACAGGAAGAATCATGAGGTGAAAAATCCCCTTATACATGACGTATAGGGGATTTTTGTGTGAATGAACAGATCTAGTTTGTGGTCAACATCTCATGCGAACAGCCTTTCAAAAGAAGTCTCCTTTTTCAAGCACATGAAAGACACAGCCCAGTGAAATGATTCACTGCCACCTACTAAAGTTGTCTACATGTGCTTCGGTGTATTCGTACAAAAAGTCATTGGCTTTGTTGAAGGCATTTAGATGAACTTGTAGGAACCCCCCACTTCAACAACAGCGTGTTTTAACTAGGGAAGGTTTATATGGCTTGGGACACATTTTTTCTAAACAAGTCTTTGAAGTCGTTACTCAACACGCATACTTTTAATGACGACACGGATGAGCATGGTGACGCTCAACCCTAGACCGGAATATCCGAAAACATTTAGAAAAGAGTAGCCGCCTGGATCTTCTGCTTGGGCTAAAAATAATGCACCAAGTGAAAGAAGCCCAAAAGCAAAGCCTGCTAAACCAGTAAACAGTAAGGAAAGTGCTGAGCTCACATATTGTCGGTTATGTTGATCAGCAAAAAATGATAGGCGTACGGTAAAACGTCCGCTTTCTAACTGACGTGTAATATGGTCAATTCTTTTAGGGAAAGCACGGATTTTCGGTAATAGATTAAGGAAATCTTCTTCTGCTGTCGACAATGCTTTTTCCCTAATGTTATTCAAACGCATAAAATCTTTTAAATAATGTTCCAATTCAATCGCTAGATTAAATGACGGATTAATCGTTTGTAAACTTCCCTGTAAAGTGACGAGACTGCGAAATGCGCTAATAACATCTGGATACAAACGTAAGTGAAATGCATCAAGTATGTCGAATAACTCCGTCCCCATCTCATCCATAATGTCCCCTTCAAAACGATTTTTTGCTAAAAAGAGACTTAACGTTTGCTCTAGTTGTTTTGTGTCAATCATTTCCTCATTCATTACAAATTTTTTAATTCCAGTCACCATACTACCTGGATGCTTTCTATTAATGCCAATTAAAAGCCATTGGAAACCTTCTTTCTGCATGGCTGAGAGTCGCCCGACTGCACCAAAATCGATAAAGGCAGGTTGCTCATTTTTCAAAATTAAAATATTTCCTGGATGTGGATCAGCGTGAAAGAAGCCCGTATCAAAAATGCCTGATAACATTTCTTGGAAAACAACATTAACAATTTGTTCACGTTTTTCTAAATCATGTGGGATGACTTCATTCATTCGACGAATATTGACGCCCTCTAAAAATTCAATCGTCAACATATTCGACGTAGAGAATGCGGGAAAAACTTTCGGAACGTATACTCCTTTTTGGACGTTTTCACGCATTTGTTGCGTATTACGAAGCTCGATCGACAAATCTATTTCTTCTTGTAAACTATCGATAAAGCCATATGTTAGGTCAATGATATTAATACGGCTTGCCCAAGTTGTTCGTTTCGCTAAAATTTGGGCGAGCTTCACTAAAATTTGTACATCGACAGTCATTTGCTTTTTTAAATTTGGGCGAAGCGCTTTGACAACAACTTGTTCACCGGTATGTAAAGTAGCCCGGTGAACTTGAGCCATAGAAGCGGCTGCTAACGGTTTTGAGTCAAACTGTTTAAAAGCATGATCGACCGACTGTTTTAGTTCTCTTTCGATAATTTCCTCTACTTGTCCTTCTGGTAGTGGCTGAACATTTTCTTGTAATTTTGCTAACTCGTTGAGAAAAGGTGCTGGCAATAAATCTGAACGGGTCGACAAAAACTGACCAAACTTGATGAAAATTCCACCTGCATGCTCAAGTGTATGTTTAAAGGCCAGCGCGATTTTTTCATTACGCATTTGTTCGTCAATATGTAAGGGGCTAGATAGTAACCCATTACGAGAAATAATCCATAATAATTGGAGAAGACGAAGACGGGTTGCAAAGTAATAGCGCATTTTATTAAAAATGCTCATTTTTTCATAAGCTTCATCAATCACTTCTTGTTTGGCAATTAATTCTAATACTAAAGAAAAGCCTAGTGAAACAATCACAAGTGTAATGAAGTACAGAAAAGTATAATGGTCAAAATGGGTTAGTGTATGTTCGAGAGATTGGTTTTGTAGGTGAAGCGTATGGTAGAGCGCACTGGAAAAAATTAATGAAAAAATGGAAGCTAGTATAATTTTACTCAAAGAAAGTGGCGCACCAATTAAGCGGTACGTAATAAAACTAAATAGAATAAATAAGATGATGGAATAAATCAAGAAGCATACCCCTCTCACTTTATACGGGATGATGTGTTAATAGTATATCAAAGTACAACGTAACACTCTAATATTCTGTCAATAAAGAAGAAAAGACTTCGAGCTTCTCGGTCGTTTGTAAAGCAGACTCATTTTATATCGATATAGTAAAAAGTATACATTTTATTGTATAAACATGAATGTGTCATGTTGTTGTTTCAAGATGTGGTTTTACTTGTTAAAGGCTGCATGAAAAGGGAGCGAAGCGTGTTTTATAATATGTATGAGACGACAAAAAACAACTGTTTATAAAAATATTTGCATAATGGTTCGAAAGTTATAAATCTGTCTTTACACCTCGAATCGTCGAAAATGTATGTTACGTTAACTATGGTGTTCATTTGAATAACTCGTTTACATCAAAGGGATCGAAGCGAGAAAGATGGGAGCAACAAAACACGTGTATCGTTGTACGGAAGAACCGAATTTAAGTCACCATTAGCGAAACTTGGATCGAAATACCTCAGAAAGATGAAACAAATGTGGACGACATAAAAGGGGTTTTAGCATCGTCCAACATCATAGAGGAGGCAATTGATTCATGAAAATTTGGAAGAGATTTATCGGTATTGGTGCCGCTACATGTTTAGCATTAGGGTTAGGAGCATGCGGATCAAGTAGCGCAAGTCAAAATGACGGTGAACAAACCGTTGGGGAGTCGGTAGACTATAAAATTATTGGACTTGATCCTGGCTCAGGCCATATGGAAGCAAGCGAAAAAGTAATGGTGGAATATGGTTTAGAGGAGGGCCAATGGGAACTCATTTATGGCAATGGTGCCGCGATGACGGCAGCTTTAAAGCGTGCATATGATAAAGAAGAACCGATTGTTGTGGCTGGATGGAATCCGCACTGGAAGTTCCTCACATATGATTTGAAATTTTTAGATGATCCAAAATTACTTTATGGCGACGAAGAAAAAATTCATACGTATGCACGACTTGGGTTAAAAGAAGATAAGCCAGAAGCATATGAAATTTTAACACGTTTTAATTGGGATGCTGATGATATGGGCGATATTATGATGGATATCGAAGCGGGCGTTGATCCGGAAGAAGCAGCACAAAAATGGGTAAAAGCCAATGAAGACAAAGTGGCAGAATGGACAGATGGTGTCGACTCAGTTGACGGTGAAACATTAACATTTGTTTTAGCACCATGGGATAGTGAAATTGCGAGCCACCATATGTTAAAAGTTGTGTTTGAAGCACAAGGCTATGATGTTACATTGTCAACCGTTGAGCCGGGTCCTTTATTTTCAGCACTTGCCAGTGGTAAAGTCGATGCATCTGTCGCTGTATGGTTGCCATATACACATAAAACATACATTGAAAAATACGATGGCAAATTTGAAGGTCTTGGCCACAATATGGAAGGTGTACGCCAAGGACTCGTCGTTCCAACATATATGGAAGACGTAAATTCAATAGAGGATTTAAGAGATTAGAAGATCTCTTGTTGTCATAATTAAAAAGCAAAGGGGATTTGTAGTCGATACGATAATGAAATTTGTAACAAAAGTATCGATTATTTTTTCATAGCATATTTTCATTGTTATGTAGGCAAGCTGTCCAAACTTGCCCGTGAGAATATTTAATCCCAATCATATGCTTAGGAATATTCCTCGAATTAAAATACTTTACAAATGCTCCTGAAAATATGTTTAAATATTTTTAGGAGGTGGATTATGCTACTTTGGAATTTATTAATTGTTTTCTTATCTTTTACTAGTTATTATATTTTCTTTACTAATAATAAATGTACTAGTAAAGAAAAAACAAATAAAAAAAATGCTATACTGGGAGCTATTTCATTCTCTATTCTGACTCTCATATTTTTTGTTTTTATTACTGAATATTAAAAATCCTATTGAAAAAAGGACACGTATCTTATAAAACCTTTAAAATTACTGTTTATAATAATTCCCTCTCTATTCCAAATCATGAAGATGGGAATATTAGTATAGGTGGACATTAAAAAAATCTAATATGACTGATATTATGATATTATTTAAATCCTAATTCAAAAAAGCAAAGTTCATGATATATCAAAACACCCAGAAGCATTTAGAGAGCTTCTGGGTGTTTTAATTTGAACGCAAAAAATACGAGTACACCGTACATTTGCGACATACGCGTTTGCTTTTCATATAACTATTGAATTAATTTTAGGATGTCATTGGACACCGACACTAGCCTATTCTACACGATGTGGTCATCTAATCATCCTCTCCACGTTCAGAATAGACTCTATTGTCAATATTAATGAAAATCGATCATCTCTCCATTGTATTGTCGAAAATTTCCCTGTAATGAATGTAAAATCAAGTTATGTAAATCCATACAATAACTAAAAAGAAAATCATTTCAAATTAGTGAAGCCTAGGTAAGTTGACGATCATTTATCACTAAAACCACAACAGCCGAAGAAATATAAGGCGTCTAACGCTTCTTCGGCTGTTTCAGTTTATTCAATAGTTTATTTTACAAGTTCCAGTTCAACGGGCACAAACTCATCGACTTCTTCGCCTTTTAATGCTTTTACGGCAATGTCAATTGCGGTTTCACCTATTAATTCTGGTTTTTGGGCAACAGTGCCTGCTAATGTGCCATCTTCAACAGCTTGTACAGCATCATCCGTTGCGTCGAACCCAATGACGACAATATCTTTACCAGATGTTTTAATTGCTTCTAACGCGCCAAGTGCCATTTCATCGTTATGCGCGAATACCCCTTGGATATCAGGTTGTCCTTGTAAAATGTTTTCCATAACGGTTAACCCTTCACTGCGGTTAAAGTTCGCTGTTTGTTTGGCAACAATATCGAGTTGTTCCGCTGCAATTTTATTGAACCCAGCACCACGGTCACGTGCTGCTGATGAACCTGAAATCCCCTCGAGTTCAGCAACTTTCGCATCTTTTCCAACGAGTTCTACTAAATATTCCGCTGCCAACTCACCACCTGCAACATTGTCAGATGCGATATGTGCAAGCACTTCGCCGCCTTCTGCATTACGGTCTACTGTAATAACAGGGATACCTGCAAGATTCGCTGCTTCGACGGCAGAAGCGACAGCCTCAGAATCTGTAGGGTTAATCATAATAAGATCGACCCCTTGTTGAATTAAGTCCTCCACGTCGCTTGCTTGTTTCGCAGCATTATCTTGTGCGTCAATGATGGTTAACTCAGCACCAAGTTCTGCTGCTTTTTCTTTCGCTCCGTCATTTAATGTCACGAAAAATGGATTATTTAATGTTGAGATTGAAAATCCGATTTTCGCGTCCCCCTCAACAATCGGTTGATCATTGTTTTGTAAGTAGGCGGGCGGTTCAAGTGAGCAAGCGGCTAAGACGAATAATAACCCGATCAATAGTCCAATTTTTTTCATAAATATGCGCTCCTTATGCTTCTTTTTTACGGTCTAATAATACAGCGATTAAAATGACCGCACCTTTAACAACTTGTTGGAAAAACGAAGAAACACCGATTAAATTCAACCCATTATTTAATACACCAATAATCAATGCCCCGATAACAGTGCCCACAATCCATCCACGTCCACCTGTTAAACTTGTTCCGCCTAATACAACAGCTGCAATGGCATCAAGTTCAAACATATTTCCCGCAGTTGGTTGAGCAGAGTTTAAGCGGGACGTTAAAATAAGCGAAGCAAGTGCTGCGAGAAATCCTGTTAGCGCATATACATAAATTTTAATGCGATCTACACGAATTCCTGATAGTTTTGAAGCTTCTTCATTTCCACCAACTGCATAGACACGTCGTCCAAACGTCGTTTTCTTTAAAATGAAGTAAAGCACACCAAATGCGAGTAACATCGTTACAATCGGAACTGGAATTCCAAAGAAATAACCTTTCCCTAATAATTGGAAAGACAATGAATCCCCTAAACCAGAAATAGGTTTTCCTTCTGTGTAAACGAGTGTTAGGCCACGGTAAATCGTCATTGTTGCTAGAGTGGCAATGAACGGCGCGACTTTTCCTTTAGCAATAATGATACCGTTCACAGCACCTAAAATGGCACCTAATAAAAGTCCTAGCCCCATTGCTAAAATTGGATCCATACCACTAGCCAACATCCCTGCAGTGACAGCTCCTGTTAGTGCTAAAATGGAGCCGACAGATAAATCGATGCCACCTGTTAAAATAACGAACGTCATCCCAAAGGCGATTAAAGCGTTAATCGATACTTGGCGTAAAACGTTAAAAATATTATTGATTGTTAAAAAGTTTGGACTCATGATAGAGATGACAATGATAATGAGTAATAACCCAATAAAAGGACCTATTTTTTGTACAATAGATTGTGTATTGTCATTAGACTTGAGCATGTTTTTCTCCTCCTGTTGCATAGTGCATAATACGCTCTTGCGTCATTTCTTCTTTATTTAATTCACCTGTTAAGCGGCCTTCATGCATGACAAGTACACGATCGGCCATCCCGATGACTTCAGGGAGTTCTGATGACACCATTAAAATTGCGACACCGCGTTCAGCAAGTTCATTCATAATTGAATAAATCTCTTTCTTTGCGCCAACATCGACACCGCGTGTAGGTTCATCTAAAATGAGTACTTCAGGAGAAATCCCAAGCCATTTTGCAAAAACGACTTTTTGTTGGTTTCCACCACTTAAAGATTTTGCGCGTTGATCAGGACTTGATAATCGAATTTGTAGCCGTTCAATCATAGATTGGACGAGTTGTTGTTCTTTTTTCGATTGAACAATTCCATTTGTAGAAACATGATGAAAGTTTGTTAAACTAATATTGTCACGTACTGAAAAATCCACAATTAATCCTTCAGATTTACGATCTTCGGTAACAAATGCAATGCCGTGTTCAATCGCTTGTAAAGGATTTTTAATATGCACACTCTTACCATCGATGAAAATTTCACCTTTTCCGCGCGCGTGATGTCCAAACAACGATTGCATCACTTCTGTTCGTCCTGCGCCCATCAATCCAGCAACGGCTACAATTTCACCTTTACGCACCTCAAAGGAAATATTGTCAAAAACGCCTTCTCGACTCAATCCTTTTACTTCCAATTTAACGTCACCAATGACAGGTTGTCGTTCAGGGAAGCGATTGCCTAATTTGCGCCCGACCATCATTTGAACAATTTCATCGAAGTTTGTTTCTGGAATCGATTTTGTACCGACATATTGTCCATCACGTAAAATGGTAATGCGATCACATAACGAAAAAATCTCTTCCATTCGATGAGAAATATAGACGAAAGAGACGCCTTGTTTTTGTAATGTCCGAACTGTGTCAAAAAGCGATTCAATTTCTCGATCTGTTAAAGCAGCAGTTGGTTCATCCATAATAATGACATCGGCATTGGATGAAACCGCTTTCGCAATTTCGATAATTTGTTGCTTTCCGACTGACAAATTGCCAGCCGGTTGACGTACGTCATCATGCATATTGAAGGTTTTTAACATTGCTGTTGCTTCGCGAATCATTTCTTTTGTTTTTAAAATGCCAGTTTTGCCATATGTTTTTTCTTTCCCTAAAAATAAATTTTCCGCAATCGATAAATGCGGCAAAATATTAAGCTCCTGATGGATGACTGCAATGCCATCACGCTCTGCTTCTTTTGGGTTTTTATAATGAACAATGTTTCCTTTTACAGTAACTTCTCCGGCATCCCGTTCATAAATGCCTGTTAAAATTTTCATCATTGTGGATTTTCCTGCACCATTTTCGCCCATTAATGCATGGATTTCACCTTTTTGGAGTGAAAATTGAACATCGTGTAAGACGGTATTTCCTGAAAAGGATTTTGTAATACCCGTCATTTCAATCATGATCGACTGCTCCTTTCATTACATTATCTGTAATCGTTTTTGTACAGCTTCATTTGTTGGCATGCCGCCTTGTGCACCGAATTTTTCTACGGACAATGAACCTGCGGCATTCGCAAATTTCACAGCATCTGTCAATGCAGCACCATTTGCAAGTTTGTAAGCAAGTGCACCATTAAACGTATCACCTGCGCCTGTTGTATCAACTGCAGTCGTTTTGTAACCTTCGATGAATACATGCTTTTCACCGTCAAAATAACGTGCACCAGCTGCACCTAATGTGACAATCAGTTGATTTGGATACTGTTCTAATGCACTGTGAATATCTGTTCCGAAGATTTCTGCACATTCTGTTTCATTTGGCGTGAGATATTGAATACGTTCCATAAATGCTAGCTTAAACCCTGCTGCTGGTGCAGGGTTCAATAGGACGGGAACGTTTTCAACGTCGCAAATCGTTAAAATGGCTTCGACCGTATCTATTGGAATTTCCAGTTGTAGCACGATAAGCGTACTTTTGCGAATGACTTCTTTTAGCGAAGAAATACGCTCAGGTGTCATTTCATAATTAGCACCTGGCACGACAATAATGCGATTATCCCCATCAGACAATAAAATATTGGCAATTCCAGAAGCAGTATTTTCGCTTTGTAAAATGTGTTGAGTATGAACACCTTCTGTACGTAAATTGTCTTTTAATTCATCACCAAAACGATCATTCCCGACAGTTGCAACCATTTGGACGTTTCCACCTAAACGAGCGGCAGCAACTGCTTGGTTCGCTCCTTTTCCACCAGGTGTTGTCGTAAATAACTGTCCGAAAGTTGTTTCGCCTTGTTGGGGAAATGTGTTCGTTTGCACGACTAAGTCCATGTTGACACTACCGATTACTGTAATCATGCTTATTCACTCCTTGTTGTTTCTCGTTGGATTAATTGAACAGGGATTTGAACAGCTCTTTGTTCAATCGGTAAATGTTCAATTTGTTTAATCAATAATCTTGTTGCAACTGCACCAAGTTGGTAAATATCTTGTGCAATCGTTGTTAGACCGGGCGTTAGCATTTCACTTAAGTCAATATTATCAAAGCCGATAATTTGTAATTGTTCTGGTACTTGAATATGAAGGGCGTGTGCTGCTTTTAATGCACCAGCAGCAGAAATATCGCTGCTCGCAAAAATCCGGTCAATCGTTGGGTCATTTTTTAATAAATCCATAACGATACGTTGTGCTTCTGCAAAATGAAATGGGCAAGGGACGATCGTTGTTTTAATGTCGCGGTGTTTTGTTGCTTGTAAGAAACCAGTGAGCCGATCGTCCGCTGTTTGAACACCCTCTGGACCACGTAAACAAACAATATGTTGTGCATCGTTATTCATTAAGTGTTCCGTTCCAATTTTTGCCCCCGAAATATTGTCGGAAGAAACGGTTGGAATGAACTCATCCATTTTTCTATCTAATGCCACAATCGGAACGTCTAAGGTTTGGTAAAATTGATGTTCCAAAGCACTTGTTGTAATGATAAATCCTGCTACGTATTGTTCTTTAAGCGATTCTAAATAGGCCAACTCCTTTTGTGCATCTTCATCGGAGTTACATAAAATGACAGTATAATCATACGTAAGGGCGATATCTTCCACAGCTCTTGCCAGCTCGGGGAAGAAAGGGTTATGAATATCAGGGACAATGAGTACAATATAATTCGTTTGCTTTTTACTGAGCGAGCGGGCAACTGAACTTGGTTTGTAGTTTAAAGTTTGAATCGCTTTTTTAATGGATTCTCTTGAGGTATCACTTACATAACCACTTTTATTTAAATAACGGGACACTGTTGCAGCAGATACACCTGCTTCTTTCGCGACGTCACGGATATTTGTCATTGTATTCCTGCTTTCTATATATAAATTTATGTGAATGTGTAACCGGTTCCATATAAATGTACCGTTTCATAAAAACATTGTCAACAATGTAGAAAAGATTTTTTACAAGTGGATGAAAGCATACGAAAAAAAGTGTAAGAATGGTGTATTAGCCTACTTTATGGAGAAGCTAGTTTCAGAGCATGTGGTATCTGCCAAAACACTAGAACTAATTAAGGAGTGCAATACATTTATGATGATGGTTGCAGATGAAACTTTTGAAAAGAAAAAACAACATAAAGGCAATTCATGTAAGAATCGATTTTGCCCGATTAGTGCATGGAAAAAAGCCCGTAAAGATGCGTTGGCATTGTCGGTAATGATGGCGTACTTGAAGCAAGAAGAGAGTAAAGAGTTTATATTTTTAACGTTGACAGCTCCAAACGTATCAGCTGATGAATTGAATGATGAAATTAAGCATTACAATCAATCATTTCAACGCTTAATGTAACGAAAAGAAGTGAAAAAAGTAGTTAAAGGATATGCGCGAAAGTTAGAAATTACGTACAACGAAGAACGTGGAGACTATCACCCACATTTTCATGTATTGATTACAGTAAATAAAAGTTATTTTAAAAATACAAAACAATATATATCACGAGATCGGTGGCTTGAATTGTGGCAACAAGTTACGAAGAACCCATTGATTACACAAGTTGACGTAAGAAAAGTTCGCGGTAGCCGTGATGATAAAGTCTATGAGATTGCTAAATACTCGGCAAAAGATAGTGAGTATCTACAAAATCAAAATGTGTTCGAAGTGTTTTATAATGCTTTGAAAGGGAAACGATTGATAGTTTTCTCGGGTCTGTTTAAAGACGCTATGACGAAATTCAAAGATGGCGAACTGGATGATTATACAGACAGAGATAAAACGAAGTATGTTTATGCCATTATGTATAACTGGGGTAGTAAAAGATACTTGGAAATGGAAAAACGTTTACTTGATGATAATGAACTGGAAGAAGTAAATGGCAAATTGATTGACGAAAAAAATTTATAAAAGGGAGTGAAAGAAATATGACCCGATAAAGAATGCTTGTAAAGATTTAGATTATCTATAATAAAATAAGGAGAAATATACATGGATAAATATGATATTTCTCTATCGCTTACGAAGAAAGATGTAATTGTATTTTTAGGTATAGCCTTGTTTATTTATGGGATATTTAATTTTATGTCACTTTTTTGAAAGATGTATTTACTGTATTGTTTAAATAATTTATGAAGAGTAACACCAGTTATGATTGGTGTTACTCTTTTAGTGCGCCCTGCATGGGTAAATGCTAGGCGGTGAAAGTCCGCTACAGACTTGGCAGTAGGAATTGTTAGCGAAAGACAAGGTGGCTATCGTGAGGTAGTGACTGAAGGAAGTTGGACGCAAAATCCCGAACTGACGAACAGAAACTAAAGATAAGGCTGGATTAGGTCGGACGAGATTACTAAACAAATCGAAGTCCAATACTGCCCGAAACCTATACAGTAAATTTAGCAGTTACATGGGAGGAAAGTATTTACCCTTACCAGGGGAGGTCTTGCGAGGGGCCCTGTGGGAGCTGAATGAAAACGAACCTGGGCAATCTTTATGGCGACATAAGGATGAAACGCAAGAAGTCAGCAGAAGTCATAGTAGCGTTTACTGACAAACGTGAAGGACGGAACAATAATAATTCTGAAGAAATATGGAGGTGTGGAAATTGCGAGAACTGCAGAAAACAAGAGAACTTGGCTACCATCAAAGAGGTAGTGTGGAACACGAAGGGTATGATGGAGCGCATAGTAATTTCCGCGGTGAAATAAGTCATCAGAATGGTGTACATCTGTTTGAGAAAATTCTATCTAGAAACAATCTCAACCAAGCTTTTCTTCAAGTAGTCAGAAATAAAGGTGCAGCAGGGGTTGATGGTATGACCTACGACCAACTGTTACCATACTTGAAAGAGCGCAAGGAAGAACTACTTAATAGCTTGCGTAACGGAACATTTCGTCCGAAACCCGTGTTACGGGTTGAAATCCCCAAATCAAATGGGGGCGTAAGAAAATTAGGGATTCCTACGGTAATTGACCGAATGATTCAACAAGCAATCAATCAAGTACTACAACCAATATTTGACCCGACATTCTCGGAAAATAGTTTTGGATTTCGTCCGAAACGCAGTGCACATCAAGCAATTATGCGTGCGAAATCCTATTATGAACAAGGGTATAAATATGTCGTAGACATTGATATGAAAGCTTATTTTGACACAGTAAACCACGATAAGCTGATGTACTTTGTTGAACAGAAGATACAAGATAAACGAGTGTTAAAGCTCATCCGAATGTATCTAACAAGTGGTATTATGGTTAACGGATTATTCGAAAATTCTGAGGAAGGGACGCCTCAGGGCGGAAATTTATCCCCATTACTAAGTAATATTTACTTAAACGAATTCGATAAACTCCTCACGAAACGTGGACATAAATTTGTCCGATATGCCGATGACTGTAATATCTACGTCAAAAGTAAAAGAGCCGGCTATCGTGTTATGAGTAGCTCTATTAAGTTCCTAGAAAAGGAGTTAAAACTCACTGTCAACCGTGAGAAAAGCGCAGTCGGAAGTTCATTAAAACGAAAGTTTCTAGGATTCTGTATTATGCCAATGAAACACGGGGTCAAAATTCGACCACACCAACAAGCGAAACTTTCTGTTAAACAAAAGCTAAGGAAACTTACAAAACGTAACAGAGGGAGAAGTATCGAATTGGTACTCAAACAAATAAAGCAACTCATGACGGGATGGATAAGCTATTATGGCATTAGTGTGATGAAAAGTTTTATGAAAGAGCTGAATGGTTGGTTGAAACGTCGATTAAGACAATATATCTGGAAACAATGGAAGAAACCTAAAACTAGATATAAGAACCTTATTCGACTAGGCACTGATGAATCGAAAGCCTATGAATGGTCAAATACCCGAAAGGGTTACTGGAGAATATCCGCAAGTTATATCCTTCATAGGTCATTAACAGATGAAAAACTGGCACAACTTGGATATATGGATATATCCGAGAAATACCAGTTTGTACACTCAAATTATTGAACCGCCGTATACGGATCCGTACGTACGGTGGTGTGAGAGGGTCGAACGAATCAAATCACGATTCGTTCACTCTACTCGATTTTTTGAGTGTTTTTTTCTGTTAAAATCTTAAGGCGATAGCGACTAAATTTGGGGGCTTGTTGAGTGTAGCTGTCGGTTATCTTTTGGCAACTTTTGTTGAGTGGAAAATTTTACATACTTGTGATAGGATGGGAAAGTCCTAAAAAAACATTAAATTTTTTCAGAATTTGAGTTTTTTAATGTTAAAATATTGAAGGAGAGAGAGGGATTGTCATTGAATCGTTAACATCAAAAAAGACGATGAAAGTTTTATTATTTTTATTTAGTGTTTTAACAGGTGTCTTGCTATATGTAGGATTTTTTATGGATATCTTACCTATGTTTTTCGCTAATATGGAAAATATCGAAAAAAACATTTTAGCAATACTTATAATAACTTTAACTGTCTATGTATTATTGAGCATCATATTTAAACTTGATACTAAAATTGATAGGTATTTAATTCTAGTACTCTATCTATTGGTTTTAGTATTAGGGTTGCTTCGTCCTGATCAGCAATACTTTGGGGCAGTTGGGTTATATGCTTGGAATCCTTTTGGATTTATTTCTGATATTAAAGGTGATACTTTATCACTGATTGTTATGATTATTAATCTCTTAATCTTTTTACCAATGTACTTTTTACTGGCGTACACAAACATATTAAAAACGTTTATGACGAGATTAATTGCTTTTGAAGTGTTTGCATTTTTAATTGAGTATTTACAAGCTCAATTAAAAGTCGGTATTTTCGATTTATCCGATATATTTTTATATAATGTTGGCTTTTTTATTGGATATGTAATTTCTTTACCGGTTTTAAAAGTTTTGGGAAAGCGCTTTGAGAATCAAAAAATGAAAGGGGATATGTAGTTATGAAAAAATTCTTATTTGCAATTTTAACTTTGTGTTTAGCTTTAGGTATAAGTGGAAATGTTTCAGCAGCAACATCGTCTACTTTTTCAGACGAAGATGAAAATATTACTTGGGAGGTAATTGAGGAGCCGATCGAAGATGGTCATGTGGACTCAGAAGAAATCTTTGGATTATCAGATGAAGATCCGTTTTTAGGAATTGTTCCTTTTGGACCTAATCGTCCTTCTGATGTATGGAATATTGCTACTAAAGGGAAATATAAATTTGGAGGGAGTACAGGAGGTCAAACCCTATATACAAACTTTAAGTTTAAAGGGAAAACATCTTATTCAATTAAGGTTAATAACACGGAAAGCTAAAAGACTCACTAAAACATATGCTTCAACCAAGATTTCCGGAGGGAAGAGTGCAATTATAGAATTCAGTAATATTAAAAAGACCACAGAATTCTATATCACGTTTGAAGGCTCAGGCATAAAGTTTGATGGTTTTATAAAGTAATTATAAAAGAAGGTGGCGATCGTCACCTTCTTTTATTTTGGCCAAAATAAAACTCGCTGCAGAATAAAATACGTGACAATTAAGCCAAACCCAAGACCCTAGTGGCATTAAACAAATCTCGTTTGTTTCTGCCAACCGGCGAGGGAGCCCCCTCAAAAAGTGAGGGGGTTGGGGGAGATTTTTAGAGGGGGTCAAGGGAGAACTTCTCCCTTGTGGGTTTGGGCAAAGCCCAAGGTCTTAGCCTCGCAGAGCGCACAATATTGGCAAGGGAACAACACAGTTCCTAATGCCAATATGCTAATATGTTCTCTAATTGGCACTTTAATGTTCCAATTCACCCCTTTTTTAGTAACGTAAACGTTAACTAGAAAGGGGTGTTTATTATGGCAAAAGCAATATTTAGGGTCAGCGGAATTAAAACGACAAGTGATTTACGTGGAATCGGTAAGCACAACGTTGATAGAATTTCGGAAACGAATTTTGATATTGATCGGGAGCGTTCAAACGAAAATATCACGTTGAAAAATTGTGGTGGAAATTACGGTTTAAGGTTTGAAAAAATTACGCGTGACTTGAAAATACAACATGATGAACAAATGAAAACGACTCGTAAAAGTAGGCAAAAAAGTTTTTTAGATAAAGTAAACGAAGATAAAGCAGATGTGGCTTGTGAATTTTTAATGAGTGCAAG
>DATGUZ010000074.1:0-4138 GCA_035300865.1 Sporosarcina sp.
TACGGGGAAAGTTGTCGATAACAACAACATAGTTGTAGATTCCAGAACATCTTTTGTTGATTCCCAAAAAATCGTTGTGAATTCTGCATAAACAATCGGAGGGATTTTAAAAATTTACATAAAAAAATCGAAGGCTTTTGGATGAACCAAAATGGCCTTCGATTTTTTAATTTGTGACAAGTGGTTGTTTTGTTAATTGTAAAATATGAATGAGATCATTCACCATTGCACTTCCTGTTGGATACATTCCTGCACCTGGTCCAGTCAATGTTAATGTTCCTAAATATTCGGTTTCCACAATAATCGAATTGTCAACGCCATCAATGCCGTAAAACGGATGATCCGAACCGACTAATACAGGTCCGACACTGCCGACAAGCGCACCATCTTCATCTAATTGAATGTCGGCAATATGACGATAGCGTAGATGTTGTCGCATTGCTTCAATAACCTCTTCATGAGTTAACGTATCAATGCCTGCTCTGTTAATCGTTGACCATTGTGGTTGCTTCCCAAATGTTAGCTCACTTAAAATCATTAATTTTCGAAAAGCATCCATTCCAGAAATGTCATCTGTTGGATCTGCTTCCGCATATCCATAAGCTTGTGCTTGTGTCAATGCTTCTTGGAAAGACAGATCATCTTCTCGCATTTTTGTTAGAATGAAATTGGATGTTCCGTTTAAAATGCCTTGAATGCGTTTAATGCGGTCGCCTGTTAATAGATTTTTAATTGTTTGAATGATTGGTACACCGCCAGCTGTCGTTGCTTCGAAGCCGACATGTACATTGTTCATCTCAGCCCGACGTAATAAATCTGGACCATGCACCGCAAACATTGCTTTATTCGCTGTAATAATATGACAACCGCGTTCAATGGCTTCACATAAATAATGATAAGCTGGTTCTTCACCAACAATTGCTTCAAAAACTATGTCGATGTCTTGATCTTGTAAAATATGTTGGATGTCATCAGTTACGATAGTCCCTGTTGTTGGAATTCTTTCCTTTTGGACATCTTTCACCAAAACATATTTCACTTGAATCGTACATCCAGTCGCTGCTTCAATCTGTGATGAACGTTCTTCTAAAATTCGATAAATCCCTTCGCCTACAGTACCGAAGCCAAGGATTGCTGCTTGAATCGTCGGCATGATGCCACCTCCATAAATTGTTCTACGATTGGTCCCCATTTTTCATATTCCGCTAAAAAACCATCATGGCCAAATGCTGTATGAACAAAACAGAATGATGCACCTTTCACTAAATGTGAAAATGAACGAATGGTTTCTGGTGGATATATTAAATCGTGAGAGAACCCTAAAAATAATGTACGTGCTTGAATTTTTCCGGCAACCTCTTGCAAACTACCTCGATTTCGCGTGACATCATGGGTATTCAATGCTCGCAATAACGTACAATAACTGGCCGGGTCAAAATGGGTTCCGATTTTCTTTCCGATATGTTGTAAATAAGACTCGACTTCAAAATGACCACCTTCTGCTGTTTTACGTGCAAAGCGTCCATTAAATAATTGATCAGAGCGATACGTGACCATCCCTGCCATTCTAGCCGTTTCGAATCCTTTTACATCGGTTGCTTTTGTATATTGTCCATTCGCATAATCCTCATCATTTTCAATAGCATGTAAACCAATACAATTAAACGCAATCCCATATGCACTTAAAGATGGGGTTACAGCAAGCGGGATTAATTGTTTCATAAATTGGGGATACATGATTCCCCATTCTAATGTCCGCATCCCTCCTAAAGAGCCCCCGATAACTGTTTGAACTTCTTCAATACCTAATGCTTGTAATGCCGCGTACTCTGCATTGACCATATCTCGAATCGTAATCGTTGGAAAGGATGCACGATAAACCTCTCCTGTTTTTGGATTCCGTGATGTAGCCCCTGTTGAGCCGTGACATCCACCTAATACATTAAATGATAGTACATTATATTTTTCGGTATCGATGAATCGCTTCGGACCTATTAACTTAGACCACCAACCATCTTGTTGCTCGTTCCCAATCGCAAATTGATTCCCTGTCAATGCATGACAGACAAGCACGACAGGCGCATCTTTCCGCCTTGCCCATTCATATGCAAGATGGACTTGGTCGAGAACAATCCCAGACTCTAATGTGAATGCACCAATATTTACCGTTCCAGTCTCTACCAATGTCTCATCCTCCAATTCTTTTACTGCGCACGAACAGCAACTGCTTTTTCAATGGCTTGTGCTAAATCTGCAATAATATCTTCCGGCGCTTCCAAGCCAACAGACAAACGAATCAGCTCTTCAGATACACCTGATTTCTTTAAATCCTCTGCTGATAATTGTTGATGTGTCGTTGATGCTGGGTGGATAATTAATGATTTTGCATCGCCAACGTTTGCCACATGTGACCAAATCTGAATCCCATCAATCACTTTTCTACCAGCTTCACGACCACCTTTAATGCCAAAATTCACAATAGAACCGTAGCCATTTTTCAAGTATTTTTGGCTTGCTTCATATGATGGATGGTCTTCCAATCCGTTATATGTCACCCACTCTACTGCGGGGTGTTCTTTTAAAAACTGTGCTACTTTTAAAGCATTTTCATTATGACGTGGAACACGTAAGTGTAATGTTTCCAATCCTTGTAAGAAATTAAATGCATGGTCTGGACTTAAGCATGGACCGAAGTCACGCAATAATTGTACGCGTAATTTTGTCGCAAATGCTGCTTGTGGAACATCAATGCCATAGCGTAATCCATGATACGTTTCATCCGGTTCTGTAAACCCAGGGAACTTCCCTTTCGTCCAGTCAAAATTCCCCCCATCAACGACTACTCCACCAATAGATGTCCCGTGTCCACCAATCCACTTTGTCGCGGAATGGATGACAACATCTGCTCCAAATTCAATTGGATTGCTGCCGTATGGTGTTGAAAACGTACTGTCTACTAGTAACGGAATCTCATTGTCATGTGCGACCTTTGCTACTGCTTCAATGTCTAGTACGTGTAAGCTTGGATTCGCAATCGTTTCTGCGAATACAGCTTTCGTTTTGTCAGTAATCGCCGCGCGAATATTTTCCGGATCTGTTGCATCGACAAATTTCACAGTAATCCCGTAACGTGGCAATGTAACGGCGAATAAATTATATGTACCGCCATATAAGTTCTCTGCCGCAATAATTTCATCGCCAGCACCTGCGATATTTAAAATGGAAAAAGCAACTGCTGCCATTCCAGAAGATAAACCGACCGCTGCTGTACCGCCTTCTAATAATGCAATCCTTTGCTCAAACGCATCCACAGTAGGATTTGTAATACGTGTATAAATATTGCCCGCTTCTTTTAACGCAAATAAGTCTTGCGCATGCTCTGTATTTTTAAAAACAAATGATGTTGTACGATGAATCGGTAATGCACGTGATCCTGTAATTGGATCCGGCTCTTGCCCACCGTGTAATAATAGTGTTTCTGCTTGATAGTTTGTCATCATCGATTCCCTCCACGTCTTTTTTGATGGATTGTAGAAGCTGGTTGAAGGGGGAAGTTGGTATAAAAAAACCCCCTCTTCTTTGAAAGAAGAGGGGGTTAGCTGTATGCTTACCTTCCTCCTCTCATCTTTCAGCTCGTTAGTTGAACTGTAGGATTTAGCACCATTACAAATCGTCTTGCTGGTTGCCGGGCATCATAGGGCCTATTCCCTCCGCCACTCTCGATAAGAGTTATCGTTGTTCGTATTTCCATCTTGCTAAACAGTATATAATTAAGTTCACAGAAAAGTCAAGCGCTTTTTAATCTTTCACCAAAATATACTTTTCATGAAATAGCTGCATGATGTTCCATACTTATGCACTGATTCAAAACCTTATACCGGTTTTATAAAAATCAATACCGTCCTTTTTTCTATACACATAAACGCACACAGATCATGTCGATGTTTCACTATGCCGTTCGCGGATGATCCGAAATGCCATCCGCATGTCTTCCGGCATAAAAAGCCGTTCCCAATCGTTAACGGCTTTTGACTAATAAATCTACTGCTTCTTTTACGACTTCTTCATGCATATCGTCATGATCGACGTCCATTTGACGAATACATGCTACTAAGTTTTCACTTACAATCACACCGAT
>DATGUZ010000075.1:0-16022 GCA_035300865.1 Sporosarcina sp.
TTTTTCAGACGATCCATCATTTTGCTTCTATTATATCATTAGAGCAGATTCCGGGCAATGCAAGAACGAAGAAGATCTGTTGCTGCCATTAGTCTGTCACAATTACGGTATCAAATGGGAGTTCTTTTTCATTCATATAGGAGGTTACAGTATCAAATTCCTCAGTCGAATCAAAAGTATAAATATATTCTTTTAATGCATTGTCTTCGGATGCGGTCGTTTTAAAATGCATATTGAATTGATTGTCTTCAATTGTGGACGTGGCCGTAACATCGTCAGTTGTATGTAACACGATATAGTATGTGTCTCCTGAAGAAATCGACTGCAAAGTTGCGTCGGCATTAATTACATCGACAATGTTACTTGGCGGGTTGTCAACTTCTTTTAAAGAGCTTTCAGATGATTGACAAGCGGCTAAGATTACTACACATAAAAGTGCTGGAAAAATCATTTTTATTTTCAAGTTTGTTCATCCTTTACGATATTTTGCACATTGCACGATTGTATCACGACAATCATGTGTGCGGGAAATCTTTTGTAGAAGTTTCTATTAAAATGACAGGAAAAAAATGTTAGAACAAATAATATTATTTCGATATAACAATTGCGTCAACGTATGAATGAAGGATACATATCATTTTCGTCCATTTATCGACAACCATTCTAGAAATAGAAGATGGCTCATACAAACCATAAATATGTGCAAATTTATTTAGGGTTTCTTGTAATCATAGATCCGTTATACATATGGTATGTCAAAGGTACTTTTACTATATGATGATACTTCATCATTCGCCTACATCGCTTTATTTGCTGGGCTAATATGTTATGGAATTTGAATACCGAGTTAATCATCCATTCGATAACGATGAATTCTACATGTAGAGGCTTATTTAGATAAACACTTTCGCTCACTTCTTTATTTAAACGGTCTAATTCTGGACGAATCGTTGTAATAGAATTCATTAAATCTCTTTACTGATAGCAAAAAACAAAGATTCGTTGGCCGTCATCTTAGTTTTTTTATCGTGTTAGTTTTGTGTATTTTGTTCTTTTAATAAATCACGAATTTCCGTTAGTAATGCTTCTTGTGGATCGATTTCTTCCTCTTCTTCCTCTTCTTTTCGAACATGTAATTTCGTTAACATACGTAACGCAATAAAGATAAAGAATGCGATAATTAAGAAGTCAATAATAGACTGTAAAAATGCCCCGTACATAATTTGGGCATTTCCGACAGGAAACGTAAGACCTGTTACATCAATGCCACCTGAAATAATCCCGATAATCGGTGTAATAATATTTTCAACTAATGAAGAAACAATATTTCCAAAAGCTGCTCCAATAACGACTGCAATTGCCAAGTCTAAAATATTTCCTTGGAACGCAAATTCTTTAAAATCTTGCCACATATTATCCATCTCCTTTGTTTAATGTTGATTGTTTTATGTACATGCAACGTACGTAAAAGCCTTTAAGTATCTACATAATAGCGTACTAAGATGATTTTGGAAAGCTACAATATTAATCTTCTTGAGGAAATTGATATTGATAGTGTGTTAAGTTGATTTTTCCGTGTAAGGAGAACTCGACATCTTCCATTTCTAATAATTCTCGTTGTTCGCTACCTGTATGTGATATTTCTCCTTTGGCATTGACAATACGATGCCAAGGAAGTTGGTGTTTTTGACTCATTGTATGAAGGATACGTGCTACTTGTCGTGCACCACGGTTGTTGCCGGATACTTTAGCAATTTGACCATATGTTGCTACGTGTCCAAACGGAATTGCTTGAATATGTCGAATGACTTTTTGTGTGAAATCTTCCAATGAGATCGACCTTTCTTTATCGTTGATTTTTTGGTTGTGCGCGACGTTGTAAGCGTTCATTGATGGAAAAAATGATCGCTAACAAAGCTGTGCTACATAAAATACCTCCTATAATATCTGTCGGATAATGGACACCGACGTAAATTCGACTCAATGCAATCGTTGTCGCAATTGCACAAGCCACTACCGTGAGAATAAATCGCTGCATAGGCTTGGTCACATAATGCCACACCATATAAACAATCATCGTATACAAACTCACAGCCATCATTGTATGGCCACTTGGGAAACTATGGCCTGATGCTTCCATTAAGTGATGCATCGTTGGACGTTGTCGTTCGTAAATCGATTTAACCCCTTCATTGATAAGCATGGTAATGACAATTGTAATGGCAAAGACAATCGATTTTCGTTGCTCCTTGAAGAAAAATAAGCAGCAAACAATGACTGTAATAAGCGTCACACCATATCCAGATCCAATGTGTGAAAAGGTTTTAAAGATCATGGTTAATGTTGGTGTTTCAAATGATTGTACAAATTGAATAACATGATGGTCGAAAGATTGTAATTGGCCATTCATCGTGAACCATCCAATCACGAGAAACCCGACACCGCTAATGATTGCTATGCTGAGCAATATGCGTAATTTGAGTTGTTTATTCACGGCTTCGCCTCCTATTTACCCATTTTACCAAATTGTTACACCTTCTGAAATGAAGTGATCACAAGCCAGTTAGTCGAAATTGGCACGAGTTCTGGTATACTAACAGTATAGAATAGACCTTTGAGGAGATGAACGACATGAAAGAACTCGTAACAATTGAAGAATGGAAAGAAGTATTAGAACAGTCAAAAGAAGAACCGATTTTATTATTAAAACATAGTACAACGTGTCCAATTAGTACACATGCTTATAGTCGTTTTGAAGACTATGAAACGTCCATGCCAAAGTACTGGTTAAAAGTTCGCGAAAGCCGTCCAGTATCAAATGAAATTGAAAGTGATTTAGAAGTTACACACCAATCACCTCAAGCATTCATTTTAAAGGATGGGAAACAAGTATGGAATGCATCACACACAGTTATCATGGCAAGTGAAATCGACCGTGGATTAGCGGAAAATGGATTGAAATAAGAGTGAAAAAGCTGCCATTGCGGGGTTCTCTTAGTGATGAATTTATTAAACATTTGTATAGACAAAATTAGAGATACAGCATATAATATAAGTAACAGAACCCACCACGCCTCTTTATAATGCGTACCATGGTGGGACTTTTTATATCTAGGTGAGGAGGTACTTTATGGGAAACGATGATAAAATTCATATTAAGCAACCCAAAACATATGAAGAACAAATCGAATTATTTAAAAAACGTGGGTTGATCATAGAAGATGAAGCATCTGCTATAACTATACTTAGTAAAATTAATTATTATCGTTTTAGTGCCTATACTTTAACTTTAAAGAAAGATAATGTATTCCATGAAAATGCGTCATTTGATCAAATATATAGTTTATATGAATTTGATAGAAAGTTGCGTTTAGAACTATTATCTTCATTGGAGCAAATTGAAATTTCCTTTCGTACAAAAATCTCCTACTACTTAGCTCATAAATATGGTTCAACACCCCACCTAGATGTATCTAACTTTAAAAATGAAAGCTATTTTAATGATATGACACGCCAGATCAAGGGTGAAATCAATAGAAGTAAAGAACTTTTCATCATTCATCATCAAGAAAAGTATGAATCTGTATTTCCTATTTGGGTTGTTATTGAAGTTACTTCATTTAGTTTGCTATCCAAAATTTACTCGAACTTAAAAGATGATGACCAAGATGATATTGCTGATTTTTATAATAACAAACGTTTTTTTATTAGAAATTGGCTGTATGCTTTATCCACATTAAGAAATATCTGTGCCCATTTTGGTAGGTTATATAATAGACATCTACCTATTCATTTTAAATTAGCGAAAGAGGATCGAAAGAAGCTAGGGTATGGCAATACTACTTTTAGCGCTATTTTTGTGATCTGTAAAATTTTAAGTGATAAAACACTGCTGCAAACACTTATGACGAATATTTCAGCGCTTATTGAAGAGTATGAGCATGTCGATATTAGCCAATTGGGATTCCCTGAAAATTGGAGAAGTATAGTAATGGGAATAATTAAATAAATTAAAAGTATCGTAATAAGGTTCTGTGGAGAGAATCTACTTATTACGATATTTTTTTTATCCGCTCAAAGCCTGTCATTCCACATATTTTACTTTCATCACTACGAGCAATCCCCATTGGGCAGCTTTTTATTTATGCTTTTCGTTCATATACTTTTTGCCCATCGATAAATGTTGCGTTGACATGTGTACGTAAATCGAATGGGTCGCCATCCCAAATAACGAAATCTGCATCTTTCCCTACTTCAATTGAGCCAACACGATTTTCTACGCCGAGGTGCTTTGCAGCATTAACGGTTAATGCTTGTAAAGCGGTCTTTTCTGGAAGCCCGTTCTTTACCGCTAAAATGGCACTAGTCATCAAATGCTCGATGCCAACGACTGGATGATCTGTCGTAATCGACACAGGAATCCCAGCATTTGCCAATGCAACGATTGTATGCCATCCCTTATCTGCAAGTTCTTGTTTAGAACGTGTAGAAATTGTCGGTCCAACTGAAACGCGTAAATCTTGTTGTTTCGCTAGAAAGTCTACAATCTGATGCCCTTCTGTACAATGTTCAATCGTTAATGGTATATCAAACTCCTGCTTAATGCGTAAAACCGTTACAATATCATCAGCTCGGTGGGCATGTACACGTAAAGGGATTTCCTTTTTTAATACTTTGACAATATGTTCTAATCCAAGATTGCGCCCACACGCTCCTTTTTCTCGTTGGACCATATAATGTTGTGCTTCGACAAGTTTTTCGCGTAAGCGAGCAGCAACCCCCATTCTTGTCGTAGGCATTTTTCCTTTTCCGCCATGTACACGTTTTGGATTTTCACCTGTGGCAGCTTTCAAGCCAGAAGGATGCTTGATAACCATATCATCGACGACAGTTCCGACGGTTTTTAGGACAACCATTTCGCCACCAATAACATTGGCACTTCCTGGCATCACTTGTACAGTCGTAATCCCGAAGCTTCGAGCATCTGTAAAACCGCGTTCTTGAGGATTAATCCCATCAATGGCACGGACTTCTGGCGTTGATTCTGCGCTTGTTTCATTAAAATCTTGCCCAGCAGGACCAATCCCTTCTTCATGCACACCTAAATGCGTATGCACATCAATGAGCCCTGGTGTAATTGTTTTTCCTTTTGCATCTATAACTTCAGCATGTTCTGGCGCATCGAGTTGTTCCCCAATTTCCTTGAATTTCCCATTCTCAATAATGATTTGTCCTTCAGTAAGCGTTTCATATCCTGTGAAAATAGTTGCGTTTTTTATGTATAACATTGTGTCTCTCCTCCTTGTTATTTAGTATAACAAAGATGGCGGAAGTATTGGAAAATTAAAACATCTTAATTTATATGACACTTGTCATATGAAATTGATGACATTTATGTCTTATTGAACAAACGAAAACCTTTTAGAATAAATAGTAAGAAGGAAAGAACGTTATTAAAAACCAATAGTAGATGAGGAGAGAAACTGTAATGAGTAAAGAAAAAACGCGAAAACTTCACCAAGATGTGGCACCTTATGCGAAGTCTGACAAGCGTAAAAGTATTTTTCAATTAGTAAACACAATTCCACCGCTGTTCATTTTATGGTATGTGTCATATGAAATGCTGCAAATTTCATTTTGGCTTATGTTACCATTTGCAGTTGTTGCATCAGGATTTGTCGTTAGAACATTTATTATTTTCCACGATTGTACACATGGATCGTTTTTAAAAGGGAGAAAAGCGAATGACATCGTTGGAACGATTACAGGTGTTTTAACCTTGTTTTCTTATGAAAAATGGAAACGTGAACATGCCATTCACCATGCTTCAAGTTCAAACTTGGATAAGCGCGGTGTTGGGGATATTTGGGTGATGACCATTGATGAATATGTTGACGCATCAAAGTGGGAGCGCTTCTGTTATCGTTTATACCGCAATCCATTGGTGATGTTCGTTCTTGGACCGCTTTATTTAGTATTAATTTCTAGTCGTTTTAACCGTAAAGATGCACGACGTAAAGAAAAGATGAATACGTACTTAACGAATATCATTCTTGTACTACTTTACGCAGGGCTGATTGCACTTGTTGGTTGGCAATCATTTATGATCGTACAAGGAACCATTATGTTCGTTGCTGGTGCACTTGGTATTTGGTTATTTTATATTCAGCATACATTCGAAGATTCCTATTTTGAAGAGGAATCTGAATGGGATTATGTAAAAGCTGCTGTAGAAGGAAGTTCTTATTACAAATTACCACGAGTTTTACAGTGGGTGACAGGTAATATCGGCTTTCATCATGTGCATCATTTATCACCACGTGTTCCAAATTATCATTTAGAAGAGGCACATAATTCAACGCCTCCTCTTCATAAAGCGACGACAATTACGTTAAAATCAAGTTTAGCTTCGTTAAAATATAAACTATATGCGCCAGAGCAAAAGAACTTTGTTACATTTGCAGAGGTAAAACCATTACTGGCAGCAAAAACAACGAAACCATATGCAAATATTGATTTAAAACGTAAAAAAACCCAATTACAAAGTAAATAATCGATAGAGAGGGGAAACTCTCTCTATTTTTTTATGTATTTTAATATTAGCTGGAAAGGGAAGTTTGTTATAATGAAAATGATTGAGGACAGTGAGGTGCATGATGCAACAATGGTATAGTTTATTTCCAAAAAGTCCGTGGCTTAGTATATATAGTTGGATTATATTCGGATTATTGCCTTTCTTTTTTATATTCCGTTCATCTTCGCCAATTGAAATATCGATTGGAATTGTATTAGTAGCACTCTTTTATGTATGTTACAGATTATCCTATCGTTCAAAAACGGGGATTGTCTATATGTGGATTAGTTTTGAAATCGTAATCCATATCGCGATGACCTTATTATTTGGTTATGTGTATTTATCAGTTTTTATCGCTTTTTTTATAGGGAATATCCGAAATCCAGTTGGCTTTTACATCGTTTATGGGTTGCATATTGCGCTAACAGTTGGAGCGATTGTCGCAGGATTTTTCATTGATATGGCGCTCTTTTTACCACAAATTCATTTCATTTTAGTGTCGGTCATTGGTGTTGTATTATTGCCCTTTAATTTGTATAACCGGCACAAAAGAGAGAAGTTAGAAGGACAATTACAGCATGCACGTGAACGAATTGCTGAATTGGTATTGTTGGAAGAACGTGAGCGCATTGCGAGAGATTTACATGATATTCTCGGGCAAAAATTATCGCTTATTGGCTTGAAAAGTGATTTAGCCAGCCGTTTATTAACGAAAGATTTAGACGCAGCGCAAAAGGAATTGACAGATATACGCCAAACATCGAGTACAGCACTAAAAGAAGTACGAGAGCTCGTTGATAATATGCGTATGGTGAAGTTAAGCGATGAACTGATTCGCGTACAGCATATTTTAAATGCTGCAGAAATTGCTTACACGGTTGAAGGAGATCCTTCATTTACAGATGTTCCGCCCATTGTTGAAAATGTGTTAAGTATGTGTTTAAAAGAAGCCGTCACAAACGTTGTAAAACATAGTGAAGCGACACGTTGCACATTAACATTTCAACAGACAGAGGATGTGCTATCCCTCGAAGTAGCTGATAACGGGATCGGTGTAAAACTGGCAGGAACCCATTTTCAAGGGAATGGATTAAAAGGCATTCAAGAGAGACTAGAATTTGTAAATGGTCGTTTGAAAATTCGATATGAAAAGGGAACCGTGATCATCATTCAAATTCCAATTATTATTAAGCAAGGAGGTCAGATGGAGTGATTCAAATTGTCATTGCAGAGGACCAAGGAATGTTACTTGGCGCATTAAGTGCACTTATTAGTATGGAAGAAGATTTAGAGGTTGTTGGAACAGCTAAAAATGGTCAAGAAGCACTCGAACTTGTTCATAAACATCAGCCTGATATTTGTATTATGGATATTGAAATGCCCGTAAAAACAGGATTAGATGCGGCTGAAGCATTAAAAGAAGATCCTTGTAAAGTGATTATTTTAACCACATTCGTGCGTTCTGGCTATTTTGAGCGTGCACGAAAAGCAGATGTACGCGGTTATTTATTGAAAGATAGTCCTATTGAAGAACTTGTTTTGGCAATTCGTCAAGTGATGGAAGGGCGTAGAATTTATGCACCGGAACTTGTTGATATTGCATTCGATGATTTTCGAGAAAATCCTTTAACAAATCGAGAGCATGATGTGTTGAAATGGATTGCAGATGGTAAAACGACTAAGCAAATTGCGGAAGGACTTCATTTAACGGAGGGGACGGTTCGGAACTACGTATCTACCATTTTTGAGAAGTTAGAAGTAAGTAATCGGATTGAAGCTGTTTCTTTGTATAAAGAAAAAGGTTGGCTGAAATAACAAAGTAGAAAAGGGGAGCGTTGTCATGGTTCAAACGACAGTAGCGTATGCACGTGAATTAGATGAGAAAGATGCTTTAGCAACATTTCGTCAGGAGTTTTATTTACTGGACAATAAAATTTATATGGATGGAAATTCACTTGGACTCATGTGCAAACGAGCAGAAAAAACTTTACATGAACTTCTAGATTCATGGAAAACATTAGGAATTGATGGATGGACAGAAGGGGAGCGTCCGTGGTTTTATTTATCTGAAAAAGTAGGCGAGCAAATGGCATCAATCGTTGGTGCACAAAAAGAAGAAGTAATTGCAACAGGTTCAACAACAACAAATTTACATCAGCTCGTTGCTGCATTTTATCAACCAGAAGGAAAACGGACAAAGATTTTAGCAGATGAATTAAACTTCCCATCCGATATTTATGCATTAAAAAGTCAAATTGCATTAAAAGGGTATGACCCAGAAACGCATTTAGTACGTGTGAAAAGTCGTGATGGAAGATTTTTACATGAAGACGACATTATTGAAGCGATGACAGAAGAAATTGCCCTCATCGTTTTACCTGCTGCATTATACCGCAGTGGTCAATTATTAAATACGAACCGTTTAGCGAAGGAAGCAAATAAGCGTGGCATTCCAATTGGTTTTGATTTATGTCATTCTATCGGTGCTGTACCCCATACACTACACGAAGATAAGGTGGATTTTGCGTTTTGGTGTACATATAAACATTTAAACGGTGGTCCAGGATCTGTCGCAGGATTATTTGTTCACGAAAAACATTTCGGATTAGAACCTGGACTTGCTGGTTGGTTCGGATCCAATAAAGAAAAACAATTTGATATGTCTCATACAATGACACCTGCAAATGGGGTTGGTGCGTTTCAAATCGGAACACCACACGTACTAAGCTTGGCACCAGTAATCGGTGCTTTAGAGCTCTTTGCTGAAGCGAAAATCGATGCTGTACGTGAAAAATCATTACAATTAACTGCATACTTTTTACAATTAGTTGAAGCAGAATTAAGTGATGCTGGTTTTGTGATTGGAAATCCTGTTGATGATACGAGAGGCGCGCATATTTTACTGGAACATGAAGAAGCAGCACGTATTTGTCGTGCTTTAAAAGAAGATGGTGTCATTCCGGATTTCAGAGCACCAAATGGTATTCGTCTTGCGCCAGTTGCTTTATACAACTCATTTGAAGACGTGTGGCAAACAGTTCAAATATTAAAAACGATTATGGAAGAAAAGCGTTATGAGCGTTTTGAAAATAAGCGAGGTGTTGTCGCATGACGAAGAGTTGGATTGATATTTCCCAACCGTTGCAAAATGGTCATGCAGAATGGCCAGGAGATACACCGTTTCAATTTGATATTGAATTTAAAAAAGAAGATACCGGTTCCGTAAATATCGGGAAGCTAACGACGAGCACGCATATGGGGACACATATTGATGCGCCTTTTCATTTTGACAATGAAGGGAAAACAGTCGAACAATTACCACTCGACTTATATATTGGCAAAGCACGTGTGATTGAGCTTAAGGATGCTAAGCAAATTGGGAGAGCGGAACTGGAAGCATTTGATTTTCAAGGTGTGGAAAGAGTGTTGTTGAAAACGACGAAGCGAGAAGACCTCACCGTATTCCCATCTGATTTTATGACGTTAAAAGCAGATGTTGCACTGTTCTTACAAGAGCAAGGTGTTCGTTTAATCGGTGTTGACGTCCCTTCTGTTGATGCAGAGACAAGTAAAACATTAGATGCGCATCATGCACTGCATGAACATGGCATTTATATTTTAGAAAATATTGTATTAGATGAAGTTGCAGAAGGCGATTATGAACTAATCGCATTACCGTTAAAACTTGTCGGAGCAGATGGCAGTCCAGTACGTGCGGTAATTCGACCAATTTAAGGGGGATAAAGGGATGAACGATAAAGGGATTTACACAGATTTTAAAGAGCGAATGACATACGGAGAGTATTTAAACTTAGACAAAATATTGGCAAGTCAAACACGTTTATCAGATCATCATGATGAAATGTTATTTATTGTCATTCATCAAGTGAGCGAACTTTGGATGAAACTTATTTTACATGAAATAAATGGCGCGATTGAAGCGATTCAACAAGATGAACTTCCAGAAGCATTTAAAATGTTAGCACGTGTTTCACGCACACAAACTCAGCTGATTCAATCATGGGATGTTTTGGCAACGTTAACGCCAGCAGAATATATGGAATTCCGAGATGAATTAGGACAAGCATCAGGTTTCCAATCTTATCAAAATCGTCAAATTGAATTTGCGCTTGGCTATAAGCAACCACATATTTTGAAAATTTATGAGAAGGATCCGGCGTTAGCAGCGACGTTAAAAGAATCTTTTGAAGCACCAAGCATTTATGATGTAGCGATTCAAGCATTATATCGTGCAGGATTCCCAATTAAGGAGCAATTATTAACACGGGACTATTCCAAAACATATGAAGGAGATAACTCTGTTGCCCATGCATGGTTACAAGTATATCAAGACGTTGACCAATATTGGGATTTATATCAACTTGCAGAAAAACTTGTCGATATTGAAGATTGTCACCAACAATGGCGATTCCGTCATATGAAAACAGTGGAACGAATTATTGGTCATAAAATTGGTACAGGTGGATCGGCAGGCGTCTCTTACTTAAAATCTGTCTTAGACCACCGTTTTTTCCCAGAGCTATGGGATGTGCGCACAAAATTATAATGGAAAGAACGCCAGTAATCGTCCAAAAGACGACTTGCTGGCGTTTTGTGTTCATGTAGTCAAGCACGTATCGCATCATATGGTAGCGACGTGCATAGAAATGATCTTTACAATTGCAAAGAACGTCTTCGATAACCTACGCAATACAAATCATTTCCGAACCTTTAGGAACGCCTCCTCGAACCGTCAGGGGTTAAAGATGAGTTCTCGGCAATAGATGTCGCAACACAAATCATAACCCCCTTTCATTTTCGCTTGCGACAAAAGAATCTATTCACTTATAGCGTATGCAGCACGAAAGAAAAATATTGTGCGAATAGAATAAGGCGTGAATTTCCCTGTCATTATAAGGGGTATTCTTCCCTGAAAAATAAAAACGGGAGGTTTATTTCCCGGGAAATCGACAATATATACATAAGCAATCAATCAAGTGCATCTGTTGACTTCATTCAATCAATTCGTTATAATTATCTTGAATTCAAGATAAAAACAAGGGAGGAATCACAATGAAATCATTGAAAGGGATCCACCACGTGACAGCTATTACAAGTAGTGCAGAAGAAAATTATAAATTTTTCACATACACATTAGGAATGCGTCTTGTGAAAAAGACCGTAAATCAAGACGATATTCAAACGTATCATTTGTTTTTCGCAGATGACGAAGGAAATGCTGGGACAGATATGACATTTTTTGATTTTCCAGGAATTCCAAAAGGGAGTCATGGAACGGATGAAATTTATCGTACTTCATTCCGCGTACCTTCTGAAGAAGCATTACAATACTGGGAAAAACGTTTCAACCGTTTAAATGTGAAGCATGAAGGGATTGAACAACAATTTGGTGTAAGCGTCTTGAAGTTTGTGGACTTTGACGATCAACATTATCAATTAATCTCAGATGAACATGACACAGGCGTTGCTTCTGGAAAGCCGTGGAAAAATGGCCCGATTCCATTAGAATATGCCATTACAGGACTTGGCCCTATTCATATTCGTACATCTCACTTAAAAAATACAAAGGATATATTAAAGCTCGTTTTAGAAATGAGAGAAGTGTCGACAGAAGGAAGTTACCATTTATTTGAAATGGGAGAAGGCGGGAATGGTGCACGTGTTATTATCGAAGAAAATACATCCTTACCCGCTGGACGACAAGGTTATGGGACGGTGCATCACGTAGCATTCCGCGTAGATGATCGAGAAGTATTAGATGCTTGGACAAATCATATAGAGAAAATTGGCTTCCGAACATCAGGATATGTCGACCGTTTCTTCTTTGAATCACTTTATTCACGTATGATGCCAGGCGTATTATTCGAATTTGCAACAGACGGCCCAGGCTTTATGGGAGATGAACCATATGAAACATTAGGTGAAAAACTATCTCTACCACCATTTTTAGAAAATAAACGAGCACAAATTGAACAGTTGGTACGTCCAATCGATACCGTTCGTAGCACATTAACGATTGAAAAAGAATATGAATAAATCGAATAAGCCTCCCATCACGGGAGGTTTTTTATTGGAAAAAAAGATTGAATAGATGGAGCATTAAAGTTGAAAGTCAGTAAAAGTCAAACTATAATTAAGATATAAGGTCAAAGATGGTCAACATGAATTCAGACCTTATAAAAACCTATAAAATACTGAGCATATTCATTGAAAGTCAAAGAAGGTCAGTGTAAAATGTGATTATAGGTCAAAGATAGTCAGTATTTTGATGGACCTTACAAAATGTAATTAAAAGGAGGAAACCAATATGATGTGTCAACATTGTGGTAAAAATCAAGCGACTGTAAATTTAAGACTTCGAATGAATAACGAAGGTGTCCAAGTGAATATGTGTCATCGTTGTTATGAAGAAGTCAAAGGACAAATGAACGCTGGTAACTTCTCTCCGTTTAACTTTGAAGCGAATAACTTTTTCCAACAAAATGGTAACCATAAATCAACAGCTCAAACAAAACAAAAAGAAGGTCAACAAGATGAAGGGTTATTAGATGAACTTGGTAAAAACCTTTCAAATGATGCGAGAGAAGGAAAAATTGACCCTGTCATTGGTCGAAGTAATGAAATTAAACGTGTAATTGAAACATTAAATAGAAGAAACAAAAATAACCCGGTACTCATTGGAGAACCAGGTGTCGGTAAAACCGCTATTGCAGAAGGACTCGCAGTGAAAATCCATGAAGGCGATGTACCAGTGAAACTAATGAATAAAGAAGTATATGTATTAGACGTTGCTTCACTTGTATCGAACACAGGTATTCGTGGTCAATTTGAAGAGCGTATGCAACAATTAATTGATGAAGTAGAATCTCGTCCAGAAGTGATTTTATTTATCGATGAAATTCATTTACTTGTTGGTGCGGGAACAGCAGAAAGCTCACAAATGGATGCAGGAAACATCTTAAAGCCAGCTTTAGCTAGAGGTTCTATGCAACTAATCGGTGCAACAACATTAAAAGAATACCGTCAAATTGAAAAAGATGCTGCATTAGAACGACGTTTCCAACCAATCATTGTCAATGAACCATCAGCAGAAGATGCGGTGAAAATTTTACAAGGTATTAAAGACCGCTATGAAGCATTCCATGATGTCACGTACCCAGACGATGTTGTCGAATCGTTTGTCACTTTATCTCAACGGTATATTCAAGATCGTTTCTTACCAGATAAAGCCATTGACTTAATGGATGAAGTAGGGTCACGCCTCAACTTACAATTCGGTGCACCAGATGCAAAATCGATTGAAGCACGTCTTGAAGAAGTTGTAGCTGAGAAAGAACAAGCAGCGGAAGCGGAAGACTATGAAAGTGCAGCCTACTTACGTACAGAAGAAATTCAGTTACGTAAACAGCTTGAAAATGCGAATGAAACTGAAGTAGAAGAAATCATCGTATCTGTGGAAGATGTTCAACAAATTGTAGAAGAAAAAACAGGGATTCCTGTAACAAAACTACAAGCAGATGAACAAGCGAAAATGAAAGATCTTGCAGAAAGCTTACGCGCTAAAGTGATCGGTCAAGATGATGCGGTCGATAAAGTAGCCAAAGCAGTTCGTCGTAGTCGCGCAGGATTAAAATCTAAAACGCGCCCAATCGGCTCATTCTTATTTGTTGGACCTACGGGAGTCGGTAAAACAGAGATTACAAAAGTGCTTGCAGAAGAGTTATTTGGCTCAAGAGATGCACTCATTAGACTGGATATGAGTGAATATATGGAGAAACACGCCGTATCGAAAATTATCGGTTCACCTCCAGGATACGTCGGTCACGAAGAAGCAGGTCAATTAACAGAACAAGTCCGTCGTAAACCGTATTCCATCATTTTATTAGACGAAATTGAAAAAGCACATCCAGATGTTCAAAATATGTTCCTACAAATTATGGAAGACGGTCGCTTAACAGATTCACATGGTCGTACTGTCAGTTTCAAAGATACAGTGATTATTATGACAAGTAACGCAGGAACAGGTGTCCAAGAAGTAAGCGTAGGATTCAATAAAGCTGAACATGATGCAATTTCAACATTAGAATCATTAAGCAACTACTTCAAACCTGAGTTTTTAAACCGTTTCGATGCAATCGTTCAATTTAACGAGTTAACAGAAGCGCATTTACTAGAAATTGTTGATCTAATGCTCGTTGATGTTGAAGAAGCGATTGAAGAGAACAACATTACAATTACGATAACTGATCAAGCGAAAGAAGCACTTGTATCGCTTGGCTATGATAAACGATTCGGTGCAAGACCATTACGTCGTGTAATCCAAGATAAAATTGAAGACCAATTAACAGATTTAATTTTAGAAGAAGATGTTGTAGAAGCAGTTCATGTAGATGTCGAAAATGATGAAATCGTTGTGACAAACGCATAATGAATAGGAGGTATGTCGCATATGATAGCGGCATACCTTTTTAATTGGTAAATATTCTAGAATTATGTTTAATTCAGAAAAATAGGGGTATATACGTAGTTGTACGAAAAAAAGATTAATGGAGGAGAAACATGAAAGCCCTATTAGAGCAAGATGTTTCAGCAAATTGTTGGAGTGAGTACGATAAATTAGAGAAAGTGATCGTATGTGAACCAACATACATGGCAATTGAGGAAGTAATTAACGACGTACAAAAGAAGTATGAGGATGAGAATATCGATCAAAACATCGCTCAATCTCAACATGAACAATTTAGAAAGACGTTGGAGAAAAATGGAGTTGATGTGATCACCTTACCAGCTTCAAAAGAGTATCCTGAACAAGTCTTTACACGCGATATCGGTTTCACACTCGGTGAAAAACTCTTCGTCGCTGAAATGGCAAGTGATATTCGAGAAGGCGAAGAAGAAGTGTTAACAAATTGGTTGGACAAAATAGACACAGACTATGAAACATTAGATGTGAATAAAATCGAAGGCGGCGACGTCATTATTGACCGCAATGTGGTTTACGTTGGGGTAAGTGAACGAACGAGTTTAGAAGCCATTCGAAAATTACAAGCGAAGCTCCCACGTCAAACGGTGATTCCTGTGAAGTTTGATGCGAAATATTTACATTTAGATTGTGTATTCAATGTTTTATCACCAGAAGTCGCACTCATTTATCCAGATGCGATAGAACCGAAAATGGTTCAATTACTTGGTGAAAAATATACATTAATTGAAGTATGCCAAGACGAGCAATTTACGATGGGGACGAATGTATTGTCAATCGGTGACAAAAAGGTACTCAGCCTTCCCGTCAATCAAAAAGTGAATGAAGCAATGCGCAACAAAGGCTTCGACGTACTCGAAGTCGACTTTTCCGAAATCATCAAATCAGGCGGTTCGTTCAGATGCTGCTCGATGCCGGTGGAGCGGGAGAAGTAAATAAAATAAA
>DATGUZ010000076.1:0-2595 GCA_035300865.1 Sporosarcina sp.
ATCAGGATGTATATGTGAACTATGGTCAACTTTCAATTACAGAAGATGATGTTGCGCGTATGAAAAATGGGATATTCTTGTTTGATCATATACAAATCGGGCGATCGATTAAAGAAGTAGAAAAATATTATGGAGAACCAACAGACCGTTTTTATGATCGCGGGGCACCTGCTTATTCGTATCAAGATGGTCTTGTCGTTGTATATGATGAAGTGGAAGAAGATGTACTCGTCATTATGATTAATGGTATGGCGATTTCAAACGATTTGAAAAATCTTCGATCACTATTTGGTGAACCTGAATTTGATCAGTTTTTAGAAGGGGAAGGCGCTTATATGGTGCAATATGACCTTGGTCAATACCATGTGAATATTACTTATGATGAGGACGAAAACATTTATGAAGTGAGTTTATTGCAAAAAAACAATGGGGAATAGGAGGAACATAAAAAATCGCTCAGCATTATGCGTGAGCGATTTTTGTATTTAAGATAATGGGGAAGGCATCTTTTCGGTGTTATGTACAGACGCACGTGAAGGAATGCTAATCGCAATCGTAATAAATGCAAGCACTGCGAATGTTAAGTTTGTTGCAATCCCTGCAGTAGCTGCGATGTTTAACTGTCCACTTGCATAAGCCATACTGTAAACGGCAGTTGAAATGGCTACACCAAAAGAACTTCCAAGAGAGCTTGCCATTTTATAGACACCAGAAGCTGTCCCTAGTTTATCTTCAGGCGCATGGCAGACAGCAGTGTCAGTAGAAGGCGTTGCATACATGCCAAGACCTGTACCAAATAAAATAAAACCAACAAAAACAGCAATTGTATAATAGATGCCAGGTAAAAATGTAAATGCCATAAAACTAATCCCAACAGCTGTAAAAGCTGAGCCTAGCAACATCGGGAATTTAGCACCGCGATGTTGTAAGATTTTTTCTCCAACGCGAATCATAATGAGGACAGATACTAAATATCCAATGGATAAGAGTCCAGCTTGGAAAGCGCTAAAACCACGACCGATTTGGACATATAAATTAGAAATGACCAATGTGCCTGCAACAGCGTTTAATAAGAAGTTTGATACTGTTGCCGCTGTGTATGCTTTATCCTTAAATAATGAAAAATCAATGAGTGCATTTGTTTTACGCCATTCAATTCGAATAAATAATGTGGCTGTTACAATTGTAAGTGTTAAGAGTGCAATTGAACTTGTGCTCGTCCAACCAAAGTCTGCCCCTTTTGTAATAAAAATATTTAATCCGAGCATCATAATCGCAAATAGTAGAAGACCAGCACGATCAAATTTACCCGTCTGATCACCAGTACCTTTACTCTCAGGTGTGTCTTTTAATAAAATCATTGATAATACTGAACAGATAATCGAAAACACGAAAATCCATTGCCAACCAAGTGTAGTTGCGATCGCACCACCAGCAAATGAGCAAACCCCGGAGCCACCCCAAGAACCGATAGACCAATAACTTAATGCGCGTTGTCTATTTGCACCAACAAAGTATGTACTCATTAAAGCAATTGTCGATGGCATAATACAAGCTGCTGACAACCCTTGTATGATTCTTCCGCTGATTAGCAGTGCAGGACCGGTTGTGATCACAATTAAAAATGATCCAACAATATTCAAGATTAGCCCAATATAGGTCATTTTTTTACGACCAATTTTATCAGCTAAATTTCCTGCAGCTACGACGAACATTCCTGAAAATAATGCGGTTAAACTAATGGCAATATTTAAGGTGTTTAATGAAATGGCTAAATCTGTTTGTATTGCGGGAACAACATTGACCATAGATTGTGCAAAAAGCCAAAAAGTAATGACCCCGAGCACGATTCCGGCAATCATCTTATTCGTCCCCTCATAAGTAGTATTCATGAAGTCCTCCTTAAAATGAAAAAACATGATGTAATTGTTATACACGAAAGAAAGTGTTTCATTCGCATTAGAAATACAGTAAAACACGAACATTAATTAAAATATGTATACTAATAATCGTTAATTCAACTATAACTGAACATATTTGGTAAATCAATGTAAAAAATTCGTATAAATTGTGAAAAATATATTCGATGTATTAGGAATTATAAGATTATCATAAACTTATATAATAAAAATATGAGATAAGGAAACTTTTTTCCAGTTCGGGCGTTTCATCTAGAGGAGGAGATTCGACGATGCGGAAGTGGATCACCATATGCTTCGTGCTATTTTCCCTTGTAGGCTGTAGTCAGGTACGCAGTAGTGAACTTGAAAAAGAAATTACAAAATGTATTCAATCTGGTCAATTCACATTCGAATTGAACCAAGTCACAAATTTTGAATGGACGAAAGCTTATTTATTTACACCGTATACGACCAGTCAAATGATGGAAGAAGAAATGGGCATTTCTTTTAAAGATGTGAGTAAATTATCGGAAAGAGATGATATTGAATTACTCGTTTTTGTTGATGAACGAAAAATGGAAGTCGTTCAAACTGCACAACTATTGCGCTTAGAAGGTACATACTCCTTTGAAAAAGGTACATATGCAACCCCCGAAAATGACACATTTTACTTTACAAATTGGGATAGCACTTC
>DATGUZ010000077.1:0-59928 GCA_035300865.1 Sporosarcina sp.
ATCACCATTTTCTAAAAGAACTATTTGTTGATGTTTTCAATCAAACAATTCGTGATTTAAAATAAACTGCCCCCAAATGTAACCATATGGGGGCAGTGTGGGTGCAAAATGCAATTTTGATTAAGTGAGCAAAATCACAAACACCGCTATATCAGTGTTTAATCCTCATCCATCTTCAATACAGCCATGAATGCTTCTTGCGGAACTTCAACGGAGCCTACTTGTTTCATTTTCTTTTTACCTTCTTTTTGCTTTTCTAAGAGCTTACGTTTACGTGAAATGTCGCCACCGTAACATTTCGCAAGAACATTTTTACCGATTGACTTAATCGTTGACCGTGCAACAATTTTTTGACCAATTGCAGCTTGAACAGGAACTTCAAATTGTTGTCTTGGAATTAATTGACGAAGTTTCTCAACAATCGCTTTTCCGCGCTCGTATGAGAAGTCACGATGAACGATAAAGCTTAACGCATCAATCTTCTCACCGTTTAATAAAATATCCATTTTCACAAGTTTTGATTGTTTATAGCCAATCATTTCATAGTCAAGGGATGCGTAGCCTTTTGTGCTTGATTTTAATTGATCGAAGAAATCGAAAACAATTTCTGATAATGGTAATTCATAAATCACGTTCACTCGTGCTGATGCCAAATAATCCATTGTTAAAAAGTTTCCACGTTTCTTTTGACATAATTCCATCACAGCCCCTACATACTCTTCAGGTACCATAATAGACGCTTTAACATATGGCTCTTCGACATAGTCAATTAACTGTGCTTCGGGCATCATATGTGGATTATCTACATGATGGTGTTCACCATCGGTTGTGACGACATTATAAATAACGCTGGGTGCTGTAGTAATTAAATCAATTCCAAATTCACGTTCAATACGCTCTTGAATAATTTCCATGTGTAAGAGTCCTAAAAACCCTACACGGTAACCAAATCCAAGCGCCTGTGACGTCTCTGCTTCATATTCTAATGCGGAGTCATTTAACTCAAGTTTTTCTAAAGCTTCACGCAAATCATTATATTTTGACGTGTCAATTGGATACAATCCACAGAATACCATCGGATTCATCTTGCGGTAACCTGGAAGTGCTTCATCAGCTGGGTTTTCTACTTTTGTAATTGTATCCCCAACTTGTGTATCTCCAACATTTTTAATTGAAGCGGATAAGAAGCCAACATCTCCTACATTTAACTCATCTACATGTGTTTCATATGGTGTGAAGACCCCTGTTTCAATGACTTCAAATTCTTTTTCTGTGGCCATCATACGAATTTTGTCGCCTGGTTTTACTGAGCCATCTAAAATACGAATATATGCGATGACACCGCGGTATTGATCATAATGGGAGTCGAAAATTAATGCTTTTAATGGTGCACTTGGATCTCCAGTAGGTGCTGGCACTTTTTCAACAACTTGTTCTAAAATCTCTTCAATACCTACGCCAGTTTTGGCAGATGCATGTACTGCTTCGGAAGCATCTAAGCCAATTACATCTTCAACTTCTTGTTTAACACGCTCTGGATCTGCCGCCGGGAGATCGATTTTATTTACGATTGGCAAGATTTCTAAATCGTTATCTAATGCGAGATAAACGTTTGCTAAGGTTTGTGCTTCAATTCCTTGTGCAGCATCTACTACTAAAATTGCTCCTTCACAAGCAGCTAAACTACGTGACACTTCATATGTAAAGTCGACGTGTCCAGGTGTATCGATTAAATGAAAAATATATTCTTCACCATCTTCTGCTTTATACGTCAACTGTACAGCATTTAACTTAATGGTAATCCCACGTTCTTGCTCAAGTTCCATTGAATCTAATGTTTGTGTATTTTTCATTTCTCTTGCAGTTAGCGTATTCGTTTTTTCTAAAATTCGGTCTGCTAATGTTGATTTCCCATGATCGATATGTGCGATAATGGAAAAGTTACGAATTTTTGATTGTCGTTGTAATTTTTCTTCTCGATTCATTCTGTTCACTCCTATTTATGCTAATAGAAGTATACCAGTGAATGCCTATTTGTTCAATTTTCTATCGCATTATTTTGCTAAAACAATTGAAATCGCTTCTGCAAGAACTGCAACCGTTCGATTCAATTCTTCCTCGTTATTTTCCATTCCGCCCAATTCAATTAATAATAATTGTGGATGCAAGTCTTGATTATATTTACCGTCTACCCCTTTTCCACTTTTACGGATTAAAGGGCGTGTAATTCCAGGAACTTGTTGCTCCATTGCATTTTGTAAGGCAACTGCTTGAGCTTCATTTTTTTGATATTCTTGATGTTCTAGCCCTACAACAAATGCAACTTTTGCGTAACTAACACCATTTGCCTGAACCGTTGTATGTTTGCGACCAATCGAATCTCGATGTAAATCAATAACAAGATCATAGTGTTCTTTTTTTAATTGATTTTCAACGAATGAACGTATTGTATGATAAGCCTGTGAAAATGGTCGCTCTCGCTCTGCCTGCACAGCCATATTATCGACATCTAATATTTGTGTGTGGACTTGATGATTTGCCAGTTGTTTTGATAACTTTCCACCAAACTTCTCGATATTTTCTTCATGATGAGAAACAGCAACTTTCCCATTCTTTTCCTTTGTTATCGGAGAATACGCTTCATGATTATGCGTGAAATAAAGTAAAACACTTGCATCCGTTGACTTAGTGGACTTTTTAGATGTGTTTTTTTTATGTTCTTTTTGTTTATTTGGTTTCTGATTTGTAAAATCCGATAAGCGATCATTTTCAAATACGTTCGCTGCATATACAATTTTTCGTGATTCATTCAAAATAGAATTTGTTGAGGTTTCAGTTGAAATTGGAAGGAATTTCATCAAAATAGGACTTAAAAATAGCATTATGATAAAAAGACTCCAAATACGCAATGATTTTTTCATATAACATCCCTCCGTTTTACCATCTTATGCTAGACAAGCTAGCTTTATGAAAACGGATTTTTATGCTAACGATTTATGATTTCTTACTGAAGATTTTTTACTTCCGATAACCATTCACGTAATGTCTTCGCTAATAAATGTGCATATTGCTGCACCCAAGCATCGATTTCTTTTGGCGCAATAAATGTAGCCAATTGTTTGGATCGAAGTGCTTCTTCTAATAATGCCATACGATCATCATGTGGCCATTCTGCCCAGTCACCAAAAATAGGCTTCAATACTTCACTATCAATCGATGGTTCATTTCTTAACCAAGGAGCGACGGAAAGTGCCGATGATGGGTTTGTCGCTTCATGGATTTGACTCGACATATAACGAAACAATGTATCGATTGCATCCGCAACTAAAACAGGACCATCTACAACAGTCGGTATACCAATTGCAATTACTGGTATGCCTAATGTTTCTTTCGATAATTCTTTTCTTGCATTTCCTACACCTGAACCTGGATGGATTCCTGTATCTGTCAATTGGATTGTTTTACAAAGTCGATTGGAATCTCTGGCAGCGAGTGCATCGATAATAATAATCGCATCAGGTGATACTTCCTCAGCAATTGCTTGTACAAAATGGGCAGTCTCTAATCCCGTTTGAATGGTCACACCTGGTGCATATACAATGACATCGCTTCCGCTTTCATCATAATACTCAGGTATCACTTCTTTCAATTCATCCATTGCCATTGGCCCAATTGCATCTGGTGTTACTTCGCGATTGCCAAGGCCGATGAATAAAAAACGATCCTCTTTTGCCACGCGATGTTGCGCGAATACATTTTGTAATTGACGTTTTAACAATGCCATGAATTGCTGAAGTTGTTCATGCTCATACACTTGTAATGTTGGTGCAGCGAGTGTAACATAGCGCCCTTCCTTCTTACCAATTCTACTCGCACCTTCTTCATCAATAAGTACTTCAGTTATATGAAAAGGACCTTCTCTTTCTTCGTGAAATTGAACACCAGATGTTTCTTCCAATGTATCTTTCTCTTCCTCTGTAGCATGCTTTACCATTTCTTCGTGTTCAATGACCAAATCAGTACGATAAAAATCCATACGTTCCATAAAATCGCCTCCTCTCTATTCATTTTGGTCGATATCCCTGCTTTTTATGCGAATAAAAAAGACAGATTCTTACAGGTTCCACGATTTTTTTGTTGCAATTCGCTAGTCACTTTGTTAGAATTATGCATGTTATGAAAGTGATTTCTATTATAAAGTGAAACATTTTCCCTACCAGAAAATTGGAGGTGAACGATTTGGCAAACATTAAATCAGCAATCAAACGTGTTAGACAAACTAACAAACGTTATGAGCAAAACTCTCAAGAGAAAGCAGCAATGCGTACTGCAATCCGTAAAGCGGAAGCTGCAATTGAAAATAACGAAGAGAACGCAAACGAATTAGTGAACCGTGCATTCAAATTAGTTGATACGGCAGCAGGCAAAGGACTTATCCATAAAAACAGCGCTGCTCGTCAAAAATCACGTCTAGCTAAAAAAGCTAACTAATAAAAAACCGTCAATCGATGTAAGTACAAAAACAACTTACACATTGACTAAGTAGTTCCGTTAACGAAGAGAAAAATAGAAAAAATAGAGTGCCAAAATCACAATGATTTTGGCACTCTATTTTTTATTGATATAATAGCATTTATTTGGATTTATTATGTATATTAACACTACTATTAGCACTATAATTATAATGGTGACAATTATTATTGTCATATGTTAAAATAGGGTGCTAAAATGGATGTTAAATCACATGTTAATTCGGTAACCAAAATATTGCTAGGGAGGCGACTAAAATAGAATTTATACGTCCTAGAAACAAGAATGGAGAAAATGTAGATTGGGTGATATCTGAGCATTCAAGGGCGATTGTAAAGTATTATGCAGAGTACACGGAATACCCCGAAAGTGAAGTTGTTGATTTGTTTTTAAAAAACCTTTTAGATGATAAAAAGTTTCTTGAATGGGTAGAGAATAAGCGGAATAATCGTCGGATGATTAAGACGATGGAACTTGAAGAGAATTTAGGTGAATAGCCTTGGCAAAACTAAAACAATTAGTTGATAAGGATAAGCGAATCGTAGCTATAACTAATCCTGTTTCATATAAAGAATTAAAAGATAGAACTAACGATTATGATTTACTAACCCCTCGTCGGTTTGCCAATAAATACAATTCAATGCTCTTTAAGCCTGTTGAATTCAATTGGAATGGAAAATACTATACGATTCAATATAACCATTGTGCGGAGCCTTTTTGCGCCTCTTACAATCAAGAACAAGCTGAGTTCAAAGGTACGAGAAGAAACCCTAAACGTTATCGATTAAGTGGAAAGAGAAATGAGAAAGGGATAATTTGTAATCCTATCCCAACTCCTCCTCTAAACAAAGATTCGCTCGGATGTTTTAATAGTGTTTTCTCTAATTGGTCTATTGCTGAGGAAATTGCTCGGTTGGTTCGAATAGAAAGTTTCGAAGACGTAATACCAGTTTATCGATTTCACAAAGAGGGATGTGTAAATGAAGGCTCGACACCATTTATAGATAAATCCCTTTTTTATAAACAGGGTAAATCTCGTAACGGTTCCCAGGTATGGCAATGTAAGACTTGTAAAAAGAAAACTCACACGATACCGAATCAGAGACAATCTACGACTTACGGAATGAAACGGAACGATATCCTCTTATCGCTTGCAAAACTGATTGTTAATAAAATTCCCATCAGTCGCAGCTTGGAAATATTGGAGATTGGTGCTTCTACTTATTACGCAAAGCTTGAAATCATTTATCGTAAATGTTTGGAGTTTCTCGAACGGGTGGAAAAGCCAGCTTTTGAAAATAAAACATTTGAGGAAATTTGGCTTAATACCGATAAGATGCACTATTTTTTAAACAATGTTCGAAAGAAGGGACAAGGTGCGAAGGATTACAAAGGAATTGAAGATTTAGACTTTCAAACCTACATTGTCGTAACAGCGGAAGGAAGTACGAATTTCGTTTTTCGTGCCGATGTATCTTATGATTGGGATACAACATTTGAAGAATTAGATATGGATACTAGAAAGTATAAAACCGACCACTTAAATGAATTCGCTAATCCCAATGCACGACTTGATTATTCAATCTATCCTCAGGTTCCATCTAAAAATGATACACAATCAGATGCTCAATATAAGAAAGCATTAGAGGAAATAAAGGTAAGAGGGAGATACGTAGCAGGGCAACATTTGAATTCAACGTACACCACATTTGCTCAATATTGGCTGATTAAAGAACTTATCACAGCTTCAAGGTGGCGTATGGTTAGTGATATGGATAATTCTATTATGACTGCATTTTATCGAGTATTTGCAGACGAATTACAATCAGGGGTTGCCCATCATTTCTTATGCAGAACAGAGAAGGATAAAACAAAAAAGGAAGCGATGGAAGAATATGAGGAAGCTAGGGAAGAATTGCGAGATTGGGGAGAAAATGAAGGCTTTGAAACAAAACACACGGATGAACTAGCCCATTATTATTTAATAGAAAAATTACGAACCCACCACTTTCATAAGGAAACAGTTTCGCCTAGTGGTCACAAGCACCGAGAATGGGCAAACAAACCAATCGAACACCCGTTAGGCTCAAAAGATAGAGGCTATTACAAAATAGATTGTAAGACGGATTTAACAGGTTATTCACCAACAGAAAAAGCAAACCTAATGTTGAATGTAAACGACAATGCAATTAGTTCGTTTATGCAAATGATGAGAAGAAGATTGTCTATTTTAGAAAGACCGCTTGTAGGAGCTAGGAAAGATGGGAAGAGTTATATTTATGCCAATTTCAATCCAAAGTATGCTCATATGGCAATCACGATTCTTCGAGTATATTACAACTATTGTTTGTCATTTAAAACAAAAGAATATGAGGGGAAAAAGAAGCACGTTACCGAAAAGACACCTGCCCAGAGGCTTGGAATAACAGAAAAGAAATTTACGTTAAAGGATATTATTTATATGAGATAATTCAAAAGGCATCGCTATTGAGCAATGCCTTTAATTATAATGTTATTTTTTTATTCTTCTTCAACTAACGCACCACGTTAGTGCAATAAGTATTAGTTTTGGTAGCAAGTCTCATATTCGTCTTTCATAATCAAACTTTTACAAGCCAAACCATTTTCGTGATAAATCTCTTTCCCGATTTCTAATTTAATACTTCTATTTGAATTTAGAAACTCGGGATTATCATTTAAAATATACAATCTGTCCTCATCTAACCATTTCATCGAAAAATTATCTTTTGCATCGGCGTAATAAACAGTCTTAACTTTATTATTACTATTGTATGTAATTTCTACCCATACATTTACGCCTCCTGCTGCACCACCATATGGTTCATAATAAGCATTTGCTGTATATTTTTCGGTAGGTGAGGTTATAGGTCCAGGTCCATTTTGGGTGAATTCTTTATCAATTTCACTAAATGTAAAAAAGTACGTTTCATATACATAGATTGAGGAAACCAGAACAATCCCAGACAACGTTCCAATCAGTAATCTTTTAGGAAAAGGTTTCTTTTTAATAAAAGAAATAATTATCTTTATACATAGAGTTAGAAATAATGCAACCGTAATGGAAGCCATTAAGAAACCAAATAATATTAAAATCATAATCCCCCCATTCCTGAATTCAATTGCAATCATCTCAAATACCGATAATTTTGCAATACTCTTATTCAAGTAAACTGCCTCGTTAGTTGAATAAGCCTTCTTATAAAGATTTTAACATAATATCTCATATTCCCTAAATAAATCTTCAATATTTTTTTGTGTGGATCACTATGCTAAATATTTGCGATTGGATATAAAAAATGGAAGGTTATTTCACCTCCCGAATACCCTATATTTAAGTTGTTATTTCTATTGTTTTTTTAACTTTTCTCTGCAATAACGGAACTACTTACACATTGACGGTCTTTTTAATTCTTTTTTCCTTCCGGAATGCCTAAAGATGTGATTTGCCATACAAATCATATCTTTAGGCATTTATTTATCTTCTTTATAACCCATTCATAAAAAACAATTCTAATAAGCGTTCACGTTTACCACTCGTTGATTTTAATTTAAAATCAATTTCCGCTAACTCTTCTAAAATGTGTAATAATCGCTTAGGGTTTGGCAAGGCTCGATTTTGTAGCATTAATTTTACGCGATACGGATGAACACGTAAAGTCTTCGCAATTTGCGGCTGATTATATCCTTTTTTACTCAACGATTGGACATGTATCATGAGTCGAACTTGTCCCGCGATTAGGGATGTTAACATAATTGGTTCTTCCCCATTGCGTAATAAATCATGATAAATTGCAACAGATTCTGACACTCGATTGGCTACAAATGCATCCGTTAAGCGAAACACATCCATTTCTGGGGTACGCGGGACCATCATATCGATTAAATCATCTGTGATATCGGCAGGCTCCCCTAAATAAGTCGCCATTTTTTGAATTTCAGTTGCAAGCGTTAGTAAATTTTCTCCAACAGTCTGAACAAGTTTTTGCGCAGTATCATTTGTAATATGTACACCATTTGCCTGTGCTTCCTGTTGAATCCATACTGATAAATCTTTTCCTTCTAATCGATTGGCCTCAATAACAGTAGCATATTGCTTTATTTTTTTCGTAATCTTTTTACGTCCGTCTAATTTTTCATACGGTGCAATGAACACAACGGTCGCCGTTGGAGACGGATGTTCCAACCAATCCTCTAACGCTTGAACATTATGCTCAACGTCTGTCTTTTTTCGGTCTTGTCCTGTTAAAAAATACGCATCATTTGCGATAATAAGCTTTTGATCTTGTAAAAAAGGCAATGTATCTGCTTCCTCTAATACAACTTCTAACGGTGTTTGGTCTAAATCGAAACGAATGATTGTCTCATCATCAACATCTGGTATTGCACGCTTTAGTCGCTCAATTGTTTGGTCAAATATATGATGTTCTACACCAGTTAATAAATAAACATGATCAATTTTTCCATCCGCAATTTTTTTCCATATTGCATTTGGCATGAAAGTTCACCTCTTACTTCTTCACTATACGTATTATAACGTAAAATGAATGAATATGCTCTCTGTACTTATTTCCGATTGAGTCAAGTTTTTGTGGGTACTATTTTCGGCAGACATTTTATCTTCCTGGATCGTTCAGTATTCCGTATTTCCCAAACTTCACTATACAAGAAGAGCGCCTTTTTTTCATGCCTAAAATCCAAATTATTCCACGCCGATACCAATTAATCGGAGTAGAAAGCGTCCGATTGGTACGAAAATTAATTGTGTTATGGATTTTTTAATTGTCCCCCACAACCATTTTACTCATACTTTATTTTCACTAACCCATTTACCTATTGATTGAAGTGGAGATATGATAACGCCCGCGGGAACAGCACGAGCTGAAGCCCCCGCTAGGAGCCTAGCGACGAGGAGACTGAAGCTGTGTCCGCGGCAAGCACCACAATTGATGCGAAAATGAATATTGTGATTGGCTGCTACATTCTCCCCACAGCCTATCAAACATATCTTCTTTTGTTTTTATTATGAAAACCCGGTATAATGAAAATATAAAGGTGGATACATGTTGTGAACGTTTTATGTCATTTCAATGAATGCAAGCACAACCAATGAATTTATCTAGATTTTTTATCCCAAATCGATTATACTTAAAATGGACATATATAGGAGGTGTAGCAATGAACGAGTTCGAACACGATGTACAGTGTAAACGTAATGACTTTACTGACTCTGTAGTAGGTATGGTCGTATCTTTTGGATTCTTTGCTTCTATTTTTATTATTGCTACATTAGTTGACTTCATCGCAGGCTAATGTACAACAGCATTTATATGATTCTTTAAAGAAGACAGCTACAGAACTCAATCTTATGAGTGAAAACGGACAAGAAAACTTGTCCGTTTTTTTATTGATGATCAATGGATAATTTCCCATGCTGATCAATTTTAATCGTAATTGTTTGCAGTTGTTGTGTTGTAAATAGCGGAATGTTTTTCTCTTTAAATCGCTCTACAACTTCTTCACTTGGATGGTTAAATCGATTATTTCTTCCTTGCATCGCTACCGCAATGATGGGTTGTACTGCATCTAAAAACGCACTTGAACTAGAAGTTTTACTTCCATGATGGGCAACTTTTAAAATCGTTGGTGGAAAATTCATCTCACCATAAGTGGAAACAAATTGTCGCTCCCCTTTCTCTTCAATATCACCCGCAAATAAAAAAGCATAGCCACGCGATTGCATGAACAAAATCAATGAACTGTCATTTCCTTCATAACGATCTTCTTGAGGACCCATATAATAAAATATCGTATCATCTATGATCCAACGATCCTCATTTTTCTTTATTTCGATAGGAATTTGTTGATTGGTAGCTTGTTCAATGATTTTTTGCATTTCAGGTACATCTAATGTATTTGGCGATGTATGAATACTTCTGACACGAATATCTTCCATTACTTCATGCACACCGCCGATATGATCGACATGTGGATGTGATAAAATCATTGCATGAATGGTTGTAATCCCTCTTCCCTTTAAAAAAGGTACGACAATATTGCGTCCTATCTCAAAAGGTTTGGATGGTCTTCGCCAATCCTTTTCTTCGCCAAATTGTAGCATACCCCCTGCATCAATAACATACACCCCTCGACGATATGGGAGTTCTATCACAATACAATCACCTTGACCAACATCTACAAAACTTACTCGAAGTTCTCCATTTACATAGGGCATAGCATGCATAAGAAATGCAGGAATGAGTAGATACAATATAGAACGCCAATATGGCTGACGACGTTCTACGCTTACAAAAAACAAACCAATTCCAACTACAGCGATGGCTAGTAAGATTGCGTGTGGTTTTCCTGGCGTCCATAATTGATAAGGTAATTCAGCAATCCAAATGGTCATTGTCTCAATCCAGCCTCGTAAAGGTTCATAAATGAAAAATAGCAATTTCGCGAAAGGAGCAAAAAGTGAAGATACTAACAGTAATACGATGTTCATCGGTAAAATGAAGATCGAATAAAGTGGTACAAATAGTAAATTTACAAGGAACGAAGAAATTGAGACTTCATAAAAATGTACTAAGAGTACTGGATAAAGTGCAATTTGACTAATCGCTGTAATTAGGAAAGACTGTTTCCAATAAGATGTTGTCCGTATAAGTATTTGACTCGAAAAAATGAGGGCAAATGTTGCACCATAAGATAATTGAAAGCCTGGCTGTAACAGGTTATAAGGTTTGATGAGAATAAATAGTATACAAGTTACGGCGAGTAGTTGTTCTATGCCAACACGCCATTTAAAAGCTTTTACACATAAAATAAGCATCGTAACAACCGAAGCGCGCCAAACGGAAGGTGCACCACCGACCAACATTGCGTAGATCGGCAATGCACAAAACAAAAGCATATCCACATACTCTTTTCGCATACGGCATCGTAATAAGCATTCTCGTACGATGAATGTTAATAAACCTACATGCAAACCTGATATTGCAAATAAGTGCGTAATGCCCAACTTTCGATATTGTGCTGCTGTTTCTTCACTCATATCAGAGCGATCACCGACAAGTAAAGCCTTTGCTTCAGCTACTAAAGATGACGGGAATGTTCGTTCAATATGGTCAAGCACTCGTTCTCGATAAACAGCTATATTTACTGTCCAATCATCCTTGCCATGTATCGCAGTGATCTCATCAATTTGAATTATTCCTTTTGCACCGTTCATTTGTAAATAACGTCCCATATTAAAAGCATACGGATGTGCAGTTGGAGGGATTTCTTCAAAACTTGCCTGAATTTCAAATGAATAAGCATAAATGGGAAGTTGTTCAAATTGCTTTTTCTCTTCTTCCGTTTGAAACGTATAGTTTGTATAAAGAATATCTCCTTCGTCTGTTTTCGCTAGTCCTTTTAATGTTCGTCCATCCATTTTGACACGATCAAAAAAATGAATCGTTAATTGTTCTTCTCCAGTTTCTTTGAAATCGATTTTTGTAGATGAAAAGTAATAAAAACTACCGATGGCTATTAAGCTTACGAATAGGAATATAAGATAGGATTGATACCTTCGCCAGATGACAAAAAGTATGAGAAGTTGTAAAGAAAAAAGCGATGCCGAATGAAATACAGCTGCTGCTGCAATCATCATGGCAATCGCGATATAAGTAAAATCTATTTGAAATGTTACACGCTGAATAAAAGATTAACCCGCTTCATCATCGAATCAAGTTTTTCTTCATCAGCACCTAATTCACGCATCTCTTCTAATAAATCTTGAATAAATGTCATTTTTTCTTCGCTTAAGAAGTCAATTTTCCGCTCATCGAATGGAATATGTTGTACGGATACGCCTGATTGTGCAAATAATTTTACAGCATATTCATGATTGCGATAATCCTGTGCATAAATAACGCGCTTAATGCCTGCTTGGATAATCGCTTTCGCGCATTGTAAACATGGAAAATGTGTCACATAAATTGTTGAATCTGCTGTTGGTGTACCATACTTTGAACATTGCAATAATGCGTTCATTTCAGCATGAATTGTACGTACACAATGATTATCCACTACGTAACAACCATGGTCAATACAATGATCGCCACCAGAAATAGAGCCATTATAACCACCAGCAATGATACGATGATCGCGTACGACAATTGCACCAACTGCGAGTCTTGTACAAGTACTTCTAAGCGCTAATAAATGACATTGTGCCATAAAAAACTGATCCCACGTAATTCGCTCCATATGAATGCCTCCATTAATTCACAGTAATATATTGTTCTAATGCTTCAAATGTTTTTTCACCAATGCCCGACACATTCATCAATTCTTCGATTGATTGAAACGGACCATTTTCTTCACGATATTGAATAATGGCAGCCGCTTTCGACGGACCAACTCCTGATAAGGTCATTAAATCCGCTTCGGTTGCTTTATTCAAATGAACAACTCCTTCATTGGATATTGTTGTTGTTGCTTCGTTAGATTGGGCAGTCGATAGTGTAGCCATGCTTTCTTCCGGCGGCTCTTCACCGACAGTTGGAATGTAAATAAGCATCTCATCTGCTAATTTCATTGCATGATTTACAAGACGAGATTCGGCATTCGTTGCATAGCCGCCAGCTGCTTGAATCGCATCAATCACACGATCACCATCATCCAATGTATAAACACCGGGATGTAAAACTGCACCTTGAACATCAACAAGTAAAGTCGTCGGCTTTTGTTGTTCTTCTTCAATCGCTTGATGAGTTTGCTCTTCTATTTTTTCTTCAATTGGAAATGGTAGTTGTTGTACAGATGCTTCATCTTTTGATTGTCCACGGGGTATGAACAAAAAGATCATGACAACAATGAGAATAACGGGGAATAATAATTTGCGCCAATGGTCGGATAAAAAGGAATTGATCATATCATCCATCCTTTCCAATCCATATGGAGTACTACTATTATAATCTACTTCCCCGATATTTCAATTACTTTTTCACAACTTGAAAGAAAATTCTTTCACTTTCCTCATCGGGTGCTTCATCCTGCCAATCTGCAAAAATACGTTCAATTTGAAAACCTGCTTGTTCAAGCATTTGAACATACGTATTCAGTGGGAATGTTCGCTGATAATGTTGTTCGTTAAAACGATCATAGGTTCCGTTATCATTTTTAACAAAGAAGCTTAGTTCAGATAAAACACTATGCGCAAATGCTCCTTCATCTGTAAGCCAAATATAAGAAATATCCTCATCATCATAAATAAATGGACTTTCCATAAATATAACGTCTGTTTTAAATGTTGAATGGACATCAAATATTAACCTTCCGCCTCTTTTTAACGCGGCATTCAAATGATGAAACGTGTCTTGCACATCTTTTTCATCAATCACATAATTTAATGAATCAATTGAAATAACGGCAAGATCATAGTTTTCCAATCCTTCTAATTGTTGCATAGGCATTTCAATGAATTCAATTTGTTGATGAAATGCTTCTGCACGCTCACGCGCAATCATAAGCATTTCAGCTGATAAATCAACACCTGTCACTTGAGCATCTAGTTGTGCTAATTTCAATGATAAAATTCCCGTGCCGCAGCCTACATCAAGAATTTTCTTCCCTGCAATGCTGCCAACTGCTGTTTCAATTATGTGTACATAGTCATCATACGGAATATCTGCCGTCATTAATGCATCATAAATGGTGGCGAATTGCTTATAGCTTTGCATCATACGTTTAGTTCGGCCGTTTCTACTTGAGGTGCATCTCCCCATAATTTTTCTAAATTATAGTGATCACGTTCATCACGGTGGAAGATATGTACAACTACATCTCCTAAATCGGCGAGTACCCAACGTCCCGCATCCATTCCTTCAATGCGCTTTACATTTGCACCAAACTTATTTGCTTCATCGACCACTTCACGTGCAATTGCTTGTACTTGTCGCTCAGAGTTTCCGTGACAAATAATAAAATGATCTGCAATAATTGAAATACCTTGCATATTTAACACAATAATATCTTCACCATGTTTATCATCTATTGCTTTATAAGCTGTTGTTAATAAAGTTTCACTCATTTCATAAAACCTCTCTTTTCGTTCTAATTTCACTTTTATGTTGTAGAATCACCCAGTATACATTCATTGTAACACTCAAAAGAATCTGGAAAAATTGCGACTTTCTTCGACACTAAAAACTGTATAGAATGTGCAATACAATGCTTCATCGCCTCATCTAATGATTGCATAGATACCGCACGCAATGCGTCTACTCCGGGAAAATCTCGCCCCGGTTCAATTAAATCAGCAATAAAAATCACTTTTTCAAGATCAGACATATGTGCTCGTCCCGTAGTATGGTATCGGACGGCATTTAACACGTCTTCATCTTTCTCTTGGAATAATTGCACAGCTAACATTGCACCAGCTGGTCCATGCCACAGTTCATGATGGTACAGAAGTAAACGTTCATCTGCGCCACCTTTCACGAGCATATCACGCAATATTTGACGATCCATATTTTTAGCAATGTCATGAAGCAATGCCGCTCGAGTTGTTGCATCTACATCCACATCATAATGGTTTGCTAATTGTGAGGCCACTTGTTCTACACGTAGCACATGCTCGTATCGCGATAATGATAAGCGACTTTTTAATTCTTCTTTAATTCGCTCCATATAAGCCCTCCTCACGTATAAAATCCTCTACCTGTTTAGGGATTAAAAACGCAACGGTTCCACCTGTTCGAAAACGTTGACGTAAGAGTGTTGAGGATAAATCAATTTCTGGAATATCGATGAGCATGACTGGATACTCCGTTTCACTTTTCCAACCTGGACGATTCACGCCAACGAATTGCACAAGATGCACTAATTCATCAATTCGATGCCATGTATCTAGTTGGTCAATCATATCCCCACCAATGATAAAATAAAACTGAACATCTGGCTCCAATTCGGTCAATTGTTTCATCGTATCAAATGTATAGGAAATGCCACCTCGATCGATTTCAAAAGAGGACGCTGTAAAACCTTCTAATCCAATAATTGCACGTTGTACCATTTCTAAACGTGCGGTCGGACTCACTTTTTCATCAGCTTCCTTATGTGGTGGCATCGCTGTAGGCATTAAGCGCACTTCATCTAACGAAAGCGCATGTTTTACTTCATTTGCAATCATTAAATGTCCGATATGTGGTGGATTATATGTGCCTCCTAATATTCCGATTTTCTTCAAGTGACTTCCTCCTATGGCAGGGTAATTTGTTTATGTTCTTTTGATTCCTTATATAAAACTAAAATATTCCCAATCACTTGAACGACTTCCAATCCTTCACGCTTACTTAAACGTTCAGCCATTTCACCCTTATCTTCCATGCAGTTTTGTAAAATATTTACTTTGATTAATTCACGTGCTTCTAGTGCTTCTTCAATTTGTTCGATTACGGGTGTTGTTAACCCATTTTTTCCAATTTGAAATACGGGTTGTAAATGATGTGCTTCGCTTCTTAAAAATCTTTTTTGTTTACCTGTTAACATAAGGTACCTCCGAGTTTAGTTGTTATTTGATCAATCATATCTTTTGTATTCGGACAAATTCCAGTCCATTTTTCAAATGCGATAGCGCCTTGATGAACAAACATACCTACGCCATTCATCGTTTTAGCTCCATGCTTTTTTGCTTCTTGTAAAAATTCTGTTTCTAGCGGATTGTAAATAATATCAGCAACAATTGTGTCTTTTGCCACATTCTCCATATTAATTGGTATACCAGCTTTTGCATAGTTCATACCGACTGATGTCGTTTGAATGATTAAACTGAATGTTGCTAATGTATTTTCCGCATCTGCTAATGAGATCGGTTTAGCATGCTGTAAGTCATCTGCAAGCTGTTCGGCTTTTTCAATTGTCCGATTCGCAATTGTAATCGGGCCATATCCATGTGCTTCTAATGCAAAACAAATACCGCGTGCTGCTCCACCTGCACCGATAACGAGCACTTGATTTCCTTTCGCGACATCCCCAAATTGTTCTTCTAATGACCGAACAAAACCGTCTCCATCTGTATTATAACCACGTAAACGCCCTTCTTCAGTTACGACAACCGTATTGACAGCGTTCATATGTTTGGCTGTTGCATCAATTTCATCTAAATAGCGAATAATCGCTGTTTTATGCGGTACTGTAACATTCCATCCACTACAACCAAGGTGTTTTAAACTTTGTACTGCTTTTTCTAACGCATCTTTAGTCACATGGTGTGGAGTATAGGTTGCATCTACTGCATTTTCAGTAAACCACTCGTCATGCATTTGAGGTGACATTGATTGATGAATCGGATCACCAATGACAGAATACCATTTTTTCATTCAACATCCTCCATTTCCCGCATCTTAAATTAATGATGGACGCACAACGACATCAACGCCTCGAGGTGCATGAACCGCAATGACACCACGTTGTTGTACTGTAATCCAACCTAATCCTGAAATAACAATATCTGTTTTATCATCTTTAATTGAAAATTCATGGCGAACAAAAGTTGGAAAATCTTCTAATGAATCCATTGATGGTGGTGCTAACATAACGCCTTTGTGTTTTTCATATAAATTGTCCGCATTTGACAATTTTGTACGATGAATATCTAATCGATTCGACACATATACTTGGAATGACGTTCGTTCCCCACTGATAAAGTCAAAACGAACTAGTCCACCAATAAACAATGTTTGTTCTGCGTTTAATTGGAAATTTTTTGGCTTTAATTCCGATTTTGGTGTAATCAGCTTTAAATCATTCGCATCTAAATAGTGTGCGATTTGATGATCATTGATAATACCTGGTGTGTCGCAAATGGCACGTTCATCGTCCAATGGAATCTCAACGATATCTAACGTCGTTCCTGGAAAATGTGATGTCGTAATGACTTCTTTTTCACCAGTTGCATTTTGTATAATATGGTTAATAAACGTTGATTTACCAGTATTTGTACACCCAACTACATAAACATCTTTCCCATTACGAAGCGCCTCAATTCTTTGTAATGCTTCGTCCATGCCATGTCCTTTGAATGCAGATACGAGCATAACATCCACAGGTTTTAACCCTAATTTTGCCGCTTGATTTTTCATCCAATGAATGACTTTATTTGGCTTAATAGACTTTGGTAAAAGATCCGATTTATTACCAATTAACACAATCTCTTTTTGTCCAACAAATCGGTGTAATCCTGGAATCCAACTCCCGTTAAAATCAAAAATATCGACGATTTTCACGATGAGCCCATCACGTTCGCCGATGCCATTTAAAATATTTAAAAAGTCATCTCCCGTTAGAGAAACCGGTTGTATTTCATTATAGTTTCGTAGACGGAAACAGCGCTGACAAACGACTTCTTCATTTTTTAGTGAAGCTGCTGGTGCATATCCTTCTTTTTTGGCATCTTCTGTTTGAATCGTTACGCCACAACCGATACATTTCAATTCTTCCACTTTCATTCCTCCCAATATACAAGTCCACGATTTCTTAAGCGATTCATAATAAAACGTTCTAAGTTGCGGTTAAATGTCGTAATTTTTGCATCATTCGTTGCAACTGGAATAACGAGAATCGTATGCATTCCTGCACGGTTTCCGCCGAATATATCCGTTAATAATTGGTCTCCAATGACAACTGTTTCTGATTTTTTCGTTTGCATTAATTTTAATGCCCTTTTAAAGCCTATTTTTAACGGTTTATTTGCTTTTGAAACAAATACCATATCAATTGGTTCTGAAAAAGCTTTAACACGCAATTCATTATTATTCGATACAATCGTCACTTCAATTCCTGCTTCTTTTAAGCTTGTTAACCATTTTATAATTTCAGGTGTTGCATCTGGTCGGTCCCACGCAACTAATGTATTATCTAAGTCTGTGATAACCCCTTTAATACCACGTTCTATGAGCATTTTAGGTGTTATCTTTAAGACGTTTTCTACAAACTCATCTGGCAAAAACTTCTTTAGCATGCATTTCACTCCGATTTCCAACTTAATACTCACATAGTATATCACACTCAGCTCGTTTCTTCGCTTGTTCTGACATATTTTAATAGGGAAACTTCTAAGACAATAAGAGCATGCGTATCCTTGTATATCTTTATTTTCACTGATTCATGGGTATGGTGCATTTTATTCAACACATGTTTAACTGATGCATTGCATACAATGACAACAATCGACAAGGAGGTGGCAGCATTGAGCGGGTTTATATGGTCCATACTTCAACTTTGGGTCGAACTCCCCGTTATGCTTGGCTATATTCGTGGCCAATCTTTCAAACGTCCTTTAACAAAGAAAGAAGAAGAACAATGTTTAGCACGACTTTTTGCCGGTGACGAGACTGCAAAAGATGAGCTAATCGAACGGAATATGCGTCTTGTAGCACATGTCGTTAAAAAATTTCAACCTAAACACGAAATGCTCGATGATTATATCTCAATTGGTACGATCGGGTTAATGAAAGCCATTAATACGTACACACCAGACCGAAAAACCAAACTATCTACTTATGCGGCACGTTGTATTGAAAATGAAATTTTAATGCATTTACGAAAACAAAAGAAAACGCAAAAAGATATTTCTTTATATGAACCAATTGGTGGAAACGATGAAGGTCAGCCATTAGAAATTGCAGATATTTTACAAAGCACAGACGAATCCCCAAATGCAGTCGTTTTAAAAAATGAACGGAGAGATCGTTTATACAAACACTTAGGAAAATTAAATGCAAGAGAGCTAGAAATCATACAGAGAAGATTTGGCTTGTTAGATCAACAACCTATGACCCAAAAAGCCATTGCCGAACAATTAAATATTTCACGAAGTTATGTTTCTCGCATTGAAAAAAGAGCAATTATTAAACTTTATCAATTATTTAAATATGAAGCCGAGAACAAAGAACAGTGAGACACAAATGAAAAAACGCTTCTAAGGATCATACCGAAGAAGCGTTTTTTCTCACGTCATTATTCTTTTACTTGTTTTAAAATAACTGCAGAAGCTACTACTGCGCAAATGAATGTACCTGCCATTAGAGCGAAAGTTGTCATGTCTGACATGTTTATGACCTCCTCAAAACACAAATGGTTATCTATATCTCTAGTTTACCATGAATCTATAAAAGTTTCGAGATGACGCGTAAAACAATTTCTGAAGAATGTTTTGCCGCGATAGGTAAAAATTCATCAAAGCTCATCGGTGCTTCTTTCCCCGCTATATCAGATAGCGCACGAATGACGACAAACGGCTTTTCAAATTGATAACAAACTTGTGCAACTGCTGCTGCTTCCATTTCAGCTGCAATCATTTCTGGGAATAATGCACGAACTTCTGCAACATGCTCCGGATCACTCATAAAGGTATCACTAGATGCAATCAATCCTGTACCATATGTATGCTCACCAATTTCCTCTACCGCTTCTTTCGCAAAACGAATTAAGGTTTCATTGGACATAAATGTTGCTGGCATTTGTGGAACTTGTCCGTGTTTATAACCAAATGCTGTAACATTCACGTCATGATGTACAACTTCATCAGATATGACTACTGAACCTACTTCTAAATCAGCTGCAAATCCGCCTGCTGAGCCTGTATTTAATACATAATCAGGATTGAACTTTTCTAATAATAAACTTGTTGCCATTGCTGCATTTACTTTACCAATGCCACTACGTACTAATACAACGTCAGTACCATTTACTGTACCTTCAATGAATTCACAGTTAGCAATTGTCGTAAGCTGCCTATTTTCCATCTGATCACGTAAAATTGTCACTTCTTCTTCCATTGCACCAATAATTGCTACTTTCACAAAATCTCCTCCAAATAAGTGAGATTGTTCGCACGAAAACATTCATGCGAACAACTATTTATTTATAATTAAATTGTAACGTATTTAATACGTCTACTTTTTCCGGTTTCCAGCCTTCGCCGTCTACCCATACTAAGTATACACGATATTTTTCACTTTGATCATTAGAACTGACAATTCCAATTGATTTATCTGGACCGCCGCCATTTTTTAACCAGTGTACAATCATCTGTTCACGATTTAAATCCGTTGCATAAGCGAGCGCATCTATTTTCTCATGCCAATCGACAGATGTCCCATCGTACACTGACACATGTTCTCCTTGCTGTTTCGTTCCAATTGGCGTCCAACTTGAATCGACAACTGATTTATCTACAACTGGGTCATCACTTTCTTCTTCTTTTACCTTTTCCTCTTTTTCATCGTCTTCCTCTTGCTCTTTTTCTGATACCTTATCATCTTCTTCTGATTGTTCATCTTCATGATCTTCTGATGTCTCTTTTTCGTCTTGTTCAGTTTGGGTTTCGTTGGATTGTTGCTCTTCTGTTTGATTTTCCGTATTCGCCTCATTAGATTTTTCTGACGGATTTTTTAAAATAAATGTTGCTACGACAATAATCCCAATGACAACCGCGGCAATCAACGTATTCAAAATTCGATCTTGTCGTTTTTTCTGTTGTTTTTTTGAACGTGAAAACTGTGTATTTGAATCGCTCATATCTTTCAGCTCCTCAATAGTACTTGCTATGATAAGACGATTGAACAGCCAATATGTTTCAAATCATCCATTTAGCAGTTGCAATTTATTATAAACGACAATCGGGTTAGGTGGTAATCATTTGTGTGTCAATAGCAAAGAATCCACCATTAGCCCATGATTAATGGTATAACCTTCCACCATAAAGCCTATCTATTTTATACGAAAAGTCTTTTCGAACGCAATGCTTGTATAGGCGATTAGATCTGTTTTGAATGTTATAAAAAAACCGCCTTTGAAATGAAGGCGGTTTCATAAGTTTATTCTATTACTCAATTCCTACAATTTTAACGGACATATCGCCGCCAGGTGTCGAAATCTTCATTTCGTCGCCTTTTTTACCGCCTAATAATCCTTTAGCGATTGGCGAATCATTTGAAATTAAACCTTCTAATGGATCTGCTTCTGCTGAACCAACGATTGTATACGTTTCTTCATCACCGTCTGGTAACTCAATAAATGTTACTGTGCTTCCAAGTTGTACTTCGTCTGTATTTGCTTCACTAATAATAACAGCATTACGAATCATACCTTCTAACGTTGTAATACGTCCTTCAACGAATGCTTGCTCTTCTTTTGCAGAATCATACTCAGAGTTTTCCGATAAGTCACCGAATCCTCTTGCAATTTTAATTCGTTCTACAACTTCTTTACGCTTTACAGTTTTTAATTGTTCTAATTCCTCTTCTAACTTTTGCTTTCCAGCTTCAGTCATCGGAAACTTTTTTTCTGTAATCATTTCCACACTCTCCTCAAATACCTATTTCATAAAAATACTATGCCGCATCATCGATAATTATGCGACATAGTTGTTGCTTTCCTTATTAGATGTCACCATCATAGTACAATTCGTTTGCATTTTCAAGAATTGTTTTGATTTTCGTTACCATTAAGTCAATCGCGACTTTATTTTTGCCGCCTTCAGGCACGATAATATCTGCATACTTTTTAGTTGGCTCCACAAATTGGTTATGCATTGGGCGAACAACGGATAAATACTGATCAATAACCGATTCAATTGTTCGACCTCTTTCTTGAATATCACGCATAATACGACGGACAATTCTTAAATCAGCGTCTGTATCCACAAAAAGCTTAATATCCATTAAGTCTCGTAACTCAACGTCTTCTAAAACAAGAATGCCTTCAATTATAATAACGTCTTTCGGTTCAATTAACACTGTTTCTTTTGAACGTGTATGTGCCGTATAATCATATACAGGCTTTTCAATTGATTGGCGATTTAATAATGCTTTTATATGTTCAACTAATAAATCCGTCTCGAACGCTAAAGGATGATCATAGTTTGTTTCAAGCCTCTCTTCAAACGTCAGATGAGATTGATCTTTATAATAGTAATCATGTTCAATGACAACTACTGAATGATTTTTAAATACATCATAAATCGCATTTGTTACACTCGTCTTTCCAGAACCTGACCCACCAGCAATTCCGATGACAAGTGGCTTATTCCTTTCCATATGCGCGGGCACCCTTTCACCATCAATACAATCGGATTTTTACTATCCGAATGGTCATTCTACTATGCTTCTTTTTTTATTGCAATTAAAATGCCGTCTCCAACTGGTAATAAATGTGTATCAAACGCTTCTTGCGCCATGACCCAACTTGTAAAAGCAGTTAAATTTCGAATCATTGTGCGTTTTCTACGTGGAATTTCTTGAATATCTTGAAAAACCATTCCATGCATGAACATATTATCACAATAAATGACCCCACCTGGTGCTATATGTGAAGCGTACTTTTCAAAAAATCGCTTGTATTGTCCTTTAGCCGCATCGATAAACATTGCATCAAAAGGTTCATTGATCGTATTTTCATTGTCGAATTCTAACGCATCAGCTTTAATAATGCGAATCCGCTCTGTTAACGCGGCTTTTTCGATATACTCAACAGCTTTTTCGTAACGTGCTGCATCACGTTCAATTGTTGTTATGGAGATTTTCGGAAAAGCTTGTGCAATGCGAATGGCTGAATAACCAATCGCACTGCCCAATTCTAATAATCGTTTTGGTTGTTGGAGCGCTAATAAACCAATAAAGGTTTCAATCCCATCACTTTCCATAATTGGTACATGATGTTCAGCTGCATATTGTTCTATTTCATCAATTAAACTTGTTTGTTCCATTTTAAAATTTGATACGTACATTTGCATTTGCTCTTCATTCATCATTAAACATCTATACTTCCTTTATTCGTCAATATATTTAGCACGTTTTTCTAAATGTTCTTCATAAGTGACTGAAAAATGGTTTGTTCCCTCTTTATCCGCTAAGAAATATAAGTAATCTGAATCAGATGGATCTACTGTTGCTTCGATTGAAGATAAGCCTGGTGCCGCAATTGGACCAGGAGGAATTCCTTTAATCTTATACGTGTTGTACGGATCATCAATTTCCAAATCCTTGTAATACGTACGATCTAAATGTTTTCCATGTGCATATGCAACTGTTGGATCCGTTTGTAATGGCATATCCGCATCAATTCGGTTAAAGAATACCCTCGCGATGGTTTCTCGGTCAGCTTGCGCTGTCGCCTCTTTCTCTAACAATGAAGCAAATGTCAGTAACCAATGGACGGATCGATCTTGTTCTTCTAAATATGGTTTAAATGCTTCGATTTGCTGATTTGTTTGTTCAAGCATCATATCTACAACTTCTTCTACTGATGGATTTTCTTCGTAGAATGGATAAGTTGCAGGGAATAAGTACCCTTCTAATGGATACTTCACATCTTTTGCTAACACTTCATCTCCAATTAATTCTGGATATTTTTCCATGAATACTTGAATTTGTTCTTTATCATTTACATAGGATAAAAAGTCTTCAGATTTAATCGATAATTCCTTTTCAAATACTTTTGCAATTTCCGCTAAATTCAGTCCTTCACGAACTGTCACTGTAAATAATGGTTTACGGTAAACTTTTCCTGACTTCAAACTTTTAATCAGTTCATCTGGCGTCATTGATTTTGATAAATCATATGTACCCGCTTGGAAACTAGATTCATTATTAAATTTAGCATAATACTTAAATAGCTTTGCGCTTTTAATCACTTTTTCCTTTTCTAATATTGTAGAAATCGTGTCCAGCCCCGAACCAATTGGAATTTCAACTTCAATAATTGTATCATCATCTGGATCATACGCCTTCGTTGCGCTTGAAATATAATTATATGCCATATAGCCACCAATACCGATAACAACTAAAACAACAAGAACGATTAACGTTACGATTTTACGAACGACTTTCACTTCCTCTTTCTTTTTACGCATTCGATCGAACATAATATCCTTTTTCGATTCATTCGCCATGCGCAATCACCTCTTTCATTTCAAAAAATTACTAGGATGTTGAATACATATGACCATTCTTCTTTTATGACCGTAGGTACTTACTAAAAATACGATAGCATATTTCACGTATTATTGCTTCATTATTTATGAAGCAACGAGCGATTTATCCTCCATATGTTTGTACAAAATAAAAAGAGGTGAGGCATGTTTTCGACGTTGTTTGGTAAGTATACACAAAATGCTTACATAAAAACCTATTGTGTATGATTTTTAACCATTCAATTCGATTACAATGCCCCTACCTCTTACGACTATAAAATATGCCTACCGGTTCATGAAGACGTATTTTACGCTTCGTCGTCTTCTTCAGCTAAAAATGTGTTTAACGTTTCTTCGACCATTGCCCACTCTTCGTCATCTTCGATTGGGAATAATTCGCCACCGTCTTCACCTTCAGCGTTTGGTTTGAATGAAGATGCATGAATTTCAATTTCTTCATTCTCATCTTCCTCTTCACCTAAAATGTGGTAAAGAACGTATGATTTTCCGTAATCTGTAGATTCGAAAGTTAAAATTACTTCACATACGTGCTCAACATCGTTTTCATCAACAATTGTAAATGTGTCTTGTCCGTGTTCCATTCTATTCACCTCATCTATTTTTTGAGTCTAAAAAACCTTGTAAGATCATTACCGCAGCCATTTTATCAATGACTTGCTTACGTTTTTTGCGGCTCACATCAGCCTCTAATAGCGTACGCTCTGCTGCCATCGTTGTCAATCTTTCATCCCAAAGTGTGACCGGAAGATTGAACGTTTCTTTCAACAGCTCCGCATAGCGCTCTGACGCTTCTCCGCGTGGACCTACTGTGTTGTTCATATTTTTAGGGTAGCCGATTACAAACTCCGAAACTTGATGTGTTTTTACAAGTTCCGCAATGCGTTCTACACCAAACTTCCCTGCCTCTTCATCAATCGAAACCGTTTCGATACCTTGAGCTGTCCAGCCAAGCGCATCACTAATTGCAACTCCGATTGTTTTCGAGCCGACATCTAATCCCATAATTCTCAATGAAGTTTGCCTCCGTTTTCACGAATGTAAAACTTTACAAGTTCTTCGATAATTTCATCGCGCTCTAATTTACGGATTGAACTTCGTGCATCTTCGTGACGTGGGATATACGCTGGATCTCCTGAAAGTAAATAACCAACAATTTGATTAATTGGATTATAGCCTTTCTCGTCTAGCGCTTTGTGTACATGAAGCATAACCTGTTGTACTTCTTGCTCTTTAGATTCTTCAGGAAAATTGAACTTCATCGTTTTATCGTATGAATCCATGATTGCAACCCCGCTTTCACACTTTTAATAACGTTAAAACCATTCGATTTCAGTCTATCGACAATTATAATGATTTTACATAATCATACACTGATTGAAGGGCTTCATCAAGTTTAGAGGCATCTTTTGCTCCAGCCATTGCCATATCTGGACGCCCGCCCCCACGACCATCACATTGTGACGCAACATGGTTTACGATTTTACCGGCATGGTAGTCCCCATCTTTTAAATCTTTTGTAACCCCTGCAACTAACATAACTTTATCATTTGCAGCTGCGCCTAATACAATTACTGCTTGTGTTACTTTTTGTTTTAATTCATCCATCATTTGGCGTAAAGCATTGTTATCTTTCACATCTACTTTTGCTGCAATAACTTGTACACCATCAATCTCTTGTGCTTTTGCTAATACATCGTCTAATTGACTATTCGCTAATTGTGCAGATAATGATTCATTTGCACGTTCTAGCTCTTTCATTGACGCAAGTAAGGCTGATACTTTAGACACCACATTATTTGGTTTCGCTTTAATAAGACGAGCAATTTCTTGTAAGGTTTCCTCTTCTGCTTTATAAGCAAGTTGAGCTGCTTCTCCTGTGAACGCCTCAATCCGTCGTGTACCTGCACCAATTCCGCTTTCTGAGACCAGTTTGAATAATCCAATATTGCCTGTCGATGTCACATGACAACCACCACATAACTCAATGGAATAATCATCAATAGCAACGACGCGAACGATATCACCATATTTCTCACCAAATAACGCCATTGCGCCTTGTGCTTTTGCTTCAGCAATCGGCTTTTCAGAAATATCAACTTGAATATCTGCCCAAATTTTATCATTGACACGTTGCTCAATATCTTTCAACTCTTCTTCTGTAACTTGTCCGAAGTGAGAGAAGTCAAAGCGTAAACGATCTGGTCCTACGTATGAACCTGCTTGCGCAACATGTTCACCTAATACTTCTTTTAACGCTTTGTGTAGTAAGTGTGTTGCTGTATGGTTTTTAATTGTACGTTTACGTAATGTCTGATCGACCGTTGCTGTTCCTGTTGCACCTTTCGTTACTTCACCAGTACGAACTGTTCCCGTGTGTAAATTTTGACCATTTGGCGCCTTTTGAACATTTACGACATCAATGATAAATGCATCTGCTGCAACCGAGCCTTTATCCGCAATTTGTCCGCCGCTTTCTGCATAAAAAGGTGTAACATCTAATAAAAATTGGATTTCATCACCTTCAGCAGCATGATCCACTAATTCCCCATCTTTTACTAATGCATTAACTGTCGATTCAGTCGTTAACTGCTCATAGCCGATGAATGTACTTTCTTCATGTAAGCTTCCAAGAACTGCAGATTGCACTGACATCGAATCAACATCTTGACGTGCAGCACGAGCACGTTCACGTTGAGCTTCCATTTCCGCTTCAAATCCAGCTTCATCTACATCAACACCAGCTTCTTCAGCAAGCTCTTCTGTTAATTCAAACGGGAAACCGTACGTATCATATAATTGGAATGCGTCTTTACCGCTAACCATTGGTTGTGATGCTGTTTTTGCTTTTTCAATCACTGTAGATAAAATCGTCATCCCGTCATTTAATGTTTCATGGAAGCGTTCTTCTTCGTTGCGAACAACTTTCATAATAAACGCCTGTTTTTCCAACACTTCAGGGTAATAATCTTTCATAATTTCACCTGTAATTGGAACTAGGTCATACATAAATGGGCGGTTAATGCCTAATTTCATCGCAAAACGAACAGCTCTTCTTAATAAACGTCTTAAGACATAGCCACGACCTTCGTTGGACGGAAGTGCTCCATCACCAATTGCGAAAGCTACTGTACGAATATGGTCAGCAATCACTTTGAAAGCAACGTCTTTCTCTTCATCTTCACGATATTTTTCCCCAGAGATTTTCTCTACTTCTTTAATGATAGGGATAAATAAATCTGTATCATAGTTTGTCGGTACATTTTGAACGATGGATGCCATACGCTCTAATCCTAGACCAGTATCAATGTTTTTATTCGGAAGTGGTGTGTACGTATGGTCAGGATTATGGTTAAATTCTGAGAATACAAGGTTCCATACTTCTAAATAACGTTCATTTTCGCCACCAGGATATAATTCTGGATCAGAAAAATCATCACCATATGAAGCACCACGATCATAAAAGATTTCTGTGTTCGGACCACTTGGACCTTCCCCAATGTCCCAGAAGTTCCCTTCCAAGCGAATAATACGATCTTCTGTTAACCCGATTTTTTCAACCCAAATTTGATATGCCTCTTCATCTTCTGGGTGAACAGTGACGTATAATAAATTCGGATCAAAATTCATCCAATCTTTATGCGTTAAAAATTCCCAAGCACGTACAATCGCTTCTTCCTTGAAGTAGTCTCCAATTGAGAAGTTCCCTAACATTTCAAAAAATGTATGGTGACGTGCTGTTTTCCCCACGTTTTCAATATCATTCGTTCGGATTGATTTTTGTGCGTTTACAATTCGGGGATTATCCGGTACAACACGACCATCAAAATATTTTTTTAAAGTTGCAACACCACTATTAATCCATAAAAGTGATGCATCATCAATTGGTACGAGTGGTGCGGACGGCTCAATGCTATGTCCATGTTCCTTAAAATACGTTAAAAACATTGCACGAATTTCAGCTGCTGTTAATGATTTCATTTTTATTTCCTCCTCAATATTGTTTGAAATACACGATTGCGTATGCGAAATTCTTCTATTTTGTGGATGGAAAGAGCTATGTTGACGTTTTAAATCTTTTTTATTGCATAAATTATAAAGATTAATCTTCTTGCTCTGCTCCACTTTTCCTTCCGGTTTTAATCAAAATAAAAAAACTCCACCCCTAACAATCAGGGGCGAAGTTTGAATTTCGCGGTACCACCCTAAGTTATTGACCTGACTTTGATTCATTCAAGTCAATATCTCGAGTCGCCTTAACGCGGCAAAACGGCAGGGATTAGCTGCACTCTAGAGTAGCGTTCAATTGTTTTACTTGAAACTTTTTCAGCCTGGAAGTTTCTCTCTGCGGAAGCTTACACAATCTACTGTCTCTATCAACGTATTTCATCTATTGCTACTTAGTATAAAAAACTTCTAGACATCTGTCAATAAACATCTTATTTAAAGTCATTAGGTTTAGTGCCGTTCATACCAATCATCGGGTCTATAGATAAATAGGTTGAGGTTGTTAATGCTTTGTCCTGCTCATCTATTTGTTGCTCTTCAGTCTGTGATGACATTAGTATAGGCTGTTGATTGGGGCGTGTTTCAGTTAACACTTCATTGTCAGTTTGTATCTCATCTTTAGAATCTTCTTCTACTTCAATATCGATGCCATTTGCTATTTGTAATCGATGCTTCAACGTCGTTTGACGATGTAATTCGTCCGTTCTATGAATACCTTCACGAAATTCTGATGGCTCGCCACAAAGGATCAAAAATTGTTTTGCGCGTGTAATCCCCGTATATAGTAAGTTTTTTCGTAACATTTTACGATGACTGCGAACGATAGGCATAATCACTGTTGGGAATTCACTTCCTTGTGATTTATGAATTGAGCAACAATACGCGAGTGTAATTTGATTTAAATCTTTACGCTCATATGTTACTTCATTGCCATCAAAACTAATCACAATTAACTCTTTTTTATCAACCGTTTCGTTTGCCTTAATGATACTAATGACTTCGCCCATGTCGCCATTAAATACATTACTTTCAGGCTGGTTGACGAGTTGTAATACTTTATCACCAATGCGGTACACAACATCACCAAATTGCACTTCCTTACGGTTGGCGCTTGGCGGATTGACAAGTTGTTGAATCATTACATTCAATGCATCGATCCCGGCTGGTCCTTTATACATCGGAGCAAGTACTTGAATATCTCGAATATGATGCCCTTTAGAAATGGCAGCATCAATAATTTGCTCGATGGCCTTTTGAATATGATGCGCATTTGTTTGAATGAAGGAACGGTCTTTCGTTTTTTGAATCACCGAATCTGTCCATTCAGAACGCTTAATCATATGAGCCATTTCAATAATGGTCGATTCGGCGCTTTGACGATATATTTCAGTTAGTTCTACAACTGGAATGACTGTTGAATCTAAGACATCTTTTAATACTTGACCTGGACCAACAGATGGCAACTGATCTTGGTCACCAACGAATAACACTTGAACATGGTTTGGTAATGCTTTTAGTAATTGATGCATGAGCCACGTATCAACCATAGACATCTCATCGATAATTAGAAGTTTCGCATCGACTTCTTTTTCAGTTTCCTCTTCTTTTTCTTGGCCTGTAAAGCCGAGTAAACGGTGAATGGTCATTGCTGGTAACTCTGTTGATTCAGACATCCGTTTAGCTGCCCGACCAGTAGGAGCAGCTAAAACGATTGGAAATGCTTCGTTTTTTTTGGCGTACTCGTCTGGATCGAGGGAGAGTCCATGAAGTTCAGCAAACACTTCAACAAATCCACGAATTACAGTTGTTTTCCCTGTTCCAGGACCACCGGTTAAAACCATAATTGGGGAGTGTAGCGCTGTTTCAATCGCACGGACTTGTGTTTCTGCATATTCCACCGCTAACCGCTCTTCCACTTCACCAATTGCCGAGCGGATTTCAGATAAGGGAAATTGATCTGCCAAATCATTTTCCATTAAGGTTTGTAATTTTGTTGCAATGCCCAACTCCGAATAATAAAGTGACGGAATATAAAACCGTTTTTGTTCAATCACAAGTTTTTGCTCTTCAACTAGACGGATAAGCGCATGATGGATGTCTTCATATGTAATAGGTGTTCGGTCATTTTGTTGTAATAAACGTTGAATATTCGGTAAGGTATTGTCTGCTGTTACAAACACATGTCCTTCTGTTTGTGTCATTTCATTTACAATATATAAAATTGCGGCTTCAATACGTGCAGGATGATTCCCCGTCATTCCGAGTTGACGACCTAATTCATCTGCACGCTGAAAGCCAACACCTTCAATCTCTTCTGTTAATCGATAAGGATTTTCTGTTAATTTTTCAATCGCTTCATCACGATATGCTTGATAAATACGCATCGCAATTTTCGGACCAAATCCCCATTCGTTTAACTGAATAACAGTTCGTTCCATTCCCATGTTTTGTTCCAATACAGAAATAAGCGTTTCTTTACGCTCAGTCGATAGTCTTGGGACTTGATCTAATACTGTACCATCATTCAAGATTCGGTTAATCGCATTTGTTCCTAGTGTATCTACAATTGTCGTTGCCGTTTTTGTTCCAATCCCTGGGAATAAATCACTCGATAAGTATTGAATGATTCCCGTTTCTGTACTTGGCATTTCCTTTTGAAAGGTTTCTACGTCAAACTGCACACCATACTTAGGATGTTCGACAATTCGTCCGATAAATTTATAGTCTTCTTCAGGGGATAATCGTGGGAAATTTCCTTTCACAATCATTTCTTTTTCTTTAAATGAATGATTCGTCTTTGAAATTTTACATTTACAAATTGTAAACAAATTATCTTCATTATGAAAAATCGTGACGTATGGACGCCCAATAATATAAGGTTGCTCGGTCATTTGCTCCACACGATTCCCCTCCTTCTCAGTCTTCCAATGTAATCATATCGTAAATATAGCGCGCTTGTTCGTATTCAGGATTAATCGTAAACGCTTGTTTTAGATGATAGAGTGCATCGTCTTTCTGATCTGTGGAAACTGCATATAAAAAGCCCAAATTATAATGAGCGTCTGCATTTTCCTCATCTTGTTCTAAAACATATTGAAATTCTTCCCCAGCTAACTCAAAAACTTCTTGATTTGCAAGAGAAATCCCATACGACAAACGGATTTGAACGTCCGTAGGGTTTAATTCAGCTGCACGTTGTAAATATGGTAATGCAAGCGTTGCTTTCTCAGAACGTTCTAAGCTTTTTCCTAACATAAAATATGCATCTGCTTCTTCAAGCCCTTTACGAATTGCTTGTTCATACAGTTTTGATGCCTCTTCATAACGCGCTTCATTATAATAAAGATTCGCCAGACCATATAAAGCAGTTCCTGCTTCTTCATCGAGCGTAATCGCTTTTTGGAAAAACTTTTCCGCTTGCTCAACTTCGCCAACGGATGCGAATACATTTCCGATATTAATATAGCCGACCGATTCTTTTGGTCTTTCTTCAATTGCTTTCATAAATGCTTCAATTGCTTTTTCATATTCTTTATTTTGTAATGCTTCTATGCCTAATTCATTGTAATCCATCGTTAAACTCCTTATCCGACGTAATCTAACGCCGCACCATCTTTAATGACTAAATCAATTGTTCCGCCGCCTAAACATTCATCACCATCATACAAAACGACAGCTTGCCCTGGTGTAATGGCACGAACTGGCTCATCAAATATAACATCAGCTGTTGTATCGCCTGTACGAATAACTGTTACTTTTGTATCCGCTTGACGGTACCTAAATTTCGCTGTGCATGCAAATGATTCTGGTAATGGTTTAGATGATGTATAACTCATATTAATTGCTGTTAAGCTATCTGAATAAAGTGCCTCATGGTGAAATCCTTGCCCGACGAGTAAGACATTTTTCTTCAAATCTTTCCCAAGAACAAACCAAGGGTCTCCTGCTCCACCGATTCCTAAACCATGACGCTGACCGATGGTATAATACATTAATCCATCATGTGTACCCATTTTTTCACCGGACATCGTACGCATCTCACCTGGTTGCGCAGGTAAATATTCACTTAAAAACTCTTTGAAATTGCGTTCACCGATAAAACAAATCCCTGTTGAATCTTTTTTCTTCGCAGTTGCTAAACCTGCTTTTTCAGCAATTTCCCGTACTGCACTTTTTTCTAAATGTCCTAATGGGAAGAGTACTTTTTCAAGCATATCTTCTGTTAGTTGGTTTAAGAAATACGTTTGATCTTTATTTGCATCTTTACCACGTAGCATTTTCACACCATCTTCTGTACGAACAACTTGCGCGTAATGACCAGTAGCCAAGTAATCAGCGCCTAAGCTCATTGCATGGTCTAAAAATGCTTTGAATTTAATTTCTTTATTACACATGACATCTGGATTTGGTGTGCGTCCTGCTTTATATTCTTCTAAAAAGTACGTAAATACTTTATCCCAATATTGTTGTTCGAAATTTACCGCATAATACGGAATCCCGATTTCGTTACAAACTGCAATGACATCCTCATAATCTTCCGTTGCTGTACAAAATCCATTTTCATCTGTATCATCCCAGTTTTTCATAAAAATACCGATGACATCATACCCTTGTTCTTTCAACAACAATGCTGCGACAGAGGAGTCGACGCCTCCCGACATGCCAATAACGACACGCGTTTCAGAAGGTGCTTTCATATTCATCATGTTCTGATTTCCTTTCCACTCATTTCATCTATTTACAACTATATAAGTCTATTTCTGTTCATCGATTACTCGATGAATCATCTAGTATAAATTTATTTTGTAAATGTGCTACTTTTTTGCTCATTCCTTATTAAACAAGGCGTTTAATAATCTTTGCCGTTTCAATAGCTGCTCGTTTAACTTGCTCTTCATCTAAACCATAGCCAAAACTAAAGCGAACTGAGTTACGTAATGCTGGCGCGCCTTTTCCAAACATCGCTGTCAGTACATGTGAAGGATCTAAAGAGCCTGCTGTACAAGCGGATCCACTTGATACGTACACACCTGCCATATCTAAATTGACTAAAAACGACTCAATGTCTGTACCTGGAAAACTGATGTTTACAATATGCGGTAAACGGTCTACATTCTTTGCATGAATGGTAAAATCAATTTCTTCAGCAACTAATGTTGATTGTAAAATTTGTTCGTACTGTTGATAAGCATTTACATTCTGATCTAAAGATTCGTACGCAAGTTCTACGGCCTTTGCAAAAGCGACAATTGCAGGAATATTTTCTGTACCTGCTCGACGCTTCCGCTCTTGTTCACCACCGAACAGTAAGGAAGGAATCACAATATGTTCCTTTATATATAAAAACCCGATGCCTTTAGGGCCATTTAATTTATGTGCTGAAACAGACAATAAATCGACGCCCAATGTTTCAACATTTAATGGCACAACACCGTATGCTTGTACGGCATCTGTATGAAAGATCGCTTGATGATTTCGTAGTAATGCACCTATCTCTTCAATTGGTTGCACAGTTCCGACCTCATTATTCCCATACATAATCGATACGACAATCGTTTGATCAGTCAAAGCATCTTGTACCTGTTCAACAGTAATTTGACCATCCGCATTGACTGGTAAATACGTCACTTCGAATCCACGAGCTTCTAATTGCTTACACGTATTCAACACAGCATGATGCTCAATATCCGTTGTAATAATATGGTTTCCTTTATGTTTTTGCACTTCGGCAGCACCAAATAACGCTGTGTTATTCGCTTCTGTTCCACCTGAAGTGAACATGATTTCTATTGGTTTTGCATGAATGGATTGCGCAAGGACTTTACGTGCATCATCTAACACTTTTCTTGCTTCTCTCCCCATTTGGTGAATGCTTGATGGATTTCCGGGAATCGTTGTCATCACATCTGCAAACGTTTTTGCAACAGTTGGATGCACTGGTGTTGTCGCTGCATGATCTAAGTAAATTGCCATCACTAATTATCTCCTTTTAAATATAAAACATATAGCCATCTAACGGCTGTTGATCGTCTGCTGAATGAACTAAATCCGCAATCGTCGTTGTATCCAATACATTTTTCACAGCATCTGCAATATTTTTCCATAATTTATATTGCGGAACATCTGTATCTTCCAATCCTTCAATCGGTTGAATCGGTCCTTCTAAAATACGGATAACATCACCTGACGTAATATCTTCTGGTTTTTTCGCCAACATATAGCCACCATAAGCTCCGCGTACACTTTTAACAATGCCTTGGTTACGAAGCGGAGGGATTAATTGTTCTAAATAAGCTTCTGAAAGATTTTGTTCTTCGGCGATTTGACGAAGTGGAACAGGACCTGTCCCATATTTTGCGCCTAATACCACAACGACCGTTAAGCCGTAACGTCCTTTTGTCGATATTTTCATAATTGTTAAACCCCGTTCTACATATATTACCTCATGATAGTATAGCATAATTCCAAGTTTCCTTGTACGATATGACATTAAATCTTTGCAAGAATTCCCGCTCATTTACTACAATTTTTTGGTCAAGTTCCATCGCGTGTTATACTAATATGTATACGTATTATTTTGAACGAAAAGGAGTGGTCTTGTGAACAACGAACCGCTAGCGTATCGGATGCGTCCAAGAACGATTGATGAAATCGCAGGACAGCAACAGATTATCGGAAAAGATACCGCATTATATAAATTAATTCAAAACGGACATGTTCCTTCCATGTTGTTGTATGGTGAACCTGGCATTGGAAAAACCTCATTAGCAAATGCAATTGCTGGAACAAGCGATTTGCCGTTTATCTCATTAAATGCAACAGTGTCTGGAAAAAAAGAAATTGAAGATGTCGTTCAAGAAGCAAGAATCTCTGGGAAAGTCCTTCTTTTTTTAGATGAAATCCACCGTTTCAATAAATTACAACAAGATACATTATTACCACATGTTGAAAAAGGATCGATTGTGTTAATCGGCGCCACTACTGAAAACCCATACCATGATGTCAATCCAGCCATACGATCACGTTGTGGAGAAATTAAACAATTAACACGCTTAACACCAGAAGATTTGATGACACTACTTTCACGCGCTTTAACAGACGAAGAACGTGGGTTAGGAAAACAACAAATTGACATATCAGAAGATCAATTACAAATCATTGCGGAAGGTGTTAATGGGGATGCGCGAAAAGCTTTAAACGTCCTGGAATCTGTCATCATTGCAAGCGATGAAGAAAATGGTATTGTGATGGTTGAAGATTGGCTTGTGAAAAATTTAATTGAACGAAGTGGTTTATTTGGCGATAAAAAAGGAACTCATTTTTATAATTTATTATCAGCCTTACAAAAGTCAATCCGTGGTAGTGATGTGAACGCAGGTTTATATTATTTAGCCCATTTATTAGAAACAGGTGATTTAATCGCTGTCAATCGCCGTCTACTTGTGATTGCATATGAAGATATTGGATTAGCTGCACCAGAAGTCGGGAATCATGTATTAGCCGCTACAGAAGCAGCCGTTCGACTCGGCATGCCCGAAGCACGTATTCCGCTAGCGAATGCTGTTGTTGAAATGTGTTTAGCATCCAAATCAAACTCTGCATATAAAGCATTTGATCGTGCTGTAAAAGCGATTCATGATGGCCGTACAGGTGATATTCCACATCATTTACGTGATGCACATTACGCAGGAGCGGCTGAACTCGGTCATGTTGGTTATCAATACCCGCACGACACGCCCATTGGTTCGTTTGGCGGTTGGGTCGACCAACAATATTTACCAGATGATATTGCGCATTTGGAGTTTTACAAACCAATTAAAGCTGGGGATGAGGTAAAACTCGGGGCGATTTATGAACGTATGCGCGATATGCGAAAAAAATAAAAGTATGTTACAACTAATCTGCTGTCCAGAGAATCAGTATATTTTATGTTCTGGGCAGTTTTTTGATTTTAAAAAATTTCGACTCTTTTTCAATAAATGTTGAAGCAATACGCATTCCAAATCTGTGTCTATTCAACTGAATAGTAATGAAATGTTCGGGAGACAATCTCATAAAAAATAAAAACACCCCAATTTATTGAGGTGCTTGCTGTTTGAATATCGTGACCTATTCATCTTTACTGCCAATTGTCAAATAGCGCATTCATGATTGCCACTTCACAACATGACTTGGCGTATAGCAATCCATTTTTTCTAATAACTCCTTTGGGTCAGAAGAAACAATGATCATATCGCGATAACGTTTATTCATAAAACCTTGTTCAATTGTATGATCTAACATCTTTAGAAGCGGATCAAAAAAATGATTAACGTTCAGCAACCCGCAAGGTTTGTCATGATAACCAAGCTGTGCCCATGTAAACACTTCAAACCATTCTTCTAAAGTCCCCGCACCTCCAGGTAAAGCAACAAAACCTTCTGCTAACTCCGCCATTTTTGATTTACGTTCATGCATCGTATCGACAATATGTAATGCTGTTAATTGCTCATGAGCAATTTCAACATCCTTTAATTTTTGTGGGATAACGCCGATAACCTTCCCACCGTGATGTAAAGATGCATCCGCTAGCGCCCCCATACATCCGACTTGTGCACCACCATACATTAACGTCTTATGATGTTGCGCTAACGCTTTTCCAAATTGTTCTGCTTGTTCTATGTAAACACCATTAACTCCGGTACGAGATCCACCAAAGTATTGTGTTCATTTTTTCTTTTTCATATTTACGATCATTTCATAAGCAAATGATGCAACAAGTCCTGTTAACAGGAGGACAAGTGGTGAGAATAAATAATCGTTTGTTACAGTAAAATACATATAATGAAGTCCCGTCGCAAACATATAGATGAAAAAACCAAAAATCATCCCTTTTCTTGAATGAATTATTTCTTCTTCATTCATTTTTCTAAAAAAAAGCATAGTCAAATCTCCTTAAAAATGATTTTCTTCATGTTTCTTTTTGAAACGCTGATTTGTATTCATATAGATCATCATAAACAATATCGTCAGCATGAAGAGCACTAAACCAACGTAAAATAGCCAATCTTTAGCTAAGCCGATGCTCAGCGCCCAAAATCCCATGCTGAACGATAATGCGAGCATCATTTTCCCCATAAACTTTGCTAACGCTTTCTCATCATACTGTGCCCTTTCCTCTTCAGACATCGAGTTATATCCTGCGATAAGGAAAGCCCCTCTACCTGTTAATAAATAGAGACCAAGCCCGATAAATAAAGCGATGATAAGGATTATGCCAATCATTGTATCCCTCCATTTTTCTATCCTATATTCATAAAACTGGATAATTCATGTTGATTCTTCCGTTTTTTTCCACATGGTATAATTATAACCAAGTTCCACTACTGTAGCGATGCAGAATATGATGATAATTGTCGTCTTTGTAACAGAAGGCCAATCAGCGAATTGATAAATGATGATAAGAGAAAGAAGTGCTATTGGGTTGATGATAAGCGAGCGGATAACCTTTCGACGATACGACAATCTGTTATAGTTGAAAACAAAGCCTTTGTCGACTTTTTCATGATTTCTAGCCAATAAACTTGCAATGATTCCCGTTAAAAGTACAACAGTGATCGGGATTACTTTGTATATCATTCGAACACCTCCAATATATGATTTACCTTTATGGGTGACTTGGTTTACGCATTCAACGAATGATAATAATTTTCTTTATTTCCTATCTTTTCTCATTCAAAATTTCTGCTTATTCTCTTTACGAAATTCATTGGAAATAGTTTCATGAAGAATTGCGCGTATGTGTAAAATAGTTGTGGGAGAAGAATGTAACAGCCAATCACCATATTGATTTCAGTTCCGATTGTGATGCTTGCCGCGGGCACGGCTTTTCCACATCACCACTTCAATCAATAAATAAATGCGTTAGCAATTATATGTTGAAGACCAAGCTATATAAACATGAAAAAAAGGCTTTCTTCTTCTCGTCAATGTCGCTGAGGAACAAATATGCTACACTAAAAAGAAACTAAGAAAGGAAGTGAATGGTTTGTCAACAAATGAAAAAGTACTAGGTGAAGAACGACGACAGTTAATCATCAAAGCATTACAAGCAGCAACCAGTCCAATTTCAGGAACAAAACTTGGTGACATGATGAATGTCAGCCGGCAAGTGATTGTTGGAGATGTGACATTACTAAAAGCACTCGGAGAACCAATTATCGCGACAAGTCGTGGATACATATATATGCATGCACAAGATGAAAATAACAAAATAGAAAGTGTTATTGTTTGTAACCATGCCGCACATGAAACAGAAACAGAACTGAATATTTTTGTAGATCATGGCGTTACCGTCAAAGATGTAAAAGTAGAACATCCACTTTATGGAGATTTAACGGCTTCGGTAATGGTCGCAAACCGTACAGAAGTCAAACGGTTTATTGAGCATATTCGACAAACAAATGCTTCTTTATTATTGGAACTAACAGAAGGTGTCCACCTTCATACAGTGAGTGCAAATTCAGCTGAACAAATCGAAGAGGCAAAAAAAGAATTAAAAAAAGCAGGGATCCTCGTCTCGGAATGACGATTCCTGCTCTTTTTATTGGTTTACATAATAAAGTTATATAAACCTCTCTTTATTTTTCACATAGATGACTTGATCTTTCCATTTGCCTTCCTCATAGTAAAACTGAGGTCTGGTACATTCATACGTGAATCCGATACGTTCCGCAAAAGCTTTAGAAGGTTCATTATCTATATCAATTTGTAGCTCGATCCGATTAAAATTCAATTCATAAAAACAAATCGGATCAATCGCTTCTACGCTTTCCTGTCCATATCCTTTCCGATGATATTGATTATGAATCGCATATCCCATCATCGCCCAATCATATCCATCGCGCATAATCGTAACAAGTTCAATCTCTCCGATATGCGCACCATCTTCTTTACGAAAAATCCCAAATAAATATGTTCGATCTTTTCTTGCTTCTTGATGGAATTCATCCACCCATTTTTCAAACCATCGTTCGGAGAAATATTCTCCATCATGACCTGCATCATGTTTATAACGTGATGGTTTACGTCCTTGATAGCCTTGATGCCAGGCAAGATAGTCCTCTTTTTCATACGGTCTTATGTGTAAACGCTGTGTTTCTGTTGTCATGTTTTTCAATCCATTTACTCTCTTTCACAAAGATATTTAACGAAATGTTTAATAATCACTTAAGAATGGTACATACTACATATAGGGTTTTCTCGTACAAGTAACAGAAAATTCCCTCTCATTCATTGACGCATTCTGTCGATTACTGTATAGTTATGAGTGTTCACAGTGATGAATGAGTGAAAATTGGACATGGAGTACTGAGGAGGTACGCTTATGAATCAAGGAATAGTAAAATGGTTTAGCAATGAAAAAGGGTATGGGTTCATCGAATTAGAAAATGGTGACGATGTTTTCGTGCATTTTACTGGCATTGTTAGCGAAGGTTTCAAAACGCTAGATGAAGGCGAATCTGTCTCGTTCGAGATCGTCGAAGGAAGTCGAGGTCCTCAGGCAGCTAATGTCACTAGATCAACTGAAAAAATTTAAATGTACATCCCGCATCTTTCATGCGGGATTTTATTTTTGAAATTTCATCATTTCTCGACCCATCCATTGGATTTTTTCACCAATCGTACATTGTTCTATGCAAAAACGATGCGCACCTTTTTTTCCTCGTTCTTTAGAAAGCGCTTGTTTGACAAGGCAATGTGTACAATACGTATCCATCATTTCATCAATTTCCTCAATAATTGTCTCTTTTTCAATCATATTTTCACGCCCCTATTTACCTAGTATACGATTTCTTTGCACAATCGGTCAAAAATAATTATAGTGAAGATATTGTTTCAAGGATGAGGCGAGGTGAAAAGATGATTGAATTATATGTAGATGGCGCAAGTGCTGGTAATCCTGGCGTAAGTGGTATTGGCTTTTTTCTGAAAGGAGAAGGACATCATTTACTACATAGCGAGCCCATTGATCCAACAGAAAATCATATTGCGGAGTTTAGAGCACTTATTCGTGGATTAGAAGAAGCAAGTTCATTAACGTCAGGTATTGTATCTGTTCGGACAGATTCACAAATTGTCGTTTCAGCTGTAGAACGAGAATTTGTGAAAAATAAAACGTATAAACCATATTTAGAACAAATTTTAACATTAGTAAAACACTTTGATTTATTTTTTATTAAATGGATTCCAACTGCTGAAAATCGTGCAGCAGACGCATTAGCAAAAGAAGCGATTCAACAACAATTAAGAGCAGCAAAACATAAACGAGAAGACTAACCTTCTATCCGTCTTCTCGTTTTCATTTGTTTTATGCTTTTTTGAACATCACTTTTTCTAATGAGGAATCATATAAAACCCACTCACGATTGTCAATGACTGAGCCAACATTTACTAAAACCGTTCCTTCTTTCACATCCATCCATTCATTGAACACGATAGGGTGTGGAACGCCATTATAAAATATGCCTGAAGTATGGCTATGCCCGTAAAATACTAAGCGCTCATCTATTTGTGCATGTTGAAGTGACCAAGGCTCTCCGCCCCACGTCCATTGGTGTCCATGAATGACGGTAGCCCCTTCCAATTCCATCGTTTCAGGTATTGTCGCAATCCAGTTCCGTAATGGATCTTCTGTTTTTGTTATGTGTAAAATTCGTTCCTCTTGATTCCCAGCAACAGATGGGAATGTTAAATACTTACTAAAATGATTTTCATTCACGAGTACATCTTTTAAATTCGAATATTTATCATCAGTGATATCTTTTTTACTAATTGTACATTCGAATAAATCACCTGTCCCGATAATCTTTGCATCAGTTGCTTCATCTTGAATTTGTGTTAGCACAGCTTGTAAATCATCATTTGATGAATGTATATCACCGATTAATGCATATCTCAAACGAAAAACCTCTCATTCTGTTTCAATAGGTGCATCTTCTTTTGACACCCAATCACTATAACTGCCGACGTATAAACGAACATTGTCAAAGCCATGATGCTTCAGCATTGCATATAAAGGCGTTGCCGTTACGCCGCTTCCACAATAAACCGCTACCTTTTCTTTTCCAGCTGTTAATTGAGCCAATTGCTCTTTCACATCATCACTCAAATCATATTGATCATCTTTCTTTAATTGTTCCCAATCAAAGTTTAATGCTGTTGGAATATGCCCAGCTACACGATCTAATGGCTCGTGTTCACCACGATATCGTTTCGCTGCACGTGCATCGATTAATGTTGTGTCATTTTGACCTGCAACAATGTCTTCAACAAACTCACGTGATGCATATAGTTGTTCATTCCAATTTGGGGTAACAGTTGTACGTTCAATCACTGGATGTTCGCTTGATACGGGAACACCTGCCGCTTGAAGGGCATCAAATCCTTCGAGTGCAATACGTGCATTTGTAAATCCTGCATATTGTAAAATCCACCAGGCACGTGTCGCAAAAGGATTTCCACCCTGATCATAGACAACGATTGCATCATCTATTTGCAATCCACTCTTTTCAAATAAATCAATGAGCTCCGCTTTCGTTGGTAAAGGATGACGACCACCACCATTATTCGGATTTGATAAATCTTGGTCTAAATCCCAATGGATCGCATGTTGAATATGCAATTGTTCGTATTGTTTTCGTCCTGCTTCTACATCCTGTAATGCAAATCGTGCATCAATCCATTTCACTTGATCAACATCGATTTCATTGACTGAAATAAATACATTTCCCATCTTATACAAGCTCCTTTTCATGAATTTGTTCATAACGTGCGCGCCATGCTGCTAATGTTTGTTCTTGTTCTAATAATGCGCGTTCAGAATTGATTTGTGCAATGCTTTCTGTCACTAAATGATGCTGTAATGCTGTCACTTCGTTTGAAATCCAAGTCGATTGCCAATTAGTTAAACGATTTTCTTGTATTTGTAAGTATTGCTCTGCATCTTCCCTTAATACTTCTTCTAAGAAATCTTTCGTTTTCGCACTTTCCCCTTTTTCAAAAAATGAACGTTCATTTTTATAAAAACGATTGCCTTTCGTATAAGGCGTTATATCTTCAAAAGGTTGTTCAAACGTGAGCATTTCACTTTCTGCTGCTTCATACAATACAGGTGCAATGGTCGCATCCCATTCTTTTAAAACGGCTTGTTCACGGCGTTGGCGCTCCATTAATTGTTGCGTTAAAAAACGGCTCATCCGTAAATTAGTTACTTTCATTTCTTGTGTCAAATCAAAACCAACCATTTCTACTAAGTCTTGTAAAGCAATTTTTAATGCTTCTTCTTTGCCATGACGACTAAATGTAGCCGGATTATAGGAAGCACGGAAAAACTCATTGAAACGTAAAAATACACGTTGGTGTACATAGTGAACGAGCTCTTCGACTTCTTGTTTTGCATTTTTCAATAACACTTCACTAAAATCCGTTGCATATCGCTCACGGATTTGTTGTTCTAATGATGCAAGTTCTTCTAAGCGTTCCTCTTTCCGGAGTAAGTTGTTTTCTGTTCGCTCGATTAGTAGTGCTAAACGTTCGACCGTTTTATCGACTTCTTCACTTAATGCTTGAACGGCTAACCCTTTTAAGTCATGCGCCAAAAATTGATGGAACTGTTGCTCAAATGTGTCCATAAGTGGATAAGATGTCGCTTGTTCTTTCGCTTGTAACGCTTCAATACTTGATAAGCCATGCACTCGCGGTCTACGAATGCCGAATTTTTGCAGTTCATTTGCGACGTAGTCTTTGACTGCCTCCGCTTCTTCCTCATCTTTCGCCAAGTCAATCGCATTAACAATAAAGAACATCTTGTCGAGCTCAAATGCGTCTTTTACACGTCCTAATTGAATTAAAAATTCTTGGTCAGCACGTGCGAATGCATGATTATAATACGTAACAAATAAAATCGCATCCGCATTTCGAATGTATTCAAACGCAACATCAGTATGCCTTGCATTAATTGAGTCAGCCCCTGGTGTATCTACAAGCGTAATACCGTGACGTGTTAGTTCACAATCATAGAAGAAATCGATGGATTCTACGAAACAGCTTCGTTCCTCTTCAGCAACAAAACGTACAAACTCATCACGTTGAACATGAATCGTTGTCCCAAGTTGAGCACGATACGCATCATATCCTCTACCGAAAGCAGCAATAAACGCTTTATGCACTTGTAACCGTTCATCCGTTAACGTCACTTCCACCGCTTCCTTCACACGGTCTTTTGCTTCTTCCAATGTGTGAACTGTAATATCAAGTGCTTCAAATGAACGTGCAAGGTCCTCTGTCATCCGCTCTTCTGTTTTCAACACAACATCTGCTGTATCATGCATTTTATCTTGTTCAACCGGACGAATACGGTTAATCGTTGCTGTTGTTGGATTTGGTGAAACAGGTAAAATCTTTTCACCGATTAATGCATTTGAAAATGAAGATTTCCCTGCACTAAACGCACCAAATAGGGCAACAGTAAATGATTGATGATCTAAACGGTTTGCTTTTTCTTTTAAATAGTGTGCCATCGAAGCAAAACTTTCTTCATCTGCCAACACATTTGCCACGTGAATCGCTTTATCCACTTGCTCACGTAAATGATCATCTGTCATTTGAATGATATCTTCTACTACTTCTTCTTCGACAATCACTTCTTCAACATCCATTGTCGCAGCTTCTTGGAATGCTTTTAAGTCAAGCAACTCCAACTCTTTTGCCCACGATGAGATTAATTGTTGACGCGCATGAACAATTGACATTGGTGGATACTGAAGTTCCTTTTCAAACTGTTCCTTTCGCTCGATTATGCGGTCAACTGCTTGAAACGCATTCACTTTCTTCGATAATACTTGTAGTTCATCCTGCAATTTTCCGGAACTCTGTGTCCCCGCTTCCATGACAACTTGTGCCATGTCCTCTCTCCATTGTTCAGTTAGTCTGCGATACGCAAGCTGAATATTCGCTTTCATTTGCTTCGCGTAGTTTAAAACAGTATCTCCTGTAATTGTGTCTGATGGTTGGAAATCTTGTTCAATCGTATCAAGTGAAATCGTGAGGTCCATTGCATCAATTTCAAGAGAACGTTCATCTGTTAAAATATGCGCTTCTTTTAAACTATTTTTCATCAATAACTTTAAGTGCATATTAATTTGCGTATGCAGTAATTCCTGAATCGTTTGATAAAACTGATTGCGGCGAGCTTGTTTCTCACCCTCGGTCTTTTTCGCTCCGAATAAAAAGCCAACTTTAAATCGTGGTGATAAAGACTCTAAATACACTTTTAGTTGCTCTCTCATTTCATACGGTGTAATTGCCGCATTTTCAATCAATTCATAGCGTGCATGATCAAAACCACGGCTAAATGCGTCTTCTTCTACAAGAGAAACGGCCTTTTTAGTCTCTTTAAATTGCTGTTCAATATGCGATTGTTCTGCCCACTCTTCATTAGCAACCACGTCACTAAACTGTTCTTTTAATTCATCAATGTGTTCGGCTAAAAACTGTTGATGTTCAGCTTCTAATTTTTTTAGTGTTTGTGTTGCATTATGAATGAAGTTTTCTTGCCAATGATCCATTGCTTCATCGACAATCTTTTTCACTTTTGGAAAATCATTATGTGGATGGTCAAACGCTTTCAATGATGTATAAAAAATGCCTTTCGGTTCAACCCCCCACATGTTAAATGAACTTTCTACGGACTGTTTAAATTGTTCGAATGGTAACTCTGTATCCCGATGTTTGTCAATTTGATTGATAATTAAATATACATTCGGGTTATAGCGCAATAATTCTTTTGTAAATGTAAAGTTTAACTCTGATTGAACATGGTTATAATCCATCGTGTAAAATACGAGATCTGCTAGATGTAGTGCAGACTCGGTTGACTGTTGGTGGCGATCATCTGTTGAATCAACACCAGGTGTGTCCATTACGGTAATCCCTTCAGGCAAAGTTGAAGCGTGATGGCCAATTTCAACAAGCCCTACTTCATCTCCATTTTTACTAAATGCTTTAATCGCTTCAGAAAAACGTGTGCTTTCATACTTTGTTGCTGTTCCGTTTAATAAATGAATAATCGCATAGTCATTCATAGCTTTTCGTACTTTGACAATATTTGCACTTGTCGGGATGGGACTCGATGGCAATAAATCTCCACCTGTTAATGCATTAATCATCGATGATTTTCCAGCTGAAAAATGTCCAGCAAAGCCAATCATATATTCTTGTCTTGTTAATTTTTCTCCAAATAATTGGATTTTATCAAAACGTGCTTCATCTTCATTTTTTTCAAATAACTTTCCACATGTTGCTGCTTCTTCAATGAGTTTTTGCAATTGTTCTTCAAAATTCGACATCCATAGTTCGATCCCTTCTTCAGTTGCTTCCTCTATCATACCATCTTTTTATCCATATTTTAGACACATTTGCTTGAAAGTTATATTCATCTAAAAAAAGAAGCTTCCCAACATCTTCAATAAAACGAATTGTTTGGAAGCTTCTTTTCATCATGAATAGATAGACTTGGTTAACGTACCATTTCGGTCTTTTCTCCCGTGGACGAAATAGTAGACAGCAATTGCAGCAAGTACAACGAAACTTAGTGCAATGTATAACTGCTGGTAGCCGAGTAAGGTCACGACAAAACCTAATAGATAAGGACCTAACCCAAGACCTGCATCCATGAAAATATAAAATGTAGATGTCGCAAGACCTGCCCGCTCAACCGGTGTTACTTTAATCGCAATCGCTTGAATACAAGACTGCATATTCCCAAAACCTAAACCGATTAAAACACCAGCAAGTAGCAACATAAAACTATTTTGTGCCACGCCAAGTAATAACAATCCCGCCGCATATAATATAAACGTCGGATACATGACTGCGTTTGCTCCTTTTGTATCTACCAATTTCCCCGTAAATGGGCGAGTGACTAATACAGCAATCGAATAGACGAGGAAGAAAAAGCTCGCCGCTTTCACTAAGCCAATTTCCTCAGCATATAAATTCATAAAAGATAAAATCCCAGCATATCCCAGTGCAATTATTAACGTAATCATTGAAATTGGTAATGCATTTAATTCAATAAATTGCCCAATACCTACTCGTTGTTCCGATTGTTCTTCTTTTATCGTAATCAACGGTACATGCACGATATTTGCAGTGATTAAACTAACAAATCCAATAACAATCGCAATCCAAAATACAATTTCAACGGGCATTGTTTGCGTTACCATAAGTCCGATAAACGGTCCTGTTGCTGTTGCTAACGTTGCGCCCATGCTATAGTAGCCAATCCCCTCTCCACGACGTGAAGGAGGAATGATTTGGGCAACAATTGTACCAGCTGCAGTGCTCGCGACACCAAGCATCATTCCATGCATGAAACGTGAAAATATTAAAAAACCAACGCCGATTTGAATGAAATATAAAAATGTCGCTGCTGTAAATAAAATAAGCCCTATAATTAACGTCTTTTTACGGCCTACTTGATCAATGACACGCCCGGTAAATAATCGACCAATTAATGTTCCAACAACAAATAAACCAGTCACTAGTCCTGCTGCACTCACCGACGCATCATAACGTTCAATTGCAAAACTCCCCATAATCACAATTAGTAAATAAAATACTAATGTTAACAAAAAATTAATGGTCGAAATAATGATAAAATCTTTCGTCCATAATTTTGATTGATCCATATAATTCCTCCTAAAAACAAGATAATATTGTTTTATCCATCCTTTCATTTTATCCCTAAATTCTTTTTTTCGAAAGGTTTTTTTCAATTTAAAAAAAGCTTATTGATTGAATGAATCATTTCAACAAGCTTTACCATGCTTTCATTTTATAAGCTTTTACTTAGATGCAACATTAAATCATCGTCATTAATACATTGCGCATATTGATCCAATGGTAATCCTCTATACCAAACACCAGAACCATCTGGAATATAGCCTCTTTTTACATATAATCTTTGGGCCGCACCAAAACTCGCATGTAATCCGATGGCTAAACAAACAATTGACGCAAATTCACATGCCGCACGTTCAGCTACGTCCATTAATGCATTTCCAATGCCTTGATGCTGATATTTTTTAAATACATTTAAGTCAACAATTTCAGGAATGTCCATCTGCGCAAATGGGCCTGCGATGGCTTTAGGGGTTAACAAAACAAATCCTGCTACTTCCTCATTCAAAAGCGCAACAAATACTTGATGTTCTTTTTTTAGCTGCCTCATGTAATAATCTTCAAACATTTCAATTCGTTTTGACCAATGTTGGGCGGCGAAACCATCAACAATTTTTTCGATGTCATCTTTTACCATCGAACGAATCACTAAACGTTGTTCTTTAAAGTAAATCAATGGATCGCTCCCTTTCATTGATTCATATAACAATGCGCTTTATAAAAATAAAGAAATGGCACAATAAACAAGTAATAAAGCCATCAATGTATTTGTAAACTTTGCATACGTTGAAAACAAGACTTTAAAAACCGCGCCAAAAGCTGTCCAACAAACTGTACAGACAAAACCAATCAATGCCAATAAGATCGCGAAACTCACTAAAACGCCACTTTGTCCATAAAAAATGGCATAATGTATATTTCAATAGACATTATACAGTAAATATATGTTTTCGGAATCATAAATTGCAATAAAAATCCTTCTTTAAATCCTGTTACTGGCATCGATTCAGATTGTACACTTGGCCTTTTATATGTTTGCCACGCTAAATATAAAATATATAAAGCACCCAACATAAGCATCAGGTATTGAATGTAAGGTAGTAATGACGAGAGAAATGTGGCAAATACAGTCGAAATTAGCATGACGATTACCACGCCAACACCTACACCATAATTAAATGGTAAAGCTTTTTTAAAGCCGACGCGACCTGCATTGGATAAAGACATCATATTATTCGGTCCTGGTGTGACAGCTGTAATCGATGCATATGTTAAAAAACCAATCCAATTAAACGTTTCTCTCACCTATACCTTTCTAGCTAACGATACATCTTCAATAATTCCGCTAACCCAATTCCAATCCCCGCTTTTTTCAACTGATTTTTTCGTTGCTCATATAATTGTTGGACAAGTTCAGTTCGTTCCTGTCCATGATGTATTGCCGCGTGGCAGCAACTACACAATGATACAATGTTTGCTTCAACATCAAGTGAAAACAGAAATTGTTTTTGCTTGGACATTGGGATGAGATGATGTGGTTCTGTATATAATAGATGATGATCTTTTCTGTAAAAAGTTGGATGCTTCTTATCTATCTCACATTGATAATTTGCCAGTTGCAATGCACGAATGGCATACTGATGGTTTCGTGGATAAACCAACCTTCCATTTAGCCATATTTTTCCGGGCGCATTAATTGGATATGGTTCATATTGATCTATATCCTTTTGCTGTTGGCAAATAGATTTATTCACATTATCTATATACTGCTTATCAAGTAATTGCTCGTGTTCCTGTATGAGTTCCATTTGAATTCCCTTAATATAATTCGCAACTTGTTCCTGAACGATACTTGGTCTACGCACAGTATTTAATCCATTCGCTTCAAGACTTTTATAATGAAATCGTGGATCATCAAACATCATGACCACTTCAAGCAACATATAGGGTTGAGATGCTTCAAAATGTGTTGGGTCTATGATAATCGCATCGTCTATTGCATCGACTACAGAAATATTTACTTCAATAATCTTCGTTTCAAATCGTAAACGATGATACGGGTGAGCTACATAAATATAGACAATATCCCCTTTTTTCATATTGACCGATTGTGGCCAATAAAACGTAGCATCTTGTTCAAATGCATTGAACACATTATATTGCGACAAATTACAAGTTACAATCCACTTCTTCATGCCCATTCCTTCCTTCTACGCTGCCAACTTTCTTTCATCATACTAGTAACATCCATTCCACCACAAAATATAGTACCGCAACAAGTGATATGACGATTAAGAAAATCGAAGATGTGAGGACAGGAAAACTCGCCATATAAAAAACACCTGTTTCAATTTGTTTTTTATTTTTTGTAAAATTATAGGTCGCAAATATAATAATTAAAATCCCTAAAACAGCAGCGCCTGATCCAACAATTAAAGCTAACACATTACTAATCATTCTTCCTGTATCGCCGATTAAAAAATGTAAACTAGAAGATAATGAACCGATTCCCACAATCGCAATCGCTGTGCGAATCCACGCTAAATATGTTCGTTCATTCGCCAAATGTTGTTGTGTATACAGTAATTGATTTTTTCTTTCAACTTCTGTCATAAGAATCACTTCTCTTTATCAATAGTAGAATTGCTATTGACTATAAGTATAACAAACTTTACTGTAATTTGAGAATTTTTTAATTTCAAATCATACCATCATTATGATGATGTTTTACACTTTACAATTCTTTTTCAACCTCAATCCAGATAAATTTTACAAGACTGGGACATAATAATTTAACGTCCAATACCATCAACGACATATTCACATCAATTGTCTTCCGTTCTAAATAAGGCTTTGGGCAGGCATGGCTTCAAAAGTGCTCGATTTTTCAGACGCATGCTGTTCCTGCTGGCGTCATACTCAACATGAAAGAGACAAACTCATAATTGTTCATACAAAAAATGATGCATCTCTGTATAGCATGCATCATTTTTGTTGAAGATATTTATTTTTGCCTCACACTCTGTTCATATGATATTTCAACGATTATTCATCATCTTCTAACAACGATGTTGCAATCACGAACATTTCATATGCCTCGACAAACTTTTGATAATGATTGGAAATCGCACTTGGTGTCGTTCCGTATTTCTTTGCTACTTTAGTTTGCGTAACTCCTTTATTCACTGAAATATATTTTTGCATAAAATAATCTAACGACGCTGCATAAGCACTTACCTTTTGTACTTGTGGCATATGTACACTACAAAAGTCTTCCCAAAAAGCAAGCGTTGACACAAGGTCATTAATGTCAATTTCTTTCGGGTCGTTATGCGCGATCAACATGTCTGCAATCTCCTCATAAACAGGATCGTCAAAGTGAAATGGCGACTGTTGCGAACCATTCGTTGTAATAAAATATAAGGCAATATTGCTAAAATAGGCTGGATCATCTGAATGAAATGAAGCAATCATTCCATCTAGATCCTTTTCTTCCATTTCATGTATATGAATGACCGCTACGAAAAAACAATGATAATGAACAAACGGCAATAATGTCCCGATTACATATTGTCCGACAGATACAGGCTTATCGGCATACTCAACTTCAAAAGACTGCTTTGTTCGGCAATCTTGAATACGATAAAGATGATTCGCATCATCCAATACATCAACAATTTTAAAAATCGATGAAACAGCTTCTGACCATCTAGAAAACGCCTCTTTGACTTGTCGATTGGAAATATTCGGGCTTCGCAACTGGGAAAACAATTCTAAAACCGTTTTCTTACCAATGATTGGTTCATGAATAATTTGGTACGGAACCATAATTCCTAAAAAATGCTCCTGCTCTTCAGGAGATATGGCGCCAAATAATTCTTCATTTATGTTCATGACCGATTGAATGATTTCCGATTCATAATTTGTCATTCCATAAGAAATGAGTGCATTCGCAATTTCTCCTAATTGTTCTTCTAACAATTTTGGGTTGAATTGTATAAGATTTTTGTTTTTACAACATTCTCCATACGATAAACCGCTTCCACAAATGCAATCATACTCGTCTTTTGATTTTCGCATACTTTTCATCATCTCCATTCATAAGCTCCTATAATTTTATAAACATTACACTTTACAGACTTATGTATATCCTTTATTTTATCATACTGTTCGAACATATTCTTGTCTATCAACAAGTTCAAGATAACTTATTAATCACCCATACTAATTGCATACTGTTCATGGGTATAGCGCAAAAAAACCTCACTGAACGACATCAGTGAGGTTTCACGTTAATTATTTGTATCTCCACGTTTTTTACGTTGTTCGCGGATTTTCTCTTCTCGTTTACTAATATGAATAAGTGGTGAATCATAATCTTTCGATGCTAAAATATCTTCGTTCGACACTTTCATAAATGACCAGCCAAGTAAAAACATAATAAACACGACTGGGAATCCGGCAACGATACTTGCAGTTTGCAATGTTTCGAGTCCACCGATAAACATTAAAACAAGGGGTAATAATGTTAATGAAAATGCCCAAAATAGACGATTCCATCTTAATGGCTCTGAATCAACTTTCTTTTGAACAACTGATGCTAAAATAAATGATGCAGAGTCAAATGTCGTCGATAAGAAAATAATCGCTAAAATCGTAAAGATTGGGACGATTAATTTTGCCAATGGCAATTGATGTAAAATCGCAATAATCGTCGCAGGTGCACCTGCTTCATTCATAAATCCGATGACGTCAAAGTCACCTGTTAGTTGTAAGTACAATCCAAAGTTCCCTAAAATACCAAAGAAAGCCATACAACCAATCGTTCCATAGATCATCGTACCTAAAATCATTTCTTGAATTGTCCGACCACCTGAAATACGCGCAACAAACAGACCAACAAATGGTGCGTATACTACCCACCATGCCCAATAGAAAATCGTCCAAGTTCTTGGGAAGTCCGTTTGCTCATAGCCGCCTAAATTACCAAAAGGCTCTAACCATGTCGCCATTGTGAAGAAATTATCCATAATAAGACCAATACTTGTAAATGTCGTTTTACTAATAAATAAAGTCGGTCCCATAATGAAAACAAATGCTAAAATAAAAATGGCTAACACTAAGTTAATATCACTTAATATTTTAATCCCTTTTTTCAAGCCAAAATAGGCACTTGCTCCAAAGATTGCTGTACAAAGCATCATAATGGCAACTTGCATGCCTAACGTTGCTTCAATCCCTGTAATATCTTCTACACCTGCTGCAATCATTGGTGTTCCGAGTGCTAATGTTGTTCCTGCACCCCCCATTAGTCCGAACATGAATAAAACGTCAATAATGACGCCAACTGGAGTATCTACCCATTTGCCTAATACTGGACGTACGGCTTCACTAATTTTTAACACCGGATTTTTCCGAACATAGAAAAAGTAAGCAATGGGTAGAGCTGGTAATGTGTAGATTGCCCAAGCCATGGGTCCCCAGTGAAATGTTCCATAGGCAGTTGCCCATGAAATCGCTTCTGGTGATCCAGGTTCGAGTCCAAATGGCGGCCCATCAAAATAATACGCCCACTCAATCATTCCCCAATACAAAATACTTGACCCAATTCCTGCGGAGAACATCATGGCAGCCCATGAAAATGTGTTAAATTCTTTACCTTCTCCTTTTGAACCAAGTTTAACTTTTCCATTTTTGCTAAATGCAACATAGAGTAAGAAAACAAATGCAGCTAAACCAACAAATAAATAGAGGACACCAAATTTATCTGTCATAAAATCATTCGCCATGTTTACAACTAGTGCGCCTGTTTCTGGGAATAAAATAAGAGGAATTGATACCATTAGTAATAATACAAGTGCCCCTATAAATGTAGGCCAATCAATAAGTTTCAGGCAATCAAAAAATCCTTTCTTTCATCATATAATGTGTAGAAAATAGGTGAAAGGATGATATCTCACGTTTTACATTCAACAATGCGTATACGTTTAGACAAATTATCATTGCTTCAACGAGAAGAATTTGTATGGGGTTATATGAAAAGCAATATTTTTATAGTAAATCGTCACGTTTTTACGTAAATTGGATTGTTGTTCTACAGTAAAACGCCTCTCCTTTCTACTTTCTATTCCGTGCATTTTATCTCTTTTCAGTCATTGTCATTCGTTATTTTTTCCAATGGAAACAATCTCAAAATAAACTTTTTTACGACTCAAAATAGATAACCATTTTTTATTTTAACGAAATGTAGAACATTAATCTACCCTCTAAACAAAATCATACGTCTTCTAATTAAAGTCTTTTTATTCTAATGATTCATATTCTATCTTTAAAGTTATTCATATCAATATTATCAGCTACTCATCGTGGAATTTATTCAACATTAAAACTTCGGATTTCCCACTTGTGCTGTAAATATGTTTGACGATACTTTTTTATAGGTTGTACTTTTATTACTAAATAATTCTTAATAACGCACATTTTTTTCGCTCCATCGTATCTATTATTTAATTTAATAGTTTACATAAAAAAACCTACTACTGGGCCAAGTAGTAGGTAGATTTTTTATACCGTTGCAATCATTAAATGCAATTGAATATTTGACGGGTCATATGTTATCACTTCCCCATTCTCTTCCCCCACCCAAAATTGTAAATCCAATAACCGTTCAACAGCTTTTTCCCTCATTTCTTCTGTCGGATAATAAATAGCATATGAGGTAATCCCTACTTCATCCTTACCACCAACAGGTATTCCTTCTCCTGCCCATGTATTTAGTGCGATATGATGATGATATCCAGCATCCGATATAAAAAGTGCATGATTTCCATAGTAACTCACAACTTTAAATCCAAGCCCATCAACATAAAACTTTTTTGACTCAGCGAGATTTGCTACTTGTAAGTGGATATGTCCCATCACTGTATCAGCTGGTAAACCTGCCCAAGGTTTATTGGTTGTAAGAGATAATAACTGATTAAAGTTAAGTGGATCAGTCGTCATTGCCACTTCCCCATTGGTCCATTGCCATGTAGAGGGATCACGGTCAACATAAATTTCAATGCCGTTCCCATCTGGATCTTCTAAATATAATGCCTCGCTCACCAAATGATCTGCCGCACCAATCTTTAAGTTCAACTGTACAAAATGACGTAAAATATTTGCGAAATCTTTTACTGTTGGTAATAAAAGTGCAAAATGATAGAGACCTGTTGTTGTTTGTAATTTATCAACGACTTTAGATGGTTGTTCAATTGTTAATAAAGCCGATGTACCATTAGCCGTTAATACAGCTTTATTTGCGTTTAACGATAACACTGAAAAACCAATTACTTCTTCATAAAATGAGATAGAACGCCCTAAGTCCGCTACATATAAATGAAGATCGCCTACATAAGTGGCTGGCTTTTGATGAAATTTCATAATTACTCCTCCTAGCTATTTACCATTACTTACTTTATGTAAGTAACTATATATGAGTAATTGATAATTTTCAAGTTAACGGCTTATGCAAATATCTGTTATTTATTCATAAAACAATTATAATAACAATACAAGGAGTGGATTCAATTGAAGCAAGAAATTTGTCCTAAGTTCGAGCAAGCAATGGGATTATTAAGTCAACGTTGGACCGGTATGATTATTTACCAATTATTATCAGGAGCACAACGGTTTTGTACAATTGAATCATCGATTGGCATCAGTGGAAAAATGCTTTCAGAAAGATTAAAAGAACTTGAACAACTTAATATCGTAAAACGAAAAGTCCTTCCTGAAACGCCCGTACGAATTGAATATTCATTAACAGAAAAAGGGAAAGCACTTGAGCCTATTATGACTTCAATCGAACACTGGTCTCAACATTGGTTAGATGAACCATAAAATAGCACAGAAAAAAACAGCCCAACGATAGCATTTTCGCGGGCTGTTTTTATTTATTTTAATCCGTCTAATTGAAGCATTACATTTTCTGATGTTGGTACTTCTTCAATTAGCTTATGTTCTAATAACCATTGTCCTGTTTCATCCCAAGATGAAGGTTGTTGTAATCCGAAGTTTTCATCACTTTCCATCTTTGGTAATAAAATATCCATACTTTCTGTTTCTACTTGTTCACTTAACGGGAAGTTCACCTCATCTTGTGCATCCAGTAAAATTTGTAACGCTTCTTCTGGATGGTCTTTCATGAAATGAAAGCCTTTTCGCGCAGCACGCCAAAAACCCTCAAGTTCCTCTCGTTCGTTTTCAATCGTAGCATCGCTTGCAACGGCAACTAATTCATAATAGCTTGGTACGCCAAAATCTACTGGATTAATGAAGTCTACTTGATGCCCTTCGCTTTTTAACTGTGGCACTTCATGGTTCACGAACGCACCACTTATTGCATCCACCTGTTTTGAGATCAACGACGAACCTAACTCAAACTCAACGTTAACGAGATCTACTTTCTCGTAATCACCGCCATCATTTTCAACCATCGTTTTCACTAATGATTCATTGATTGGAATTCCTGGGTATCCAACCTTTTTACCTTCCAATTGTTTTGGTCGCTCAATTGGATCCTCGGAACGAAATACAAGGTGATTTAACGGAGAACGAACAACCGCTGCAACAGATTTAATCGGTACTTGCTCATTGGCTACTGCTTGAATCACATCTGGTTGATAATAAAGTCCCATTGTCACTTTTCCTGCAGCCGCTAATGTTAAAGGATCTGTTGGATTTGCTGGAAATTGAAATGTAACATCTAGCCCTTCTGCTTCAAAGTATCCCTTTTCTTTTGCCACATATAAAAATGTATGTACAGCATTTGGATACCAATCAAGCATCATCGTCATCTCATGTAATTCATCCTCTTCTCCCTTCTTATCGCTATCGTTCGCTTGTTGACAACCGGCAAGAATAATCATCAACACCAATGTTAAGATCATCCATACACGTTTTTTCATGGTTCATATCTCCATTTCAAATAATATTTTTCAATCCCTAATACAATTAAAAATAATAGGATGCCAATGAAAGATAACAACACAATTGGTGCAAACACACCTGCACCATCAAATTGCGTCATCATCCGTCTGCTGAAATAGCCAAGGCCTGCTTGTGCACCGAGCCATTCTCCAATTGCTGCACCGATAACACTTAACGGTACCGCAACTTTCAAACTCGAAAAAAACGATGGCAAAGCTGATGGCACTTCCAATTTCCAAAATAATTGGCGACGTGTTAAACCGAATGTTAAAAACAACTCTTTGAAATCTTTGTCAGTCGAACGCAACCCATCAAATACGCCAATTGCAATTGGAAAAAAGGTAATCAATACCGTTACGACAACCTTGCTCCAAATCGTATAACCAAACCACAAAACAAATATGGGCGCGAGTGCAATAATTGGAATTGTCTGTGATGTAATGAGTAATGGATAAAGTGCTTGCTCGATCACTGGTGAACGATGCATAAAAATTGCAATACAAATCCCAAGTACTAATGAAATTGCCAAACCGAGTAATATGACTACTAATGTCACCGGTAAATGTTTTAGAAAAAGCGGTTCTTTCAATTCAATGAGTCGCACCATAATTTGTATTGGCGATGGTAAAATAAAAGATAGTTGAATCGCCCTTGCAATGAATTCCCATAAAATGAGTAATATGCTCGTAAATAGTACTGAAGTCGTATATTTTTTCATTCGAATCCCTGCACTTTAATAGATTGTAATAGCTGATTTTTCAATTGAATGGCAAGCTTACTGTCAAGCTGTTGATGATTGCGTGGTCGACTTAATGGAACGTCTATGACCTCTACTTGTTGAATCGGTTTATCGTGAATGACGAAGATTTTATCGGATAAATAGATTGCTTCCGAAATATCATGTGTAATAAATAGCACAGCTGATTGGGTTAATTGCCACTGTTTTAACAACCACTTTTGCATATGTAATTTCGTCATCGCATCTAATGCTGAAAAAGGTTCATCCAATAACAATAAACTTGATTCACGTTGAGACGCACGTAAAAATGATACGCGTTGGCGCATGCCACCTGACAACGATTTAGGATAAGCATCGGCAACTTCTCCAAGTCCTACAGCTTGTAATTGTGTTAGCAATTGTTGTCGATTCAGTCGCTTACCTTCTGCTTCTAGCGGCAAGGAAATTTGATCGATAATGGTTCGCCACGGAACTAACAAATCTTGTTGTGGCATATAGCCAACTTTTCCTAAACGATTGTCCTCTTTTTGCCCATTCAAATAAATCGTCCCTGCTATCGGTTCTTCAAGGCCGACAATTAAACGAAAAATCGTCGACTTCCCCGTGCCACTTGCGCCGACAATGCTAACAAATTCACCCGCTTTCACAGTAAAACTCAAAGCATCTAATAGCGTATCTTCATTTTCATATCGAAAAGTTACTTGATCAAACGTCACTACGTCGTTCATTTTATATGTCCTTTCCTTTTTCAAGTTTCGGGGTACTTGTCCAATTATAAATAAATCGAATCATTGTTTTCGTAAATTGGATTAATTGTTCCACTGAACAAGATTCATTGACAGCATGTGCATTGTTAAAATCCCCTGGACCGTAAATCGCTGCTTCAATCCCCGCAGCTCCAAACCAACCACCATCCGTAACAGATGGTGAAACATCGATTACAACCTCTCGATGAAAGACATCTTCATGTGCATATGCTAAACATTGTATTGCTTGGTGTTGTTCATTCACTTGTAGCGCTGGGAAAATTTCACCTTTTTCTTCAATCATTGAATGTCCGCCCCACTCAAATTCTGGTGGATGTACTTTCAACCACGGATCTGCCTGAGCTACTGCCTGTATGTGCTGTTCTATTTCTTGACAAATCTCTTCATAGTGTTCGTCAGGATAATAGTGGACCGTCACCCATAATTTACATTCATCAGCAATAAATGCTGGATGACGTCCCCCTTCTATAAACGCCGGATTAATCGTATTCGTACCGGCTGGATAACCTACGTATTGCTTCGTCACTGCCCAATGGTTTTCAAGTACTTTCAAACCATCTATAATGATCATCATCTTTTCAATCGCACTTGCCCCGAACACACCACCACCTGCATGCACCATATTTCTACGCATTGCATCATGATAAGTATGGGGACTTTTCACTGTAATCCAACCGGTAATGACACCTCCTTGCCCTTGAATATGTAAATTACTCGTATCAACGACAAGCGCAAAATCTGCAACATAACCTCGTTCAATGCATTGGAGTGTTCCTGCTTCACCGACTTCTTCACCGATAACAGATTGAAATAGCACATCTCCTTGTAAGGGGATTTGCGCATCTTCTAAAATTTTCAAAGCGAGTAAAGCCCCTGCAATACCGCCTTTCATATCCGCTGCACCTCGACCGTAAAGAATGCCGTCTTCCACTACTGGTGAAAACGGCGGAATATCCCATTGCTCATCCGGTCTTACTTCCGCCACATCCACGTGCCCATTAATGATTAAACTATTGTACGATTCGCTATGCTTGCCTTTTTTCATACCGACTACATTCGGATCATTCGGATAAACATCCCACATATCAATCGAGAAATCTAATTGCTTCAAATAGTTTGCGATAAACTGTTGAATCTCACGTGTATTTCGTGCAGGAGGTGCAGGGGTTTCAAACTGTATTAATTTCTTCGCTAATGCAATCAAATCCGCTTCACGTTTTTCAACTTCTAGCATCAATTCATCAATAGACATAGATGCTTGCTCCTTTCCAATAAAAAACCACTTTCTTTATAAGAAGTGGTCGTCAAAAATGGCACCATTATGTACGTCATCTTGTACGACCACTTCCTTCCGCTAGTCCAAACTAGATCAAGTTCAAGGGTAAGGTTTCCCTTTCTCAGCTACATCCACAAACATTTAGCACCCCTAGGGTCATTTCATATTCATTATTTAATTTGTCCAACTTTATTCATCCGTTTATGCTTTATCGGTGGCTAATTCAGGAATTGGCCACATTGATACTTGCTCTGCCATATCCCAAAACATATATTCAAAATAGCTCGTCTTAATGAAAATCTCTTCTAATTTTTGTAATTCATGTTCCGGTTTTCCTTCTGCAATTTGATCAATTAACTGAATACATGTATTCGCAATTTCTGTAAATTCATCAGAAGCATACATTTGAACCCAATGACCATATAATGGATGATCTACTGCACCTGACCATGTGACAAGCTTTTTACCAATCCAGTTGTAGCTCCATGCACAAGCCAATACCGCCGCAACTGCGTTTTCCACGCCACCTATTTGTGCTTGATGTAACATATAGCTCGTATATGCCGTCATCGTCATAGACGGTTCTGTCGCTTCTAATTCTTCAGCTGAAATACCAAATTTCTCTGCATACGCTCGATGTAAATCCATTTCAAAATTCAACGTTCCATGCAATAAATTCGCAAACATTGTCATAGTTTGTAAATCATCTGCTTTTGCACTTCCAATCGCAAATACACGTGAATACTCAATTAAATACACATAGTCCTGTTTCATATAATGAATAAATTTTTTCTGATCAAGTGTTCCTTCCCCAATCCCTTTCACAAAAGGATGTTCAATATAGCTTTCCCATACGGGCTCGACCGCCTTTAATAATCGATTTGAAAATGTCATCTGTAGTTACGCCCCTTCT
>DATGUZ010000078.1:0-15321 GCA_035300865.1 Sporosarcina sp.
CTTTGAAATCATTGAAATTGTGATGATGGAAGACTGGGTTGCGTTGGTCGGCAAGAAAAAGGGTGCATAATAGATGGTTCAACGTTATTTTTCAAATCAATCATTTTCAGTAGATGGTTTTATCACATTAACAGGTGAAGACTATAAACATATTGTTCAAGTGATGCGAATGTCTGTAGGGGATTCGATTATCGTAGTTGCTGAGGAAGAAGCCTATATGGCAATTATTACTTTAATTGAAAGCCAAGAAGTTGTTGCGCAACAATATGGCGACCCACTACCAACTAATGAAATGCCGATTCAAGTTACAATTGTGAATGGGTTAGCAAAAGGCGATAAGCATGATTTAATTGTGCAAAAATCAACGGAAGCTGGTGTCCATCGGATTATCCCATTTAAAGCGGCGCGCTCGATTGTGAAATGGGATGATAAAAAGAGTGTCAAGAAAATTGAACGACTTCAAAAAATCGCCCTTCAAGCAGCTGAACAATGTCATCGGACGGTAATACCAACTGTTGAAGAACCGATGACATTACATCAGTTAATGGAAGTCTCTAAACAATATGATGTTTGTTTATTTGCTGATGAAGAAGAGGCAAAAATTGCTCAACGTCCTCGTCTTCAAGATCGTTTGAAGATGTTAACGGAAGGACAACGTATTATGGTTGTATTCGGTCCAGAAGGTGGATTATCTCGTGAAGAAGTTGAGACATTTCAACAAGCGGGTTTTCAAGCGATTGCATTAGGCCCTCGGATTTTACGCACAGAAACAGCACCACTTGTTTTTTTATCGGCATTATCCTATGAATTTGAATAAAATCTACACTCTTCAAAGTTTGAAATAGCTTTGAAGAGTTTTTTATTTCTTCAATGAAAATACTTATCCTCAATTCAATTCTAAAAAAACATAGACAATGAATAACAACCTCCATTTTAGCTAGACACTTATGCACCAACTTTCTAGATGAATATGAACCTTTGCGCAGCGTCAATCAACGAAATAAATAAGTCATTCATCATCTACTTCGTCACTCTTAAAGGCAAATACTTGGGTATTTAATATGATATCGCTATACTGTTAGTAGAATAATAAATTTGGGAGGTATCATCATGAAACGAGAAGAATATATACAACTTGATGGGATTGCGATTCATTCATTGATTGCACAGAAAGAAGTATCGCCTAAAGAAATATTAGATGCAAGTTTTGCGCAATTAGAAAAAGTACAACCTGATTTGAATGGGCTTACATATGATCGAAAAACACTTGCATATGAAGAACTCAATGATTTAAATACAAAAGCGTCATTATATGGTGTACCAACAGCTTTAAAAGACATTTCACAAACGATTAAAGGAGAAATTTCAACAGGTGGTTCGAGATTAATGGCTGCTGCAAAAGCACCAACGACTGCTTATTTCACCGAAAAATTATTAAATGCAGGATTAGTTTCTATTGGAAATTCTGCAACACCAGAGTTTGCATTGAAAAACATAACAGAGTCCAAATTGCATGGACCAACACGTAACGCTTGGAATTCGGAATATGCACCGGGAGGTTCGAGTGGTGGTGCAGCTGCGCTTGTGTCTTCAGGTGTTGTGCCAATTGCTGGTGCGAGTGATGGTGGCGGCTCAATTAGAATACCAGCTTCTTTCAGTGGGTTGGTCGGCTTAAAACCAACAAGAGGTCGTACGCCAGTTGGTCCTGGCGCGGGTCGCAATTGGCAAGGTGCCGCGATTGATTTTGTTTTGACAAAATCTGTTCGAGATAGTGCTCGTATGTTAGATGAGCTACAAGTCGTACAACAACAGGCCGCATTCCAGACACCATTATACGCAGGTAGCTATGAACAAACGGCTAAACAAGCATTTGAAAGACCGTTAAAAGTGGGCTTCACAACAACTTCGCCAGTTGGAACACCTGTTTCAGAAGAGGCGAAAAAAGCGGTTCTAAGCGTTGTGAAATGGTTAGAAGAGGAAGGGCATCATGTAGAAGAGGTTTCGAATGGTGTGGATGGGAAACAGTTAATGCGCAACTACTTTTTAATGAATAGTGGAGAGATGGCCACATTAATGACTCAACTTTCAACAGCATTTCAACGTGAATTAACAGCAGATGATGTTGAAGTAGAAACATGGCTATTAAATGTAGCGGGACAAAACGTATCTGCTGCTGCCTTTTCAAGCAGTCTTGCATCGTGGGATCAAGCGGCGGAGCAAATGGCGACATTCCATGAAACTTATGATTTTTATCTTACACCAGCCGCTGCTAATCATGCACCAAAAATTGGTGAGCTGACGCATAGTGATGAAGAAGCGAAGCAATTAATCGAGAAAATCGCACAATTGGATTCAAAAGGGCAACAAGAACTGATTTATGAAATGTTCTTACCAAGTTTAACCTATACACCATTTACACAACTAGCAAATTTAACAGGACAACCTGCGATTAGTGTACCTGTTCACCTGACGAATAATAAACTGCCGATTGGTGTACAGTTGATTGCACCAAAAGGATCTGATGAACGATTATTACAAATTGCACATCAATTAGAACAATCTGATTTATGGGTTGGTTTGAAAGAAAATCCATATTTTCAATAAAAAAACATTGGAGAAACGTCACTTTTTGTAAAAGTGGCGTTTTTTCATCTTGTGAAACTTTCTGCATCGTGTTAATATATAGAATATTCACAACTAGATTGTACATAGAGGAGAGATGAAATGAAGAAGCAGCAAGTATTTATGGTTAGTGTATTTGCAATGTTGTTATTTGTATTAACAGCATGTGCGAGCGGTAGTGATCCTGATGAAGGAAAGGATTCTTCTAGTGATGGAGGGGCATCAGATGGTACAAAAGACTTTGTAATAGCGGTCCATTCAGATGCGAGTACATTAGATCCAACTGGTTCAAATGATGTACCTTCCCATAATATGCAAGAACCGATTTTTGAACGTTTATTAAAAAGAGATGAAAATATGGAATTAATTCCAGGGCTTGCGAAAGAATGGGAATTTGTAGATGATACGACAGTTGAGTTTATTCTTGAGGAAAATGTGACTTTCCATGATGGGGAGCCATTTAACGCAGAAGCAGTTAAGAAAAGCTTAGATCGTGTATTAGATCCTAAAGTAGCTTCACCAAAATATGACAATTTTGCGATGATTGAAAGCGTTGATGTAGTTGATGAGTTTACGGTACAAGTGAAAACATCTTACCCATTTGCACCGATTTTAGCGCATTTATCCCATACTGGCGCATCAATCATTAGTCCAAAACTCATTGATGAGGATTACAAAGCAATAGAAGAAGGAAAAGAGCCAGGGGCAGTAATTTCTGATAACCCGATTGGGACAGGCCCATTTAAGTATGAAGAATGGACACCTGGAGAAGAAATTACATTCGTTCGTAACGAAGATTATTGGGGTGAAAAAGCTGTTTTAGATACGGTGACGATGAAAGTTTCACCAGAAAGTGGAACTCGTTTAGCTGATTTAGAACGTGGATTTGTCCATGCTACTGATCCAGTGCTTCCGAATGAAGTCGCACAAATTAATGATGGTGATTTTGCAGAGGTGTTAGAAACATCTTCTACTGGTCTAGCATTTATTGGTTTTAATATGAAAGATGGCCCATTTGAAGATATTCGTGTGCGTCAAGCTGTGTCAATGGCGTTAAATAAAGATGAAGTCATTGATGGTGTATATGATGGCTTTGGCGTAAAAGGAAAAGGACCATTAGCGCCAAAGGTTTTTGGTTACGATGAAGAAATTGACGGTTTACAATATGATCTCGAAGAAGCGAAGAAATTATTAGCAGAAGCTGGTTATGAAGATGGTTTCACTGCAACTTTATGGACAAATGACAACCCGCAACGTATCGATACTGCAATCTTATTACAAGACGCACTGAAAGACCTAAATATCGAATTAAAAATTGAACAAATGGAATTTGGTACATATATTGAAGAATTGAAAAAAGGCGATCATGATTTATACATGTTAGGATGGACGAATCCGATGTTAGATGCAGATCATGGACTTTATATGTTATTCCATTCAAGTTCAATAGGTGTTCCGCCAAATGCAATGTGGTATGAAAATGATAAAGTGGATGAATTACTAGAGGCTGGTCGTCAAGAAATGGACGATGAAAAACGTTTAGACATTTATAAAGAATTGCAAGAAACAATTATCGAAGATGCTCCGATGATTTTCTTAGATTACCAAGTATATTTAACGGCTGTTCGCAATAATGTAGAAGGATTTAGAATTGATTCTGGTGGGATTTATCATTTAGAAAAAGTTGATATGACTGAATAGTTAAAAAGCCGTAGACGCTTGAGATATTTCGAGGGTCACGGCTTTTTAGCATGCGTAAAATATTGAAGGATGGAGAAATCAATGAATAATCTGAAGGTGAATTGCTGTTACAATGATGGTGTTTTTTACAAGGGAATAATTTTATCTTGCGCTACTTTCGTAAGTGCTTCACTGTCTCCACTTCAATTACAAAAAATAAATGAACCCTTTTTTAATGAATGTCACATTCTTTAGGGAAATCGGTATAATGAATGTATAATCGATCAAATAAAGGAGGTTTACAATGCGTCACTATAAGATATTTTTGGCAATGCTATTTATGTTGTGTTCTATAGGGTTAGGGCAAAATGGGATTGCTCAAGCTAAGGAAGAAGAAATCACGATTTTATTTACACATGACTTGCATGATAATTACAATCCATTTGAAGTAGAACGGGATGGAGAAAAACTTTATGTCGGTGGTCTTGCACGTATGTATGAAGCAATCGAGGAACAACGTGAAAAAGATCCACACGCTATATTAGTTGATGCGGGCGATTTTTCAATGGGGACTTTGTATCAAACCATCTTTTCGACTCATGCGCCAATGATGCGCCTAATGGGAATGATGAAATATGATGCGATTACATACGGGAATCATGAGTTTGATTTCCGACCGGAAGGCTTGTCAAAAGCATTAGATGTTGCGAAAGCAAGTGGAGACGAATTACCGCCAATAATTGCTTCGAATATTGTGTATCCAAAAAATGAAAACGGAGAACTCGCAGAGGATTTACAGCAATTGAAGCGATCAATGGAACAATATGGTGTTGAACCCTATCGTGTTATTGAGAAAAATGGTGTGAAAATTGGGATGTTTGGACTGTTAGGGAAAGATGCGGCATCAAACGCTCCTATGTCAGGAGTAACATTTGATGATAATGTTGAAGTGTCCAAAAAGATGGTGAAAGTCCTAAAAGAAGACGAAAAGGTAGATTTAATTATTGCTGCTTCTCATTCTGGAACATCACCAAACCCTAAAAAGTCTGAAGATGAATTGCTTGCGAAAGCTGTTCCCGAAATTGATATGATCGTGAGTGGGCATACACATACGACATTATTTGAACCAATTATTGTCAATGATACGGTGATTGCTTCAGCAGGTGAATACGGTGAAAATTTAGGGGTTGTGAAGCTCCGTAAAAACAATGATCATCGTTGGGATTTAACAACATATGATATCGTTCGAATCGATGATCATTTTAAAGAAAATAAGCAAATGAAAGCAAAGATTGAAGGCTTTAAAGAGAATGTACAAAGTCATTATTTAGACTTATTTGGCTTGGGGTTTGATGAAGTAATTGCTTATACACCGTTTGATTTTACGGAGTTTACAAAACTCGAAGAACATCAAGAAAGCACAATTGGCAATTTAATCGGTGATGCATATATTCATGTTGTAAAGGAACTGGAAGGAGAAGGATATGAACCGATTACGGCGTCGGTTATTCCAGTTGGTGTTATTCGAAATTCATTTTATGAAGGAGATATTACCGTTTCAGATGTATTTAATGTTAGTTCATTAGGGATAGGTCCAGATGCAGTTTCAGGCTACCCAGTGATTGATGTCTATTTAACTGGTAAAGAATTAAAAACTGTTGCGGAAGTAGATGCATCTGTAACACCACTAATGCCGGCAGCGCAATTATATATAGCTGGTATGAACTATACATTTAATCCGAATCGCCTACCATTCAATAAAGTAACAGATGTCCAAATTGAATCGTCAGATGGTACATTAGAGCAAATTGAAGATGAGAAGTTGTATCGAGTTGTTGCCGGTTTATACACGGGACAAATGCTTCCAATTGTCGGCGAACAATCATTTGGGCTATTATCAATCGAGCCGAAAAATAAAGATGGTGAGTTGATTGACAACTTTGAAGACCAAATTATTTATTTAGATAACGGGCAAGAATTAAAAGAGTGGCATGCGATAGCAGAATATTTAATGTCATTCGATAAAGTTGACGGAATTTCACAAGTCCCAGCACATTATGCTGAATTGAAAAATCGAAAAAATGTAGAAAGTAGCAAAAACCCAATTGATCTTGTGAAAAAACCAAATGGGATCGCATGGACGATTTATTCGGTCATTGTCATTCTCATCATAGGCATTACGTTATTCATTCGATGGATGGTCAAGCGGAAAAAACGTACATCTACCAATGGCACTAACGATTGAATGGAAGAACGATTGTATTTTTGGAAAAAAGTATGATATGCTTAGGTTGAAACTAAATATTTGAAAACAACTAGACCATTAGGGGAATCCTTGAAAAGGACTGAGAGATGAGTAAAACTCTGATACCCTTATTACCTGAACAGGTTCGTACCTGCGTAGGAAAGTGGGAAGTCTTTTTAAAGCGCATTCATATATGTCCTTTGATGACCACTTATCCATACGGAAAGTGGTCTTTTTGTTTGCCAAAAAGGAGGACATTATTGAGACTTATTGCAGTAACGAATGACAAATTATGTGTTGAACAACTCGTGAAAACATTGTTTGAGATCGTACCTTATGTAGACCGAGTCATTTTACGTGAACGAAATAAGACAGTAGATGAATTAGAGCAATTATTGAGTTGTTTACGAGAAAGAGATTTTCCAATGGAGAAATGTGTTGTACATGGCAATCCAAAATTGGCTATGAATTATCATATTCCAACTGTTCAACTGCCTGGATCGAACGATGAATTGAAAGTTTATCGAGAAAGATACCCGATGATTCAATTTGGAAAGTCTATTCATTCTATTGAAGAAGCAGTTAAAGCGGAATATGAAGGCGCACAATACGCTTTATACGGTCATATTTTCCCGACTGCTTGTAAAGAAGGGGTTCCTTCAAGGGGGACGAAAGAAGTCGCAAGAATTGTAAAAGACATCTCAATCCCGCTATATGTGATTGGGGGGATCCTTCCAGAACATATTCCACATTTAAAGGCGATTGGTGTTTCTGGAATTGCGGTAATGTCAACGATATTTGAACATGCTCAGCCAGCTATGATGGCAAAGAAATATCATGAAAGCATTGATAAAGAGGTGACAAATTATGATGAAAACCATTACGTTAAATGGCCAACAACAAACGTTTTCCAATGAAGTAAATACGATTGATCAGCTACTTCAGTATTTACAACTAACAGATCGTATATTAATCGTTGAAAAAAACAAACAAATTTTAAATAAAGATGAATACGATCAACCGATTTTAGATCGAGATCAAATTGAAATTATCCATTTTGTAGGAGGCGGTTAATATGTTAACAATAGGCGATAAAACTTTTCAATCCAGATTATTATTAGGGACAGGTAAATATCCATCATTCGACATCCAAAAAGAAGCGGTACATGTTTCAGAAGCAGAAATTTTAACATTTGCTGTACGTCGAATGAATATTTTCGAACCTTCACAACCAAATTTTTTAGAACAACTTGATCTATCGAAATATACGTTACTCCCAAACACTGCTGGTGCTAAGACCGCTGAAGAAGCAGTTCGTATTGCAAAATTAGCAAAAGCATCGGGATTATGCGATATGGTGAAAGTTGAAATCATTGGTTGTGATCGTTCACTTTTACCTGATCCAGTTGAAACATTGCGCGCAACAGAAATGTTATTGGAAGAAGGCTTTATTGTCCTTCCATATACGTCAGACGATGTAGTACTTGCAAGTAGATTGGAATCGTTAGGGGCACATGCGATCATGCCAGGTGCATCACCGATTGGTTCAGGTCGTGGTGTACTAAATCCTTTAAACATGAAATTTATTATTGAGCAATCAAAAGTCCCTGTTATTATTGATGCGGGTATTGGCTCTCCAAAAGATGCTTCATATGCGATGGAACTTGGCGCTGATGGTGTATTATTGAATACAGCTGTATCAGAGGCGTTAGATCCAGTTAAAATGGCGAAAGCGATGAAATTAGCAATTGAAGCAGGACGTCTAGGCTTTGAAGCAGGACGTATGCCAAAACGTGATTATGCTGTTGCAAGTAGTCCTATGGAAGGGCTGTTACCAAATTGATAGATCGATATTCTCGTCAAGAACGATTTGATAAAATCGGTAAAGAGGGGCAACAAAAAATATTCCATACAAGTGTTTGTATCATCGGTGCGGGTGCATTAGGTGCATCATCGAGTGAAATGCTTGTTCGTGCAGGAATTCAACGTGTTACGATTATTGATCGTGATCTAATCGAGTGGACAAATTTACATCGACAGCTTTTATATAGTGAACAAGATGTAATCGATCAATTGCCGAAAGCAGTAGCAGCTGAAAAAAGATTAAAGGCCATTAATCGTCAAGTGGAAGTTCGTGGAATTGTTGCAGATATTACGCCGAAAAATGTTCTTGAATACATTGAAGGACACGACCTTGTGATCGACGCTACAGATAATATCGAAACAAGACTCCTTGTCAACGATGCAGCGTTTAAGTTGAATATCCCTTTTTTTATGGGGGCATGTGTAGGAAGTTACGGGCTCACATTTCCGATTGGCATTCACGAAGATGAGCCGTGTTTACATTGCTTATTGGAAACATTGCCATCACAAAGTTTGACGTGTGATACGGTTGGAGTGATTAATCCAATTGTCGTTACAGTGGCGGCGCGTCAAGTGGCGCAAGTATTAAAGTTTATTGCAGAAGGGACGTTAAAGCCAAAACTAGAAACAACAGACGTTTGGACGGGAGAACGTGCAACAATTGACGTGCTTCCGTTAAAAAAGCCGAATTGTCCAACTTGCAGCGAACAGCCAACTTATCCATTTTTAACTGCGGAAGACGCAGTAAACTATGCGGTGTTATGTGGGAGAGATACTGTACAACTGTCCTGGCCAGCACATCGTCGTATCGATGTGGAAACTTTTGTTCAAGCTGCAACACCACTTGTCTCTAATTTAAAACGAAATGCCCATCTAGTTGTTTGTGAATTTGAACAGCATAGACTCGTTTTTTTCAAAGATGGAAGAATGTTTATTCACGGTATGAAAGATGTAACAGAAGCACGAAAATTGGTGACGAAAATTTTAGGATAATAAATGAAATCGTGGAATGAAACCAACGTCGTTGGAAAGACGAAGACAAATTCAATACGTTAAACAAAAATGATGCATGCTATACAAAGATGCATCATTTTTGTATTAAACATCATAAGGTTGAAAGGTAGTTGTTATTGTTATCAGAATAAAAGAACATTAAAATGAAAGGGGTTACATTGTAAAATTTTATTGTCCAGAAAAAACGTATCTGCTAAAATAAATGTAGGAATTCTTTAAATCAGTCCCGTGAGGCTGAGAAGTGGCATAAATGAACGGATTACTTGATGAATAGCTGAAAGATGGAAAGAATGTGAATCGACAATCTTTTCAAAGCAGCTCAATGATCAAGGTTATTTTTGTGTACACTTACTCTTTTACCCTTCACGGTAAAGGAGTTTTTTGCTGAAAAGACCTCTTTTAACGCCATTCGGAGAAATGGCGAAGGAGAATTGGATTAATCCATTCTTTAAAAGGGATTCAGTATATTTTAAACGAATATTGGGGGCAGAAGAATGGATTATCAGAAAAAAACAGTCGTCGCGTCTGTCACAGGCTTAACATTAGAAGGAATGGACATCATGTTTATCTCATTTGCAATGACGCTAATGATTAATGAATTCGGCGTAGGGTTAGCAGCTGGTGGAATGATGTCGACTATTACGAATTTAGGAATGTTATTAGGTGGTGTTGTATTCGGTATTCTAGCTGATAAATACGGGCGTGTAAGAGTGTTTACTTACACCATTATTTTATTTGCCATCGGAACAGCGCTAACAGCATTTGCAACTTCAATTGAACAAGTATATTTATATCGATTTATTGCTGGAATTGGTGCAGGTGGAGAATATGGAATTGGAATGGCGCTCGTTGCTGAAGCTTGGCCAAAACATAAACAAGGTCGCGCATCTTCCTATGTAAGTGTAGGTGCACAATATGGTGTGATTTTAGCAGCACTATTAAGTGCCATGATTTTACCTGCATTTGGTTGGAGAGCATTATTCTTCGTTGGTATTTTACCAGTTATCTTTGCCTTTATCGTTCGCAGGAATTTAGGAGAGTCACCAGAATGGTTAGCAGCACAAAAGAAGAAAGAGGTTACAAAAGAAAAAGAACCAAGTAAGTTATTACAACTTGTTAATTCTCCAAAAGTGGCTTGGACAACAATTGCCCTTGCTATTATGGCGACGGTTCAAATCGCTGGTTATAATGGCTTAATGATTTGGTTGCCATCGATGTTGCAAGAGTCACAAGGTTTATCGGTTTCGGGTTCTGCAATTTGGACAATTAGTACAGCAGTTGGCATGATCATTGGGATGCTAACATTTGGTCGTTTTATTGACCGTTTCGGAATGAAGATTGCATATGGATCATTTTTGCTTGCTTCTGCAATTGCGGTTTTTTTATATGCGAGTGCAACAGGAGCTGCTGGAGTACTCATTGGTGGAGCAATCGTTGGCTTTTTCTCTAATGGAATGTTTGCGGGGTATGGTGCGTTAATTGGTAGTTTATATCCTGTGCACATTCGTACAACCGCAACGAACACCATTTTTAATATAGGCCGCGCAGTTGGTGGCTTTTCACCGATTTTAGTTGGGTATTTACTAGAATACTACAATATGCAAATTGCAATGCTTTATCTTGCAGCACTTTATATCCTATCATTTGCGATTATGATGTCTATTAAACAATTAAGAAAAGCAACGACTGTAGAACAAATATCTACGGCTGCTGTAAAATAATTTAGTAAGAGAAGCGACAACTTAATGTCGTTTCTCTTTTTTTAATGTATGAATGATCGATAAAAATTCATTTTCCGTTAATAAATGAATTGAATGACCAGCATTTATCAGTTGTTCTGCACGTATTTGTTTAGTGGTTTTTGATGTTCGATTGTTCAGTTGGTCACCTATGATCACAATATTCGTAGATGAAGTGACATTACCTACACAAATACCGCCTAATAAACGAACCATTTTAGCAGCTTCACTTCGCACCATCGCTTGCAAACCACCTGTAAATACAACATGTTGATTTTGAAATGAAAGAATTGCTGCTCTTTTTCGTATACTTTTAGGCGGTCTTTCGCGAATCGGTCGATTTGAATGTGGGGAAAACACACCGATTGTAATATTAGCTAATTTAAGTAATTGGTTTACTGTACGAACTTGATGCGCTTCAATTATAGTTGAAAATAAAGAAGCACAGGCATCTGCACTTTGAATAATCGGTGGTTCAACCGATAAATTCCTAGACAAAATCGATGTACAACTATACTCGATGAATGGATAAGGCAATTGATACGCATCAAAGGTTTGTTTAAGAATGCGTAAATGTTTTGATGCGTCATGCATGATGATCAATTGTCCGTCAATAAATGTGCACAAATTATGATAAGATGCATGATTGGCTAGCTGTTTAGTAGAACGCGCTAAATCAAATGAAACAGTAAGCCTATCTACGAAATGTTCATTGTTACATTTAACGAGTTCAATTGAATAGGTTTCGTTGTTAAGAGAAGAATCCTCGTTTATAAATAAAACAATAAAGTTCAAGAAATGACCGTCCTCCTTACACATATTGTACATAGAAAGTTAGTCTATAGGAAGTTGTAAACTAGAACATAAATTCAATTTTGATGATCGTATTAAACCTAATAATAGAAAAATGGCAACAGTAAAACACTTCCTAATAGGAGCATCTTCGCTATTATCTTACAAGTACATTGTACAGTATAGAGGTTTTTAAATGGTAGCAGTTCTACGAAATCGTAAAAAAGCGGTTAAAGCAATCCTGCAATGGTGGAAGCGATGAAAAGCTGATTAATTTTAGAAGAAACCTTCTTTTTATTTGAAAATAAAGTACAGGTTTTTCATGCTTTTATTTAAAATAAGTTTATCCTTTTTGAAAGTAGGAGCTATTTAAGTTAATGAAGGGTGAAGTATATGCATCAGTGTTGTACTTATGGACTAAAAAGGGCCTTAGTTACACTCTAACTCTCTTAATTCAGAATAGGTATGGACAGCCTATCAACTGTTAATCGATTCGTTTGATCAAATAATGATATCGCTACAAAATAAGAATGACAACAAGGTCAAAACAGATTGGAGGTTTTGGACTTGCAAATGCGTGATGCGAGTACATGACAAACGGGCGAGCGGAAACGAATGAGGGGAGCAGTTGCTAAAAGCGTGTACGAGTTAGTCGAGCGTGAGAAGGATGCACGAAAAACTTTGTTTCGCATGTTGTATGCGTCAATTTAAGAAAGGTATGGCATAGAATCCTATCGTCATTTAAAACAACATTAGTCACAAGAACACTGCAGTTCGTGCAGAATTGGGAAGGAATGAAGAGAAATGAGCACATTATTACTGAATGAGAAGCCGTTAATCGTTATGCCTGGACTAGCAAAGAAGATTGGGCTTAATGAGTCAATATTTTTACAACAATTACACTACTGGTTAGAAAAAAGTACGAACATACAAGATGGCCATCGTTGGGTTTATAACACCGTTCCAAAATGGCAAGAGCAGTTTCCATTTTGGAGCGTCAACACAATCCGTAGAATCATTAAAAAGCTGGAAGAGAAGGAACTTTTGATAATTGACAACTTTAACACGTTGCCGATTGATAAGACAAATTGGTACAGAATTAATTATGAAAAGGTTGCTGAATTCGTATTTGATCGTGCCGAATCTACAAAATTACACTCGACTACTCAAAAAGAGTATTCGAAGTACCCAAAATGGGTAGACGAGACACCCAAAGTGGATACACCATTACCAGAGAATACTACAGAGACTACTACAGAGAATATTAACAACAACGACGCGTGCACGAAGGATACTGCATTTTCATTTTACCAACAAAACGGATTTGGCATTCTCACGCCACATATTGGCGAAAAGATTGGTGTATGGATTGACGATCTCAATGAAGAAATGGTCATCCACGCTATGAAAATAGCAATTGAAAATGGCGTATTGAAATGGAATTATGCAGCAAGCATTTTAAAAGACTGGCACAACAAAAAGTTTACAAGTGTTGAACAGGTCCAGGTACATGAAGCACAACGTAACAGCCAAGCAAACTACACAGGATCACGACAAAAAGATGCGCCAATTGTTCCTGATTGGTTTAAAAAACAACAAGAGGAACAATCCAAATCACCACCTGCCGTTGCAACTGATGCTGAACTGGAAGAACGACGTAGGAAGTTGCGAGAGAGTCTGACTAAGGATAAACGAAAGGACTGATGAAATGAGCTTTTATGTTTGGGAAACACGATTTAAACATGCAAGAAATTATCTGAAGGCGTGAGCGTTAAAAGGTCGCACATTAACACTTTTATCACTAGTACATCCTGTTCGATAGAATGCTAGCAGTGGGTGCTACCGATTTAAGTTATACAAAAGAGTTATCCAATTAGATTTCTTGAGGATCAGGTTGATAAAAGTAATTAGGTGTTAAAATATCATTATTATATCGCTTATGGTACACGTGAGTTGTTGCAGCTGATAGTGGCGGGATAAGCCATACCCAGTTACCAGTGACTGGTCGACCGCATTTGGTCTCGTTCTCTTCAAAGACTTTAAATTGTTTTGCGGCTGTATGATGGTCAACAAGTGTTACATTTGCTTGTTGATAAGAATGAATTACCGCAACATTCAATTCAACTAGAGCTTTATCAATCCAAAGAGATTTGCTGGATTTAGTGTCTAATCCCATTAATTCTGCAACTTTTGGTAGTAAATTATAGCGATCTTGATCAGCTAAGTTTCTAGCACCAATTTCAGTGCCCATATACCAACCATTAAAGGGAGCCATAGGATAGTCAATTCCACCTATTTCTAACCTCATGTCTGAAATAATTGGGACAGCATACCATTTTATATCCAGCTGGTTAAAGCCTTCAAGTTGCGGATGTGTGATCGGTACTTCCTTAATAATATCATTAGGGATTTCAAATAAAGCAGGTTTTTTACCTGATTCCTGTAAGACTAAAGGAAGAATGTCGAAGGGCGTTTTATTGCTTTTCCACCCCAAACTTTCACACATTTTTGTAAACTTGACAGATGTTGAATCTCCTATAATTTTATTACCTACTTCGTATCCAGCATAACGGAGTAATTGATGATTCCAAATTCTAATAGGGTCTTCTTGATCCTTTCGAGGTGGGAATATTGTAATTGTAGACTGAATTTTCCCCTCATTTGTTGCAAAATCAATATGTTTAATTAATTTCTGGTACGCATCTTCCGCTGTCAGCACGTCTCGTGCATCAAATACATGTAAGGTGTCCCAAAGTAAGCGTCCTATACAGCGATTGCTATTGCGCCAAGCCATTTTTGCACCATGTACTAATTCAAAAGACTTATGTATATATGTTCCAGTTGTGTTAATTTCTTTTTCAATCTCTTTTATTCGCAACAATTGTTTTTCTTTAGAAATATGAAGTTCTTCGTAACAAAGATTAATAAAGTGTGTCGCTTCCGTTAGTAAATTATTTGTTTTTGTAGTTTGAACCACTCGTATCAACTCCTTACAGTAAGTTTAACATGAATACATGACAAGGATAGTTGAATAATATGTGGACATATATACTTCAATATTTAATTTTCGATTGTTGATATAGTAAATGTCTGTATCGTAATCAAAATTAGTTGCTTTAAAGTAAATATGAAGTCCGCTTCCAGATGGACTTTTCTCGATATAAGAACTTGGAAAATAAGCAATCACATTTTGTGCGATTTCGTTTAATTCTCCCGATTCATTGACACAGTCCTCTAAATCAATGGCACAAATGTCATGGCTGACGATAAAGCCTAAGCTATAATCATGCATGACTTTTACCGCTTCACCATATGAAGAGAAAGTGCTTAAATCATTTGAACTTGCACGACTTCCTGTTTTCACGT